>JANYEL010000069.1 GCA_025363155.1 Moraxellaceae bacterium
GCCGAAGCCGACTGAAATTCGTGCGGCGCTCGATCAGTATGTGATTGGTCAAGATCAAGCCAAGAAAACGTTGGCTGTTGCGGTTTATAACCATTACAAACGTCTGAAAGCCTCACAAAACGTCCCGTCAAAAACGGGTGCGCGTGATGCGATGGTTGAGCTTTCAAAAAGTAATATTTTGCTGGTTGGCCCAACAGGTTCAGGCAAAACTTTGCTTGCTCAAACATTAGCGCGCTTGCTCGATGTTCCTTTTGCGATGGCGGATGCAACGACATTGACTGAAGCGGGTTATGTCGGTGAAGACGTTGAAAACATTGTGCAAAAACTGCTGCAAAAAGCTGAATACGATGTCGAAAAAGCACAAATGGGCATTATCTACATCGATGAAATCGACAAGATTAGCCGCAAAAGCGATAACCCATCGATTACCCGCGACGTTTCAGGCGAAGGCGTACAACAAGCCCTGCTGAAAATGATCGAAGGAACCGTTGCATCGATTCCGCCACAAGGTGGTCGTAAACATCCACAGCAAGAGTTTGTTCAGGTTGATACCTCGAACATCCTGTTCATTTGCGGTGGTGCGTTTGCAGGACTTGAAAAAGTCGTTAAACAACGTAGCGAAAAAGGCGGCATCGGCTTTAGTGCAGATGTGAAGAGCAAAGATGCGACCAAAACACTCGGTCAACTGTTCCGCGAAGTCGAACCAGAAGATCTGATTAAATACGGTCTGATTCCTGAATTCATTGGTCGCTTGCCTGTGTTGGCGACGCTCGAAGAATTGGATGAAGAAGCACTGATTCAGATTCTGACAGAACCGAAGAATGCCTTGATTAAACAGTATCAACGTCTGTTTGAAATGGAAAATGTCGATTTGTCATTTGATGAACCCGCATTGAAAGCGGTTGCGAAAAAAGCACTTGATCGCAAAACTGGTGCGCGTGGCTTACGTTCTATTCTAGAAAACGTTTTGCTCGACACCATGTACGATCTTCCATCGATGACTGATGTCGGCACAGTTGAAGTTAATGAAGCCGTGATTAATAGCAGCGAAAAACCAACGCTCAAACCAGAGCGCTTGCCAGCCGTTGCCAATGATCATGTCGGTAATGACTCTGCTGATCGCTTACAAGTTTTAGAAACAGCTCAAAAACTGGCTTAATGGTGAGTTAAGTGTGAAGAAGCCGCCCGAATGAGGCGGCTTCTTTATGTGAGTTTTTAAAACAAAATAGCTCATTGAGCGGAGTCGAAATGCGCGAGGATATTCCAATGAAGTCTGAGATGCTCACTTCGACTCCGCTCAGTGAACTTAGACTTCTTTAACACTTAAGAAAACCTCGCCAGCACTTCATTCAAATAATTAAAACCAAGCGGTGTACATTTCAATTGCTCTTGATTGTCATCCAACAATTTTTCTCGCTGAAGCTGTTGAACTGTTTCACTTACAACATCAAAACTCAGTCCAGTCCGTTCAGCAAAATACGCGCTTGGCACACCTTCAACCAAGCGCAATGCATTCATCATAAACTCAAACGGTAAATCCGCAGCTTGCACCGCTTCATATTGCAAAGCTGGCGCTGGCACTTGTGCAAGATAATCTTTCGGCAAACGTGTCTTTTGGAAGCGATAAATCGCGGGCTCATCCGTTTTATCACTCTTCAAAACAGTGACCTTGCCATGTGCGCCAGCACCAATCGCCAAGTAATCACCAAACTGCCAATAATTCAAATTATGCTGACTTGGACGTTCTTTTGCCCATGCCGATACTTCATATTGAACAAAGCCACGCGCACGCAACAACGCCTCGCCAGCCGCTTGAATGTCCGCCAAGCGGTCTTCATCAGGCAACACGGGTTGGGTGCGGAAAAATACCGTATTTGGCTCAATCGTCAGTTGATACCAAGAAATATGACTAGCACCACAATCAATCGCGGTCTGCAAATCCAAAATGGCCTGCTCGACCGATTGATTTGGCAAACCATGCATCAAATCGACATTTAATCGGGTAAAACCATCCGCTTTAGCCCGCTGTATCGCCTGCCTTGCCTCTTCAGAACCATGCACACGACCCAAGGTCTGTAATAGCGCATCATCAAAGGTCTGCACGCCGAGTGATAAACGATTAATTCCTGCGTTTAGATACTCAACAAACGGCGCATGTTCGAGTGTCCCTGGATTCGCCTCTAAGGTAATTTCACAATCATCTGAAAAAACAAAGAGTTCACGCAGTTGAGCAAACAGCCATTGATAACCTGTTGCTGAAATCAATGAAGGCGTGCCACCACCAATAAAAACACTCATCAGCGGACGATTACCCGCCCAATCAATTTGTTGCTGGGCATCGGCAACCAGTGCTGTTAAGTATTCCTGCTCGAGATCACTTGATAACGTTCCGTCTACCGAAAAAGCTCCTTGCGGCACGGCATGTGAGTTAAAATCACAATATGGGCATTTTTTCACGCACCACGGCATGTGAATGTACAATGCCAACGGAATATGATGCGAAGCAGTTAAAAAAAGACTCAAAACGGGAGCATCCTATGGCCTATTGGCTGATGAAATCGGAACCAGAAACATTTGGTATTGAACACCTCAAAGAACGCGGAACCGCGCTTTGGGATGGCGTACGCAACTATCAAGCACGTAATTTTTTACGGCAAATGGCGGCGGGTGATGAAGCGTTATTCTATCACTCAAACTGCAAAGTGCCAGGCGTTGTCGGGCAAATGACCATTAGTCGTGGGGGCTACCCTGACCCAACTCAGTTTAACCCAGAACATCATTATTATGATCCGAAATCCACCGTGGAAAATCCACGTTGGACAGGCGTTGATGTGAGTTTTGGCAGCATCTGGGACAATATGATTTCACTCGAACAGATGCGCAATATGCCCGAACTAGCTGATCTTGCTTTAGTTCGCCGTGGCAACCGTTTATCACTCATGCCAGTTAGCGCCGAGCAATGGCAAACCATTATGCGTAAACATCAGCAAGGCTAATTTACTCCCTGTGACAGTCATCACACTCATATCGCATTAACCTTCAAGAGAATCGTATGTCCTTCCAGAAAATTTTACTCGCTGGCTGCTTCAGCACAACCTTATTACTCACAGGCTGCGGCAGTGGAACGACAGATCAAGTCCTCGACTCGATTACCCCGCCAGCACTTGAAGATGGCGCGGGTGGGCGCTTTTATGGCTACTTTCTGCAAACTGACAATGTTGCTAATCCCGCATCAAATATCGGTGGGATGTATTTATCGCTGCCCAATAGTGGCGGTACTTTTTTGGGTCGCATGTCGTTTCAGTTTCTGGCTTGCCAACGCACCAATGCACTCTCCATCAGCGGTGACAAATTAACGGCCTACCTGAAAATGGGCGTCATTTCCGGCAGCTTAGACTCGTTGAGCAGCAACAATTTAAACCCGATCTTTAATGGCTTCTTCAGCGGCAGCTATTCTCGAGCGGGCGACAACTATAGCGGCACGTATAACCGTAACTTGGTGAACGGCGATGATGTTAAATCAACAAATTGCGGGAACTATAACGTCGCAGACAAAGGTACATGGCAAGTCTACAAAGCCAGCCAAAACTTCCCAAACCACTTTACGGTCACACAAACAGGGGATTCCATCAACTGGTCGTTTGTGAGCAATGCAAATAAAGCACTCATAATGATCATTGATCCGATGCAAGTGAACTCAAACAACAACGCATTTATCCGACAAATAGTTGCCCCTGCAGCGCCTCTAACGGCTCTAGTGACCAACGTGACACGTGGTCAGCCATACCTTGCGGTTGTCGAATTATTTGATGCACAGAATAAACCTGTCGCATTCCAAACATTCGCGGTGAGTTTTTAACCTCGACCCACCCTTAAACATGACAAGCATTGGGTTAGAGAAATCAACTCGATGCCTTGTTAAATATTTTTTGCTTAGAGTATGTTATGAGTCAAGTTCTTGAAGAAATCACCACCCGTGAATTTCCATGTCCACGTTGCAAAAAACCAGCGCGCTGGACAGACAATCCTTTCCGCCCGTTCTGCTGCGAACGTTGCAAGATGATTGATTTAGGGGCATGGGCGAACGAAGACTATCGCGTCCCAGTGGATGAATCGAAAGAACATAATGATTTCGAAGAAGAATAGGTTTTTCAATTTTTTATCTTTGAAATAGCCATGCTGATTGCCATTTCAAAGATAGGCAAATCTTCAAAGATAGGCAAACCTAGGGACGAGCCAGATTAGGCGTTCGGCGTTCAAGGTCTGCATGATCCACACTAAAACTAGGTGCGCGATCAGCTAGAGCGGGATTCAACTCGGACAACTGATCATAGTGAACCACTTGATTGCGGCCTGCATCTTTGGCGGTATATAAAGCTTGATCGGCTTGCGACAGGATTTGATCAATCCCGGTCATTCCGAATGGTGAGAATGTCGATACGCCTACACTGGCAGTCACATGCACCTCTTTTCCTGCTGGGCTTGTCACACGAATCTCAGCAATACGGGCGCGAATCCGTTCCGCCACACTCATACCAATCTCATGGGCAGAGCGATATAAAACAACGATAAACTCCTCGCCACCAAACCGACCCGCTAGATCATTTTTACGCATAGTGGATTGCAGTAGATGCCCCACTTCCCGTAACACATCATCACCAGCCATATGTCCGTGTGTGTCATTGACTTGTTTAAAGAAATCTAAATCCAGTAACAGGATTGAAATCCGATCCGCTTCAGTACTCATTTTAAGCAAGCGCTCAAGATGCTCATTCACAGTGCGGCGATTATACAAATTAGTTAAGGAGTCCAATTGACTCAGTAAAGTCACTTCACGTCCACGCTCATGCCATTGTTTAAAAATCACATCCGACAGAACCATAATGATGAGTGACGGCGGCAGCATGAAATACAGCTGGGTATAAAAATAGAAGATCGACGATTGTTTTAAATCTGTACGCTCGACACCATTAAATGCAGGAGCATAAGGAATCCAACCCACCGTTCCAGCGTAGGCTAAAACCATCATGATGAACATCGCCACAATCGTCAGCGGCATCACAATGATTCTAGGGAACAAGGCCAGCCCAATGATTGGCGTACCGATAAGGAATATTCCCGTTGCAGGACTCATTGCCCCCAACATATAGCCATTGGCACACATTGCAATCGCATAGAAGGCATTCACAATGAACGGCATATACTGATTTGCGAACAGACTATTACGCCATATAAAGCAGCACCACATCAGAAAGGATGACAAGCCAATGGTCGCAACGATTTGCAACCCTAAAATACGAAACATAGGCTCGTTAATATAAGGACGCCATTCTTGATCCAAAAATACAATCACGATATAAAAAAGAAAAAAGAACGACAACCCAATCATAAGCGCAAGAACAAACATGCTTTTTTGTACACGAGTCCACTCCATCACAATCACTGAGCCCAGTGCGCGTTGGTACAAACTCGTGAAATATTCTTTTAATTTTAACTCAAGGAGCTTCATGTTCCTTTTCAAACCCATTTTAGGAATGACCAAAGACGAAGAATGTATGCGCTTGATCAAAAAATGCCAACTAATTTTTCATCATTTCCGACGAATGGCATTTAATGACATTAATTGTCACATAGCGACATTTTTTACATAAAAATACATCAAGGGACGGCATTAATAACAATATGATATTCATTATCTTTTTAATTTTGAATAAAAAGCAATTTAAGTATCCTAGTGATTACCCCTCCTCATCACATTTTCTGCAAAGCAGCACTTAACTGAATAGTTGCTTTTACCCCCTATAACTTGACAGAATCTAGCTTACATCCGCTGTTAATCCGCTATACTCAATGTTAGTGGGGTCAACCCACCGCGTCATAGCGGCATTGAATATAACGATCCATTGTTCAACCGAAGGAGCTTAGATCTCGACATGTGCCAATTACTCGGCATGAACTGCGCCACACCGACCGACATTACCTTTTCCTTTAAAGGTTTTACGCAGCGCGCAGGCGTGACATCTGACCACTCAGATGGCTGGGGAATTGCTTTTTTTGAGAATAAGGCCTGTCGTTTATTTGTCGAGAGTCAGTCTGCGGTCGATTCACCGATTGCAAACTGTCTGCGTAATCATCCGATTAAATCAAAGAATGTCATTGCGCATATTCGCAAAGCCACCCAAGGCAAAATCGAACTCGAGAACAGTCATCCGTTCATGCGCGAACTCTGGGGACGTCATTGGATCTTTGCCCACAACGGCAATCTACAAGACTATGCACCTACACTAGATGGCAGTTATGTACCTGTCGGCACGACCGATAGTGAACGCGCCTATTGCGCATTGCTGCAAGGTTTACGCGAACGTTTTGGCAATACCGAACCGACGATTCCGCAAATTTTTGATGCGCTGGCCGAAATGGCACCACCCATTGCAGCCCATGGCACGTTTAATTTTATTCTATCGAATGGTCAGGCCTTGTTTGCCTATGCAACCACCAACCTGCATTGGTTGGTCCGTGCGTGGCCGTTTAGTCAGGCGCATTTAATTGATATGGATGTCGATATCGATTTTAGTCATCACACGACGCCCGATGATCGCGTTGCAGTCATTGCGACTGAACCTTTAACCGACAATGAACAATGGACAGCATTTGCATCGGGTGAACTGCTCGGGTTTGTTGATGGTTTCTTACGCTATCGAACACAAACCACTGTCACGCCGTTACCAAAGCTGGATCAAACGGCGTAAACATTGATTCTGTGCACCAATTAAGATGCGGTATCGTCGAAAATTAAACGGAATACGAACGCACCAGATCCACCATCATCTCAATATGCAGACTATCCTCATTGAGGGCTGGAATATAAGCATACGCTTGACCGCCCGCATCTAAAAACGTCTGCCGATTTTCGACAGCCAACTCTTCTAATGTTTCCAAACAATCGGCCGAAAACGCAGGACTGATGACTTGCACTGATTTCACGCCAGATGCCGCCCATTCCGCCAAGATGACATTGGTATAC
>JANYEL010000158.1 GCA_025363155.1 Moraxellaceae bacterium
GGGTTTGTTCTTGCTCAAGAACTAACTTAACCGCTTCGGCTTTGAACTCTGGACTGTATCTTTGACGCATGAGATGTAACTCCTTTTGACTGAATTATATCTCTTAAAATTTCGTCCTTATTTTTCAGCAGGGGTCACTCAGAGTTGGTGTCAAAACCATAGCGATCAAAATATGAACAAGTCACCAAATAGTCACATTTTGGTCACAAGGTAAGTTTTTTTCAGAATCGTAATGCTCACTTTTTGAGTGATCAGTTTATTGAAGCCTTGACACGCTTAGATAAATCGCTAGAATAGCCCCACATCGCGGGAATAGCTCAGTTGGTAGAGCACGACCTTGCCAAGGTCGGGGTCGAGAGTTCGAGTCTCTTTTCCCGCTCCAAATTTGAAATACTCGCAAAAAAGCCAGACTCATGTTCTGGCTTTTTTGTTTTAGTCTTTTGTTGGTTTTAAGAATTGCGTATACTCTAATGTTTAGCGGTTTGTGTTTCTATAAAAAACTATGAACCAAATCACGCGAACCAGTTTAATTTAAAAAATGCAGGAGTGATGGCATGTCATCGCAGGGTAATACACCACGAATTCAAGGTTCTATCGTCGCAATCGTCACACCAATGCATGATGACGGTAAGGTAGACTTTGACGCGTTGACACGTCTGGTTGAATGGCACATTGCCGAAGGGACTGATGCCATTGTTGCAGTCGGTACGACTGGCGAATCAGCAACACTTGATGTTGTTGAACATGCTAGCGCCATTGAGCATGTGATCAAAGTCGCTGCGCGTCGCATTCCGATCATCGCAGGCACAGGCGCGAACTCAACTCGCGAAGCCATCGAACTCACCCAAACTGCCAAAAAACTCGGTGCAGATGCGGCGCTTTTAGTCACGCCGTATTACAACAAACCCACACAAGAAGGACTGTATCGCCACCATCGCGCGATCGCAGAAGCAGTTGATTTACCACAAATGCTCTATAATGTTCCAGGCCGTACAGGCGTGGATATGCATAACGATACAGTGGTTCGCTTGGCGCAAGTCGACGGCATTGTTTCAATCAAAGATGCAACTGGCGATCTCGCCCGTGGACACGAACTGATTACGCGTCTGAATGCTTTGCCGAATGGCGGCATTGATGTGTTATCAGGTGACGATCCAACAGCGTGGCAATTGATTGGTTTGGGCGCAAAAGGCAATATTTCTGTGACTGCAAACGTTGCTCCTCGTGCAATGCATGAGATTTGCCGTGCTGCCTTAGAAGGCAACGCTGCGCTTGCAGAGCAACTGAACCAGAAAATTGCCATCCTTCATCAGATTTTGTTCTGCGAATCCAATCCGATCCCTGTCAAATGGGCTTTGTATGATATGGGTAGAATGGGACTCGGTTTGCGTTTACCACTGACTGTACTGGCAAATGAATATCAAGCTCAGGTTCACGCCGCTTTGGTTGAATCTGGGATATTACCTCGTTGATTTTATTATGATCGGTTGATTCTGATGTCAGTTGATTGAATGTCAGTGCGATTTTAAGGTTGCAGCCAGATCGAATCAGCGTAAAGGTAATAATTGTCCTGACTAACGATCTATTGAGCGATGAGAGACATGATTATGCTGCAACGTGGTTTACGCTTTAGCGATGTATTGAACAACACTTCAAAACGCGTAGTGACAACACTGTCCATGACCGCACTCAGTGTGGCGGTCACAGGTTGCAGCAGTTGGGGTATCAACAACGGTTCGATGGACTATAAAAACGCGCAAAGTATTGCGCCAGTTCAAGTGCCTGAAGAGTTTAAAACACGACAAATTGCACCGCTTTATCCAGTGCCTGTCGTACCAAGCAATAGTGCCTCAGAAGCCCTAGTCATCAGCAATTCAAAAGGTAATGTCTTTGTCGTACCGAAGCCAAAGCCGCTGGATGAAGCCAAGATCTCCATCGCTCAAGTGGGTGACGGTACGCCATCTGCACCACAACTGGTGATTGATGGCAATGGCTACCCGATTTTGAAAGTGTCTGGTGATTCCAGCAAAATTTGGGACATCATCAACCGCACATTGAGTGTGGCGAATGTTGATGTTAAGTCACGCAACGCAGCGGCAAGTCGCTTTGATGTGGTGATTGACAAGACAACCTACCAACTTCGACTAGGTCGTATTGGCAATGTCACCACAGCTACGCTGCAAAAAGCAGATGATTCGCTGGCTGATAAAACCATTGCCACTGAACTGCTTGAACGTATTACCCAGAATTGGTCAGCGTAATTGCTGATATATTGTTATTAAAAACCGCTTAATTGGATCATGATTCATGCAAAAACAAGCACTACTGTACACTGGCAAAGCCAAATCCGTTTATGAATCAACTGATGCAGATCATCTGATTCTCGTGTTCCGTGACGACACATCAGCATTTGACGGCAAACGTGTTGAACAGCTCGCCCGTAAAGGTCGCGTGAACAACTTGTTCAATGCATTCATCATGCAAAAATTGGCTGAAGCAGGCATTCCGACGCATTTTGAAAAATTGCTGACTCCAGATGAAGTGCTGGTTAAACGCTTGAACATGATTCCAGTGGAATGTGTGGTGCGTAACTATGCAGCTGGCAGCTTGTGCCGCCGTCTCGGTTTAGAAGAAGGCCGTCCTTTGACACCGCCTACTTTTGAATTGTTCTACAAAGACGATTCATTGGGCGATCCAATCGTCAATGAATCAGTTTCTATCACACTCGGCTGGGCAACTGCCGAACAACTCGCGACCATGAAAGCGCTGACTTACCAAGTGAATGACGTACTTAAAGCATTGTTCGACAAAGGTAATATGATGCTGGTTGACTTCAAACTTGAGTTTGGCGTGTTCCATGGTCAAATCGTGTTGGGCGATGAATTCAGCCCAGATGGTTGCCGTTTGTGGGACAAAGACAGCAAGAAGAAACTCGACAAAGATCGTTTCCGTCAAGGTCTTGGCGATGTGGTTGAAGCCTACGAAGAAGTCGCTAACCGCATTGGCGTTGATTTAAGCAGCATCTAATACCCTGACTGATTTTCACAAGGCATTTTAAATGGAACTGTCTTGTGTTTATCAGAATGGCAGCATAAAATGCCCGCCGTCGGAGAGGTGGCAGAGTGGTTGAATGTACCGCACTCGAAATGCGGCGTAGGGTTAAACCTATCGAGGGTTCGAATCCCTCCCTCTCCGCCAATCAATTCAAAAAAAGCCCTACTCAATAATGAGTGGGGCTTTTTTATGTACTTGCGTAATGGTTCAACTAACGCTTACTTGTCCTATTCGCACAACTCAAAACGCGAAGTAGGATGCGAGGCCATAGAGGTGACTCTGCGTTCGGCACCTCCGTATTCAACCTGATAATCATTCAAGTCCAATGATTTCAGTCGCTCTTTTAACTTTGCCAATGACCAAGGCCATGCCGCAAAGTTACGACCATTCGCATCCAGATAGTAGCTCTTACAGCCACCCGCATTGAACACCGTCGTTTTAATGTTCTTTTGCACAAGATCATTATGCTTGTTGATGACGTCAGGTTTGATCATCATCTTGCTAATGCCCTGCGTCTTGATCTTCATCAAACCATCGATGATGAAATCAAGCTGAGCTTCAGCCAGCCCAATAAATGAATCATAGACCAAGACGTTTGGACCTAATACAAGAAAAGCATTCGGGACATTTTCAAGGCTCGCCCCCAAATACGCTTGAGGCGAAGTATTTTTCCAAAGATCAGCCAATATCTCGCCTTTCACATTGGTCACGCGTTTGCCAATCGGCGGATGCGACACCTCAAAACCTGTTCCCCAGATGATGACATCGACTTCATGACGTTCGCCATTGGCAGCGATCACAGTGTTGCCTTCCACTTTGACCAAGCCATGTGGAATCAGTGTGGTATTCGGTTGTTGCAATGCAGGGTAATAGTTGTTTGCAAATAATAAACGCTTACAACCAATGGTAAAGTTTGGCGTTACGTTTTTCAGCAGTTCAGGGTCTTTCACTTGTACTTTAAGCACTTGCTTAAACAACTCACCCACTGGTTTTAACACCGCTGGATTGCGCAAACCAAAGTTAATGGCATTGAGTGACTGTGCCACTGCCTTACGCCAACCCTTTTGGATGAATGGATATTTGGCTATGATGGATTTGCTGAATTCACCGAGATCGGTATCTGGTTTTGGCACAACCCACGGTGCCGTACGTTGGAAGACATACAACTCTTTTGCCAATGGTTGAATCTGTGGCACAAACTGAATCGCTGAGGCGCCTGTTCCAATCACCGCAATTCGCTTACCCGTTAAATCATAATCATGATTCCATCGGGCGGAGTGGAACATTTCACCTTTAAACGTATCCAGCCCTTCCAGACGTGGAATTTGCGCTTCAGTGATCGGCCCTGTTGCAAACACAACGGTTCTGGACAAATACTGCCCACTGGTCGTCTCCAACACCCACAGATGACGCTCGTCATCCCATACCGCACTCAGGAGTTCATTGTTGAATTCAATACGTGACGTCACATTAAAATTTTCGCTAACTTCTTCCAGATAATTGAGGATTTCTGGCTGTCTAGCAAACAGATGACTCCATTTGGCACTCGGTGCAAACGAATAAGAATACAAAGCCGATGGCACATCACAGCCACAGCCTGGGTACGTATTTTCACGCCATGTGCCACCGACGCGACTCGCTTTTTCAATAATCTTGTAATTGCTATAGCCGACCTGATCCAAACGAATGGCCGTCGCAATCCCTGAAATACCAGAGCCAACAATAAAACTATCAAAGATGTGGGCAGAGTGCTCTGCGGTTTTCTCGATAGAATCTGTGGTTTTAATTTGAGCAGTCATAGACGTTTACCTATAAAATTCTGTTATTTAAAAAACTGGTACGACGTACCCAAAAATTTTGCGTAGAGACTTGGCGATGTACGTTTCATCAGCCAGAACAGCTTCGCGTCGATTTGCGGAACGGTATACAGCTGACCTTTATCCAGACGATCCAGAGTCAGGGTGGCAACTGAATCACTCGTCGTAAAGGCATAATTCATCAAAGCGTTATCAGCGAGTTTGGAATAACGATCTGGGATACGACCATTTTTGATGATGTTGGTCGGTACCAGCGTTGGGCACAGCACATTAACTTTGATCTTGAATTTTTGCAGCTCCGCTGACAATGTCTCTGACAGTGCAAGCACACCCGATTTGGTGACGTTATAAGCAGTCATTTCTGGAGCAGCGGTATAACCTGCCGCAGACGCGACGTTGATAATCGCACCGTAGCCAAGTTGTTTAAACTTCGGCACAAAATAATGGCAACCATGGATCACACCCCATAAGTTGACATGCATACACCATTTCCAATCATCCAGCGTTAGTTCGTCGAACTTGCCGCCTAAGCCCACGCCTGCATTGTTGATGACCAATGTGGTCGGGTGCTGCATCAGCACTTCCGCTTGTTCGGACAAAGACTTCACCTGCTCTGCGTCGCCAACATCACACTGAATCGCAAATCCTTTCGCACCCAACTGCGCCAGCAAGCCAACGGTCTCTTCAGCGGCGGCTAGGTTGATGTCGGCACAGACGACCGTACCACCGCGTTTTGCGAGCTCTAGTGCAAAACTACGACCAATACCACTCCCCGCGCCAGTCACAACTGCGTAGGCTTGCTGACTCGGCTTTTTACTTTTCTTACCAAATAAACTCATGATTTATCCAACAATAATTAAGAGAAAAGACCAACCATCGTTGAGATGGCTGGTGATTGAGATAATGCTTAGGCTGCTTTCACTTTCGGGATAATTTCTTTGGTCAGATAGCGCGCAAGCAAACCATCTTTACGGGTTAATAATTTTTCTTTGTAATAGACCAAATATTCAGACGTATCGTGGTCATTGGGATGAAAATCAGGGCGCACGTAATCAAGAATATGCCCAAAGGTACTACCAAATACGCCGTCTCTAGGGCCAAATAATAGACCAACACCGCGTACCGCATCTTTCCAAAATGCTGGACGGATCAAATTGCTTGGCTTGCGAAGGAATGGAATCGCCACAGCACCTGCGGATACGCCACCAAAAATGACCAACGTTGCCAGCGCAAATCCAGACATACGCAACACATAACTACCAGAGAGTGTTTGATACACATCATACGCAATGTCTTTATGCTCTGATTCTTCCAACATATGCCATTGCCACATGGCTTTGGTCTTATCATCATCGGTGATCAGGTCAAACACCGACTCATGCTTCATCATGTACTCGGCCAGTACCGCCGTAAAATGCTCAATACCTGCCATCATGGATAACTTCATTGGCTGAGGAAGCTTTAACAAGCCGTGATCAAAGACTTGTTTCGCCAAGAAACGATAGAACGTGACCGGAAAATTATGCTCGATCAAGGTGTCATTCCACTCATCATGAATTTTAGAATGAATCGCTTCTTGACCGATCAAGGCCGTCACACGTTGTTTAAGGATTGGATCCGTCAGGAAATCACGATGATAGCGTGCGGTTTCAATGACCAGATCTTCACCAAAAGTCAGAAAAATCGATAACGCCTCAAAATACGCTGATGCAAATTCCGAATGCAGATAAAATTTGTCATTCAAATCCGCCGCATTAAACTTAAAATCAAAGTGACGAATCGGAATCAGGTCTTTCTTGGAGAAATCCCTGATCACCACTTGATTCTTGGTTTTAAATTTAGCAAAGACTGAGCTTTTGATTGCTGGCGCGTTCATAGCAATTCCTTTAACGAAGTACTTACTGGAAGAGAGTAAAAAAATATGAAGTGATGTGCAGATTGGTATACATAATCAATGCATCAAGGGGAGTTGAGGTAATCTTTGTGCACTAGCATCGTATACCGAACTTTTGTTCGGATTCAATTCGGATAATTGATAGCGGCATTGCTCAGATGAACATCCTTCTATGACCATAGAGATTTCGTTAAAAAAAACCTCTTACGGCTCACAGTTTATATTAATAAGTAATAAAAACTATTTAATATCATTTACTTAAAAATTTATTACTATAAATAAAGCCCATATTTACCATTCAACAACCTTCTAAGATGATGGCTTACTCATGACTCAGTCATTGGTAAGAGTATTGATGATTTACCTAAAAAAATATGAAACCCGATCAACGATCATTGCTCATTCGGATTTGGTGGGAACCTAAATGATTACTCATATATCGTGATATCAAAAATACGTAGCAGATCCTACGCTACTGATAGGTCAGTCTTCGATGGTGCTGTGAAAATTTTACAGCCAATTTTTATTGTTATGCGAACTATCAAAATATTGATTAATAATGTTTTTCTATGATATCACTCGTTAATATAAAATAATTTCAAAGTGTTTTTCCAATGCCTACCTCTTGGGCAAAAGTACGATAGCGTGTAGAATAGCGACTGAATCTGCTGAATTGACGGTGCAACTGCAAAGTTCACTGTAAGACGCTGCAGGAGAGACTGGGTCACTTTTGCAACATCCAGCGCCGAAGGAGCAACCACCCCGGAAACTCTCAGGCAAAAGGACTGTAGCGTCAATCGAAAATCTGGAGAGAGGCAGTTCGACTGCCCACCGAAGGGGATGGTATCGCCTAGCCGATGCCGAAGCTCTCAGGTACCGTGACAGATGGGGTGATCCGCTGAAATTTTTTTCGGCTCATAAATCATTACCCATTCTTTAGGTACGCTATGACTCATATTCTCGTGATCGGCGCCGGTATTACTGGTGTCACAACTGCCTATTCCTTATCCCAATTGGGTTATCAAGTCACTGTTTTAGATCGTCATCTCTATCCTGCGATGGAAACATCATTTGCCAATGGCGGACAGCTTTCTGCCAGTAACGCAGAAGTGTGGAATAGCGAAGCAACCATTTTGAAAGGCTTAAAATGGATGTTTAAGAACGATGCACCGCTCTTAATGAACCCCTCTCCCTCTATCCATAAATACTCATGGATGTTTGAGTTTGTGACGAATATTCGCAATTATCGTGATAACACCATTGATACCACCAAACTGGCGATTGAGGCGCGTAAACATCTTTACGCGATGGCAGAAAAAGAAAATATTGAATTCGATCTTGAGCGCCGTGGCATTCTGCATTTCTATCATGATGCTGCGTCATTTGCGGTTGCTGATAAAACCAACCAACTGTTAGTTGAAGGCGGACTTGAGCGTTTTGCTGTCACGCCAGAAGAAATGAAAGCGCTTGAGCCAACGCTGCAAGGTCATTATTACGGGGGTTACTTTACGCCGTCAGATGCAACGGGCGACATTCATAAATTCACCCGTGGTCTTGCCAAAGCCTGTGAAAAATACGGTGTACGTTTCATTCAGGGCGTGGATGTTCAATCCATCAAGACTGACAAAAAAGGCATGAAGATTCAGTATAAAGCGATTGATACGACTGATCCGTCCAAAGGACATAGCGACGATACTGCAGAAATTAGTGGTGATGCGCTGGTCGTCTGTGCCGGCGTTGGCAGCTATCACATCGCCAATTTACTCGGCGATCGCGTCAACATTTACCCAGTCAAAGGTTACTCGATCACTGTTCATCTCGATGATGAAGAGAGTGTTAATGGCGCACCTTGGGTGAGTTTGCTCGACGAAAGTGCGAAAATTGTGACCAGTCGTTTAGGCGCGAATCGTTTCCGCGTTGCGGGAACTGCTGAATTTAATGGCTACAACCGCGATATTCGTGCGGATCGCATCGAGCCATTAGTGGCTTGGACACGTCGTAATTTCAACATCAACACTTCACGTGTTGTGCCGTGGGCAGGTTTGCGTCCGATGATGCCTGACATGATGCCGCGCGTTGGTAAAGGTCGCGCACCGCATGTATTCTATAACACGGGTCATGGTCATTTAGGTTGGACGTTGTCAGCGGCAACAGCAGCGATTACGGCTCAGAATATTTTTGAAACGTATCCAGTGGAATAAACCCTTCGGGTGATTTTCAAAAATCGCTGTAAATAAAAATCCCGCCAGAGTGAACTGCACCCCAAAAGTTGGACACCCTCCAACTGATTAAGGTGCAGTTTTTTATGAGTAAGCACTCATTGAAACAACCACTTTTTCAACTTCAACGACTGATGTGCCTCAATATTGCGGATAATGCGTAATCTTACGTATCGCACGATATAGCGGCTGTAAACTTGGATAAATCTGACTATACACTTGCTTATAGAGCTGATCATAGAGCTCGACATGCTCGGCTTGCGGATGAAAGACTTTGCCTTGATGGCTCATGGCTTTCACAGCGGCAGCATGATTACGATAATAACCCGCGCCCACCGCAGCATTGATCGCAGCGCCTAAACCCGAAGTTTCGAAGGTATGTGGTCGCTCAGCAGTGATTCCAAAAATATTGGCAGTGATCTGCATAATTTCATCACTTTGCGAGCCGCCGCCAGCCACTTTCAAACGAGTGATCGGTTGACCATTCCGTTTCTCAAGTGTGGTTCTGCCCTGACGCAGAGCGTAGCAAATACCTTCAATAATCGCGCGGTACATATGCGCACGCGTATGCACATCACCGAAACCAATGATCGATCCTTTCGCTTCGGGCCCAGGAAACTTCACGCCTGGTGTCCAGAAAGGTTGCAACATCAAACCCATCGCACCCGGTGGCGATTGACGGAGTAAGTCCTCAAACAATAATTCTGGCTCAATGCCTTGCGCTTCTGCTGCCATCACTTCTTGAGCCGCAAATTCACGTTTAAACCAATTCACCATCCAATAACCACGGAAAACCATAAACTCTGAGTTATAAGCATGTGGTACTGCTGCTGGATAGGCAGGCATAAACGGGAGAGGCTCAACATATTTTGAATTGCCCGTATTCAGCGTTGCCGTTGTTCCGTAGCTTAGACAGCCGACATCTGGCGTAATCGCACCAGCCGCCAACACTTCACACGCCTTGTCCGCGCCAGCCGCATAGAGAACCAAGCCTTCTGGAATACCCGTTTCGCGCGCTGCATGTTTACTAATGGTACCTAATGGCTCGCCCGCTTGTACCAGTGGTGGTAATTGATGAGGCTTAACTGTCAATGCTCGCCATTTTAAATCGAGCGCAGATGCCCATTTTTGGTTTTTATAATCGAAAGGAATATAGCCAATTTGCGAAGCAACAGCATCATTGAGTTTATCCGTCAGTTTGAGAGTGAGATAGGCAGACAGCTGCACAAAATGCTTAGTCTTCGCCCAAACATCTGCATGATCAGCCGCCAACCAATTACACTCAGCTTTCGACTGAAACTGGCGCATGATGGGTTCTTGACCTGCAACTTTGATCCCTGTTTTCAGCCAAAGCGGTAATTCTGGATAATGATCCGTACGCCGTGAATCCAACCAAATCGTTGCTGGGCGCAGTGGTTGTAAATCCTTATCGAGACACAACATGGTGGCACGCTGACAAGCGAGAGACACAGCAACCACGCGGTGTTTCAGTTCAGGATGAACGTTCCATAAACTGTGACAGGCAACAATCACATTTTCCCAGAAATAACTCGCATGCTGCTCCGCCCAATTCGGATGCTCAGAAAAGTACGGCTCAATATGCTGTTGGGATTTGGCAACCAGTTGACCCTCTAAATCAAACAACATCGCGCGAACGCTTTGTGTGCCTTGATCAATAGCCAAAAATAAATCTTGTGATGACATCGTCATGATCCTGTTTAATTCATTCCGAGCATCCCTGCTCTATTAATCAATTTGGATGATTCAAAAAAACCGAGTCAAAAAATCATGCTGGCACTGAATATGAGCTAGCGATAATCTGCTGATAACGCGCCAACTCCTGTAGCCAACGCGACTCATCCCACGCTAAATATTGCACGCATAATGCTTTAATGGTGTCCAAAATTTCAGCCCCACCATTTGGCATCATATTGCCAGCACGGATACGACGCAGCATCAAATCATCCAAATGCTGAACCATCTCGTTTTGTAAAATCCATTCCACTTGAGTTTTCAACTGAGCGTTATTCGGCACCGCCACCAACGGCGAACTCAAATCACAAGGATCTTCAACGTGATGATTGAAGCAACGTAATTTACGATTATTTTGTGCATCTTTGAGCTGTTTATCATTGATGATACACAGCGCATGCAGTACATCCAATGCGATCAATCTGAAGGTGGTGAGTTTGCCTCCAGACACCGTTACAACGCCATTACTGCCTGTCCACACCAAATGATCACGGCGTTCTTTTGACGGATCATTACCCGTACCAGAACCTATAATCGGACGAACACCCGCCATGGTTGAAATAATATCTGCACGGGTAAGTGACACGGTCGGCAACTGTTTATTCGCCACTTTCAGCAAATAATCAACTTCTTGTGATGTACAGAACGGCTCGGTATTGACTGATTCACGATGATCTAAATCGGTCGTCCCAATGCTGATCTGACCTTTCCATGGGTAGATAAATACTGGACGATTATCGTCTGGATGCATCACCGTCAGGCAATCATGAATCGGCATTTTTGCTGCAGAAATAAAAATATGACTGCCGCGTTGTGGACGAACTTTAGCACCCGTCGCGGAGAGAATATCTGCCCACGCGCCTGTCGCATTGACCACTTGCTTAGCCTTAAATTCAACCGTTTCACCCGTCACAGTATCTTTGACTGAAAGGTTAAATCCTTCTGACGTTGGATTAACTGCACTGACTTGGCTGTAGTTATTAGCCGTTCCACCTTCTAGCACAGCCTCATGTAGCACGCGCAAGACTAAACGCGCATCATCCACCAGCGCATCGGTATAACGCATTCCACCTTTTAAGCCTTCGGCGTTTAAGATCGGATATTGCTGCAACAACTTATCACGCGAAAGCCAATTGTGATCTGATACTCCAGCCAGTTTGTCATACATAGTCAAAACGGCGGTCATCGCGATACGACCCGGAAAACTGCCTTGGCGAATCGGGAAAATATATGGAAAACGAACCACCATATGTGGCAATTCAACCAATAAGCGTTCGCGTTCATGCAAAGAGTGCTTCGTCAGCCCCACATCACCTTGTGCGAGATAACGCAAACCACCATGCACCATTTTTGATGAACGGCTGGATGTGCCCCACGCAAAGTCTTGTTGTTCGAGCAGTAATGTTTTTTGGCCTAAGCGCGCCGCTTCAAGCAAAATGCCCGCACCCGTGATGCCACCACCAATCACCACTAAATCCCAATCGGTTTTACTCAGTTCACTCAACGCTTGCCGATGACCCAGCATAGTTCACACTCATTTAGAAAATATTGATATTAATAACAATCAAAAAGTGAGCTGATCAATCGAAACGCTCACTTTGATTATAATTCAGACAACAGCTTAAGCTTCGAGGATCAAACAACCCGGATTGAGCTGCTTATTCGGATCGAAATGCTTGATCATCGTGTCGATCAAAGCAATGCCTTCCGCTCCCTTCTCCACATGAAGCCACTGCGCATGATCGCGTCCGATGCCATGTTGATGGCTCGCTGTGCCGCCCATCCTGGCAATAGAATCGCCTGCGGCTTGCTTGTATTTTTTCCAGCGCTCAAGGATTTCAGGATAGTGATCTGAGTTCTTAAAAATATAGGTCGTATAAATGCTACAGCCTTGGCCATACATGTGCGACAGATGCGTAAATACTTGTACAGGATGCTCATCGCTCGCATCACGAATCGCTTGTTCCATCTCATTCATACACGCCGTGACTTTATCCCAATTGATACACGTCTCAAAGGTATCTACCGAATAGCCATGTTCCCATAAACCATTACGGAAGTATGGCGAACGGAAGCGCGAATGCTCCCAGATACCGCCCATGAAACTACTGGCAATGTAGGTACCGCCCGCAGCATTGATGGCGCGTTTTGCTTCGGCAAGGGCAAATTTGGCTTGACGATTGCTGCCCGTCACACCAAAGGTAAACATACAACGTTCACCATTACGGCATTTTTTAAGCTTTAACAAACCATCATAGGCTTTAAACAGCGGATGATTACCACCCAATGACAGATGAGATTCCGTTTCAGCGGCATTCGATAAGCGCATCAGCGATAACTGCACTTTGTTTTGTGCAAGTTCGCGAACCATCTTGATACCCGCTTCCCAATTCGGCGCAAAGCCAACGTGGAAAGACTCATGCTCAGGCAATGCCGTTACGCGTACCTTTACTTCGGTAATCGCACCCATGCGACCCTCACTACCCAATACTACTTCGCGTAGATCAGGGCCTGCGGATGAGGCTGGAATATCTTTAATTTCAAGCGTGCCGCGTGGCGTTTCCATTTTGCAGCCAGCAAACATTTGCTCGATGCGACCATAGCGCAACGATTGCTGCCCTGACGAACGACTCGCAACCCAACCACCAACCGTCGCCAACTCCCAAGATTGTGGGAAATGACCGAGTACATAACCATGCTTTTTCAATTGTTTTTCAAGCGCTGGGCCAGGTGTTCCTGCACCAAAAGTTGCGATTTGGCTTTCACGATTCAGGTCGAGCAGTTTATTCATTTTTTCTAAAGACAAGGTCAATACAGGCTTATCTGATGCTTGCACATTGATATGCCCAGCCACTGACGTACCGCCACCATAAATGATAACGATGAACCCATTGTTGTATGCCCATAAAAGGACTTCACGTACTTCATCGCCATTTTTTGGCAACGCAACGCCATCAGGGAAATAACCAAAATCACCCGAATGCTTCGCAATCCAATCTGGAAAGCTTTCACCACGCGCATGACGCACACGCACCTCTAGATCTTGCGAAACGAGTGGATGGACAGGCAATCGCGACTTTGGAACTTTGGCTTTGACTTCCGCCAGACTCGCGTCGACAAGAATGGGGCCTTTACCACCCAGCTTCTCTCCTAAAAACTCAAGTCCTTTCGATTTGAGCGGAAAATCTGTTGCATCATCACCCCAGCCATTCCAACGACGCATGATTTAAACCTCTTGATCTTTATAGAATTAATAAAATGATTGGCTTTATTCCCTTAAACCAAAGCATCGCCACTTGCGAAAAATCTTAATTTTCAGCTAAATTTTGTGACCGTGCATGTCAACAAAAAGGTGGCTGACACATCACAGATTTGAATTTGCGCGCAATATCATGCCAAAGTTATGCAAATCAAAATTGACTCTAGATGACCATGTTTTTAACATTTCGCGCCAAGAGTTGTCGTGATTAGCATAATGCCTAATATCGACTCGGTTGTATGAAGATTGCTAACACGATAAAGAGAAAATGCTACACCCATGCGCTAAGACGAATCGACATCAATTGCCCATTGAAAATCAAAATCAGATGACCAATCAGGCTTATGAAGACGTCAGAATATCCGACTTCATATGACTGCATGACATAGAAAATTGATGGTTCCAGAACTCATTCCACAAGTCGCAATATTCTAGGCATGTTTTTTTTAATAATTCATAATCTTCTGGAGTACAGGCTTGTGTTAACGCTTGCCAAAGGTCATTTTCATGATCGTCATCAGCCGCATCCGTTGCGCCATCCGAAGTCACCCCATGAACATGGTAGTAGCCATGCTCAACATTGATACCTACTGCTTTCGTCGCCTCTCTTAACGGCGGACTAAAGACAATAACCTGTAATTCAGCCACCGCTAACAGGGCAACGACATCGGTATAACTCGAGTAAGAACTCTCCAGAAAACCTCTCACTAAGGCGGAATAATGAGTCGGTACATAGTTTTGGCGCTCTTGCTGTGACACCCCCAAATCATTTAACACATCTTCAAACAACGGGTAATGTGCATACGCTGGATTGCCTTGATAGTATCCATCACGATCATGGCCTGGCTGAAAACCAAATTCGTCCAATACATTTAATGTGAAAAGGAAGCGGGCAGGAATTTTAGAACTTGGGCGCAATCGAGGCTCTAATTGTCGTGTTTGGAATTGAGCCATCAATAGTGCATCGGTAAATATCTGAACGATCGCATGACGATATTCTAAGTGTATTTTTTTGATGGCTTCGAAATGAAAGGTACCCTTGTTCAGCATATCAATGATCGGATTTGTGATCAGAGTATGTTGCTTAATTTGACAGCGCAACGATGTCACAAAATCATGATTAGACACCCAAACATCTGGCTCAACACTCTCTTTCAACGCGTTGATTGCACGTTCTCTTGGAGAATCTAACTTCGTACTCATGATCCATCATCTCAAAATTATAAATTATATGAATTTAATAATATTATCTTCAGATACATCCTAGTATCAGATACTTAGTCAACTTTACATTGGTACTACATCCAAAACCACAGACTAGTCTGCACTATGTCCACTTGTGTTACTATAGTCAATTGGTTTGCATAATTTAGGCAAAGAAAATGAATATCGGCATAAAATCCAAGCAGGAGGACATCTTAGACACAGCGACGAGTTTGTTTTCTGAATTCGGATATCATGCGGTAGGCATTGATAGAATTATTGCTGAATCTAAGGTTGCCAAAATGACGCTTTACAAGCACTTCCCTTCCAAAGATTTTCTCATTGAAAGCGTATTAGTTCGCCGTGATTTTATGCTGCGCGAAAGCATTATCGATAATCTCAATAAAGAAACGACGCCCCTACTAAAATTGAAATCAATTTTTGATTGGTACGCGAGATGGTTTCAGAGTGAAGATTTTCACGGTTGTATGTTCATTAAAGCGACTGAAGAGTTCTCTGACATCACCTCGAACATCCGCAAGTTTTCCCAAGATCACAAAGTCTGGATCACAGACCTGATGGAATCTTTACTTAAAGAAGTCGGCGTAAAAAACGCTGATGCAATGGCAGCACATTTGATTGTGATTTTGGATGGTTTAACGGTACAAGCGAATATGTTTACGACCGACCGTGTCGAACAAATCAATTACGCTTGGAAATACGTTGAATATGTCGCAGTCAGCGCACCATCTATGTAATGGATCACTGTCGTAAAAGTGCAGACTGACGCTCATTTACTGACTTTAAAACACTCAATGATGGACTCACCATCAAAACAGCAACCCAAAAAATTAAAGCACCATTTATAGATAGGGTTCTCTATAAATGGTGCTTAGTGGTTGGTTTATTTTTGTTGTATTGTGCTGTTGTTATTATCTTTTGTTATTTTTACTTTAAAAAACCGATTTAATAACCAACGACTCAAAACTTTACGGAACAATCAAACTTAATAAACTGTACATTCGCTCCTGCAATGACTTTTTAAAAAATCACTCCAAGTGATCTATCAGGAAAAACAGATATATTCGGCTTGTGCATATGGCTGGATGTCCAAAATTGAATCTAATCTGGAAGAACAACATCACAAGTTGAGATATTTATACCAATTACATACAGGTCTGTCTACCTGACATTTCTAACAGTTATATAACGGTTTCTATACAAATTTTCCGAATTGTAACCAGTAGGTTCTATTAGTAACGCTAATAAGCTTGGTAAGCCTACCTAACAAATTTAATAATTATTAATATAAATCAACAAAATAATATCTAAAATACACAATTGACCGTATCCCCCGCGAACACACGGGTTTTATCTCCCCCGAATATAAAAACTTTTATTTCGATCTAAATATTTATAAAAAAGATGTAAGCAGATTTATAAAAACGACCATATTTTAATCTTTAATTTTTTATTGCTCGTAATGTAATCAACGTAATTTCAGACGGTACGCCAGTCCTTAACGGCGGCCCCCAATATCCTGTTCCGCTATTGACGTAAATCCACATATTTTCATATCGGTTTAAGCCTTTATAGAAGCGCTGAAAAAACCGAATAAAGAAGTTAAATGGGAAATATTGCCCTGCGTGCGTATGTCCTGAAAGTTGTAAATCAAACCCCGCTTCATGTGCGGCTTGATAACTGGCCGGCTGATGGGCAAGTAAAATTTTCACCAAATTGGGTGGCGCACCTTCTAGTGCTTTCACCGGATCTGAGGCATGGACTGGCCCACCTCTGCCCCGCATCGAATAATCTGTAACGCCAGCCAATACAATGTCAGCGCCATTGTGCTTAATGAGTCGGTGTTCATTGGCAAGGACATCTGCACCGAGGGTCCGAAACGCCTCCATCCATGCAGAAGCATTCCAATAATACTCATGATTTCCCATCACAAAGAAACTGCCATGCGTAGCACGAAGTTGAGAGAGCGGCGCTAAATCCCCGATTAAATCCTCAACCGTGCCATCGACAAAATCACCCGTCAGTGCGATCAAATCGGGTTTTAAGCCATTGGCAATATTGACGACGTTCTGCGTGTAGTTGTAACCGATGGTTGGACCCACATGAAGATCAGAAATCTGGACGATTTTAAAACCATCAAATTCAGCTAGCAGATTCTCAAGTGGGATTTCAACTTTACGGACCGAGGGACCAACAAAGGCTTGGCGAATGCCAATGATCGTTGTACCGATTATTAATACGCCCAATGTCAGCAGCGCACGGCGATCAAAATCAACAGGGTTAGCGGGTGCTGCAATCCATTTCCAGATGAAGCTGACGATGTCAGTCGCGATTGCATAAACCACGAGAAACGATAAAACTCCAAACGCCAAATAGGATGCCCAATCCAGTACGAAAACCAGTGTCTCGGCATCGTATGCTTTTTTCAGTCTAGGAAAAATTAAACGGTCGCCAAAAGGTGCCAGCAGTTGTAAGGCAAAGAAACCAAAAAACAATAAGCAGGTAAACACTAGATGCTCGCCCGCCCAAGCCCAACGCGTAATAATGCGCGATGCCGCGTACAAATTCAGTAGCGCCAGCAAGCCAATTACAATCATCATTCGCGTTAACATGAGGTTTCCTTGTTTATGTTTTTGGCTTCATTTCAGGTGATTAAACGGCACATCCGTGTTTTAAAAATTTCTTGAGCCAATTGACAACCTTACAGACTGACCGTCAGACTAGCAAAGTACAAATTGCAAAGAATTGCAAAGCTGTATTCGTATTATAAAAACGAAAAATGACTCTTTGAAAATCATATTTCAAGAGCATTCCAACGATAAAGATCAAGGAGCTGTCGCTGTGCGCATTATTAAATGGTTCTTGGCGTGTCTTGCACTGCTTGTAATTGGTTTAATTGTGTTTATTCAACTATCGCCAGAAGTGGCAACCAAATTTGCGGTGGACTCAGAGCGTTCGCGTGCGGGTTTAACTAAGCATTCGATTCAACTCGATGATGGACTAACTTACGTTTACCTTGAAGGCGGTAGCGGCGAACCGTTGCTCTTATTGCATGGTTTCAATGCTAATAAAGACAACTTCACCCGCATCGCAGGCAAGCTGACTTCGAAATATCACGTCATCATTCCTGACCATATTGGCTTTGGCGAATCAAGTCATCCAACCAATGTTGCGTATGACACAGATGCGCAAGCACAACGTTTACATCAACTTCTCACCAAGCTGAATATTAAGCAAGTTCATATCGGTGGCAGTTCGATGGGTGGTGCGATTTCTGTTGCCTATGCCGCGCGTTATGGTTCAGAAGTAGAAAGTATATGGCTGCTAGATCCAGGTGGTGTGTCGAGTGCACCAAAAACTGTGACGTTTGAGACATTTGATAAGACGGGAAAATTTGCACTGATTGCGCGTACCCCGGAAGAATACGAAGCGGTGTATAAGCTCGCTATGAACAACCCACCGTATGTCCCGAAATCAATGCTTCATGTCTTCGCCAAGGAAAGCATTGCAAATGCTGACTTAGAATATCAAATCATCAAGCAACTGCTGCCTGATTCGATCGAAGAACGCGCTAAACAAATTAAAGCCCCAACCTTGATTGTTTGGGGTGATAAAGATCAGTTATTGAGTGTCAAAGGCGCTGAGATTCTGCATAAATTGATCCCACAATCTCAAGTTGTGATCATGCCAAATATTGGTCATTTACCGATGCTTGAAGATGTCGGTCAAACGGCTAAGGATTATTTGGCGTTTCGAGCGTCGATTGGAAAGTAAGTAAAAAGTCAAAAGAAAATCCTCCCCAACCCTCCTTTTTCTAAGGAGGGGGTATGTTCCTCCCTTTAAGAAAGGGAGGTTAGGAGGGATTTGCTTTTGACGTTAAATAAGCCATTACCCCACCTCACCCACCAACTTCACAACCTCCATCAAGCGATTCGAATAGCCCCATTCATTGTCATACCATGCATAAATCTTCACTTGTGTGCCGTTAATCACCATCGTGGATAACGCGTCGATAATGGATGACCGCGGATCAGTTCGATAGTCCACTGACACCAGCGGACGTTCTTCATAACCCAAAATGCCGCGCAAAGAACCTTCTGAGGCTTCTTTTAAAAGTTGATTCACTTCCGCGACTGTCGTCGCTTTTTCAACTTCAAACACGCAATCGGTCAATGATGCATTGGCAAGTGGTACGCGCACGGCATGTCCATTGATCAGACCTTTCAGCTCGGGAAATATTTCACCAATGGCTGAGGCTGAACCCGTAGTACTTGGAATCAAGCTAATGCTGGATGCGCGTGCAAGCCTTAGATCATTCAGTGGCTGATCGAGAATGCTTTGGGTATTGGTCAGATCATGAATCGTGGTCATCGAACCATGGCGAATTTTTAAGTGTTCATGAATGACTTTAACCACAGGCGCAAGGCAATTGGTCGTACAAGATGCAGCGGTGACCACTTGATGTTTGGCAGGATCAAACAGATGATCATTCACCCCCATCACGATATTCAACACACTCTGAGCAGGAGCGGAAACGACAACGCGTTTGACGCCTTGATCGAGATAGGCTTGTGCAGCAGCGGCGGTTTTAATTCTGCCGCTCGATTCAATCACGACATCACAGCCTGACCAATCGGTATCTGCAATGTCTTTGTGATGCGTCACAGGAATACGATGTTTGCCAATCACCAAAATATCGCCGTCACTCCTAGCTTCATGCTGCCAGCGACCATGGACAGAATCAAAATTAAGCAAATGCGCATAAGTCGCAGTTGTGCCTGTGGGATCGTTGATATGGACAAACTCAAAAGCTGGATTTCCCCACGCAGCACGCAGGGCCAAATGCCCAATCCGACCAAAACCGTTAATGCCAATTTTAATTGCCATCATCAAATTCCTTCTTCTAATGGACAATATTTTTAGAGAATTTTTATTAAAAAGATGCCAGAGACCTTTCTTAATAATCCTCTCAAGGCTGCGCTTAGTCAATGAGAACTCGTGTTCGATACAACATCATTTTTTTCCAATTTTTTATAATTTTAAAGATGATTGAGCTATGCTAACGCACGTCTGATTGACCCCCAAATTTTAGTCACTGACTCGCAACCTAACAACATTAACTTACAAGAATGACTCATGACGAATAAGCCTCTTAAGAAAATTCCAAAAAAAATTTTCAAAAAAATCACACTCACAACTTACTGTGCAGGCCTCATTAGTTTTTATTGTCTTACGGGATATGCAGCAACTCCCGCTGAAACCGATCGCGGAGCAAGTGAGTTACAATCTGCTGTTCCGGATGTACACGAAAAAATTCTGCAAGTACCGACAGACAATTCACCGCCTGTATTACTCCAAGTCACCGTGTATACGCCTGACGGCACAGGGCCATTCCCTTTGGTGGTCATTAATCATGGCAATGCTGACGAACCCCCTAAAGACCAACCTCGATCCAGACTGTCCTATGCAAGCCTGTATTTTTTATCGAGAGGCTACGCAGTCGTTCAACCCATGATGCGTGGATATGCAGGTTCTGGCGGAAAGCAAAGTCAGAATGGTTGTGATCTCGTCGCAGGAAATATGAATAATGCCTTTGACATTAAAAGGGTCATTCAATATATGAGTGATCAGCCTTATATCGATGGCAGTCGAGTGATCGTTGCAGGTCAGAGTTTTGGTGGATATAACACCCTTGCGGTGGGTGCACTCAACCTACCTGCGATCAAAGGCATCATCAACTTTAACGGCGGCATGGGCATCAAAGAATGCTCAGAAGCAGTCGATCGTATGGTCGATACTGCTGGTTATTTTGGCGCGCACACCCAAATACCATCCGTCTGGTTTTACGGTAGCAATGACATCCTGATCCCTGAGTCGACTTGGCGTGCTGCCTATCGCCGTTACAACCTCATGGGTGGCAAAGCGACTTTAGTTTCAATTGGCAACTTTAAAGACAATTCACATAATTTTCTGGGTCATGTCGAAGGCGTATCGATCATTGCACCGCCACTAGATGCCTTTTTGCATCAATTAGGCTTGCCCAATACCGTTAAATACCCTGACTTTGTTCCTCCATCAAATCCAACATCAAGCCACTTTGCGAACATTAACGATGTTAATGCGGTGCCCATCAGTCCTGAAGCACGCGTGCAATATCAGAAATTTTTAACGATGCCCAGCCCGCGCGTTTTTATGATTAAGGAAAACGGCGGAATCACCATTTCCTCTGGAGGCGTCAATCCCCTAGTGCCAGCCTTAAATTCCTGTAAACAACAACACCAGCAATGCTGGCCTTATGCCATCGATCAGACGGTGGTTTGGGATAAAACCAGATTCACGCCAATTCCACCACCCAGTCATTATGCCGATATCAATGATGTCAATGCAGTGCCCATCAGCGCAGAGGCCCATGCGGAATATCAAAAATTCCTCAACTCACCACTCCCTCGCGTGTTCTTTATTGCTAAAGACTTCGTCACGATGGTCAGTGGCGGTTTGGATCCTTTGGGTCGAGGCTTAAAATTCTGTGAGCAACAACATCTACAGTGCTGGCCGTATGCTATCGATAATCAGGTGGTTTGGGTCAAGCCAATCCTGACGCCAATACCACCTGCAAGCCACTTTGCAGATATCAATGCCGTACCAGTGATCGGTCCTCAAGCGCGAGAAGCGTATCAAGCCTTTCTAAAAATGCCACTCCCTCGCGTCTTTGCATTGACCGATGACCGAGAAACTTATGAGGCTAGCGGCGGCTTAGATCCACTCGGTCATGTGCTCGATTCCTGCCAGAAAAATGCAAAAATTTGTGCACCTTATGCCGTGGACAATCAGGTTGTTTGGTCACCATCAGCCGCATTTTTGCATCCAACTCATTTTGCCGACATACGAGATCTTGATGCGATTCCGTATATAAATCTAATCGGTCGAAAGACGTATCAAAAGTTTCTAACAGCGCATAGTCCGCGTGCTTTTGTGATCGCACCAGACGGCGCATCATTCCTAGCTACCAGCGGATCGCAACCATTACAAACAGCAATGGAACAGTGCGCCAGCACCCATCGCGGCTGCGCTGCTTATGCTTTGGATAATGATGTGGTTTGGGTTTCACATCGATAGGCGATAAAGGGGATTCATCTGCAATCCCCTTCTCGCTTTTTGCTTTAGATGTTTCTACTTAAAATCACCGCGCAAAGCAGCAACCTGCTCTTGCAGCTTTTCCATGCACACTTCATCGGGTGCAATGGGTGCAGCGACAATGAGTTCAACACGGTTAAAGAAGCCACGTCGAAATGGTCTGATCATCGCTGTTTCACGTTCAACACGAGAAAAGAAACTGCCCCACAAACCGCGTAATGCCATTGGCACCACAGGCACAGGTTCACGTTTCAGAATTTCCAACATCCCATTGCGAAAGGTGTTGAACTCGCCAGTTTTGGTCAATGTGCCTTCTGGAAAAATCATCACCAAATCACCATCGCGCAAGGCCTGCGCGGCAGCATCAAAGGCTTTTTCTTTCAAAGATGGATCTTCTTTTGACGATGCAATCGGGATCGCTTTCATGGTTCGAAAGAAGCTGCCTAGTACGGGCGTTTTGAAAATATTATGATCCATGATGAAGCGCGGTGGGCGCGCGGTTTCAGAACCAATAATCAACGCATCAACATACGACACATGATTACACACTAGCAGCGCTGGACCATTTTCTGGGATGTGTTCTAAACCTTCGGTACGCACTTTATAGATGGTATTGATCAACAGCCACACCACGAAGCGCATCATAAATTGCGGCACTAAGGTGAAAATATAGATCGCCACCACCGCATTCAGAATCGCCACAGCGAGAAATAACTGCGGAATGCTCAGGTTCAATTTAAACAAGAGAATCGCGAATAAAGCGGATGCGACGATAAAGATCGCATTAACGATATTGTTTGCAGCAATCACACGTGCACGTTGCGTCGGTTCAGCGTAGCTTTGCAACATCGCATACAACGGCACGATATAAAAACCACCAAACATACCAATGAACGCCAACGTCACCATCACTTTCCAGCTTTGCACATCTTGTAAAAATTGCATGGCAGTCAATACGTTTCCTGTTGCGACAGCAGTCGGTTGGATCACGACCAAGATCAACGCAAATACCGTTAAACCAAATGCACCAAACGGCACTAGTCCAATCTCAACCCGACCACGTGAGAGCTTTTCGCAGAGTAATGAACCAGCACCAATTCCAATTGAAAACACCGCTAAAAGTACAGTTGTGACCGTCTCATTACCATGAAGAATTTTCTGCGTATAACTTGGAATTTGCGCAAGGATAATTGCGCCGTAGAACCAAAACCAAGAGTTACCGAGAATCGCCAAACGCAAAGGACGATTGACTTTAATCATTTGCCAGTTGTGGAGTGTTTCTGAGAACAAGTTCCAATTGATTTTTAACTGCGGCGCATCGGCGGGTGAATCTGGAATCGAGCGGCTGCAGAGATAACCGATCACCGCGCAGCTCAGTGTTACGAATGCAACGACCATGGCGCCATTGGCATGATCCGCCATCAGGACGCCGCCCAATAGCGTCCCCCCGAGAATGGCAACATACATGCCTGTCTCAACTAAACCATTACCACCAGTCAGTTCGGCATCACTCAAATGCTGCGGCATAAAGCTATATTTCACTGGGCCAAATAAAGCGGACTGACAACCGAGACCAAAAAGCATGAGGAACAACAACGACACATTATGGAAATAAAATCCCGCCGCGCCAATAATCATCAGTCCGATTTCTAATAATTTAATCCATCGAATTAAACCTGATTTCTCAAATTTATCCGCAAGCTGTCCAGCCGTAGCTGACAATAAAATATACGGCGCAATGAAAATAGCACCTGCCATATTGACCAATTCAGTTGAACCGAGACCGAACAGTTGTAAGCCTTGGAAAGCAACCAGAATCACGAGGGCATTTTTATAAATATTATCGTTGAACGCGCCGAGGAACATTGTCCAGAAAAAAGGCGCGAAACGACGTTGTTTGAGCAGGGCGAATTGATTAGGTGAACTCATTGCATTCCTTGCATATTTTCATTGTCAGAGCGATTCACAGGATTGTATCAGGTTTATTTCAATGCACCCTACCAAGTTATCTTGCTGAAATTATGATCAACAGATACATTAGGAATGCAAAACACTAGCATAATACAAACAATTATTCGCATTTTAGATATTCTTCAAAAGGATTTATGGATGAATACGCCACAACAACACTTCCGCACCTGCCACCTCTGTGAAGCCATGTGTGGCGTCGTCATCGAACATCAAGATGGTGAGATTCTGTCGATAAAAGGCGACAAAGCGGATGTGCTCAGTAAAGGTCACATTTGCCCCAAAGCCGTTGCCTTAAAAGACTTACAAGAAGACCCAGACCGTATTCGTCGCCCAATGAAACGGATCGGCAGTGAATGGGTAGAAGTGAGCTGGAACGATGCGTTCGATATGGTCGAGAAGAACATTAAACGCATTCAAGCAGAACATGGTCATGATGCGGTCGGTGTCTACATCGGCAATCCAACGGCGCATCACCCTGGCGCGCTACTCATGTTGGGACCACTACTTGCTACGATCAAAACTGGCAGTCGTTTTAGTGCCTCAAGCGTTGATCAACTCGCTGTTATGTTTGCGACTCACGAAATGTTGGGCAGCCCTGCCTTGATGACCGTGCCCGATTTAGATCGCAGCGATTTCCTTCTCATGATTGGCGCAAACCCTGCAGCATCCAATGGTAGTCTCATGTCTGCTGGCGACCCCATGGGGAAAATTCAAGCCATAAGTACACGTGGTGGACGCGTCGTTGTAGTCGATCCACGACGTACTGAAAGTGCAGTCAAAGCGGATCAGCATTTGTTTATTCGCCCCGGAACGGATGTGTTTTTGTTGGCGGCGATGCTGCAAGTATTGTTTGCTGAAGATCGTATTGATTTAGGACACTTAGCGACATTTACCGATGGCTTAGAGCAGTTACGCAATGCTGTATCAGGCATTACCCCTAAATCTGTGGCAGAGATTACGGGGATTAGTGCAGCGGAAATTCGTGCGCTGGCGCGTGACTTTTCTGCGGCGGAACGCGCAGTCTGCTATGGACGTATTGGTTCGAATGTCCAAGAGTTTGGTGGACTCACCGCTTGGCTGATCTATGCACTGAACATCGTCACAGGCAATCTTGATCGTGAAGGCGGCGCGATGTTTACTCAGCCTGCGATTGATATTATTGGTTTGAGCGGCGCGACTGATCTGGCTGGTGGTTTGAACACGGAGCGGACGCGCGTACGCGGCTTGCCAATCTTCGCAGGTGAAAAACCTGTCGCTGTAATGGCTGAAGAAATGCTGACTAAAGGCGCAGGACAGATTCGTGCGTTGATTACCCACGCAGGCAATCCCGTTCTGTCTACACCAAATGGTCGTCAGTTAGATGAAGCCTTGGCAGGGCTTGAATTCATGGTCTGCATTGATATTTATCTCAATGAAACCACTCGCCATGCCAATTTAATTTTGCCACCGACTGGTGCATTGGAACGTGGACATTTTGATTTACTACTTAATGCTTGGGCTGTGCGCAATATCGTGAAGTACTCGCCGCCTCTTTTACCCGCGCCTGTTGATTCACGTCATGATTGGCAAATCATGTTGGAATTGATCGTACGGTTAAATTCTAAAAATGCTTTTGATCGCACCTTATGGCGTGGTTTACAGCGCGGTCTTGAAGCGCTGAAAATGGAAGGCATGCTCGACTTGATGTTGCGCGTTGGCCCATACGGTTATCGTCCAAAATCATTGTCACAATTAGATCAACTATTAAGTGATTTCTTCTTTAGCAGTAAACCTTACACGCTAAGTAAAAAAACACTAAGCGCTTGGCTCGGCAGCAGTCGATTTAAACCACTCGCCGATGCAACCAGTATTTTCAGCATGCGCACTCGTCGATTAAATCTAAAGATGATCGAAGCCGAGCCGCATGGTATTGATCTGGGGCCGTTGCAATCGGTATTACCGAGACGTCTATTTACTGCTGATCGTCGGATCAAACTTGCGCCAGAAATTTATCTGAACGACATGGCGCGCGCACGAGCGCGTCTGCATGGTCAATCGCCAAAAACTGATCGCGCAGAAATGCTTTTAATCGGTCGCCGTCATGTTCGAAGCAACAATTCATGGATGCACAACTCTCATCGTTTGGTGAAAGGCAAAAATCGTTGCACCGCTATGCTCCATCCCGAAGATGCAGCGCGATTACAGATTGAAAATGGTTCGCTAGTACGGATTAGTAGCCGCGTGGGTAGCATCGACCTTCCTGCTGAAATCACCTCGGAAATTATGCTGGGTGTGGTTTCTGTGCCGCATGGTTTTGGCCATGATCGAGATGGCATCAAACTCGGCATTGCCAGCCAACATGCAGGTGTGAGTCTGAACGACATCACGGATGAGCAGTATTTCGATGCACTAACAGGCGTAGCGGCATTGAACGGCTTGCCCGTGCAAATCGAGTCATTAATCAGTAAATAAGCTATGTATGAAACGTGTGAAAGATAAACTCACACGTTTTTATGAGTAAAATCAGTAAACACGACACAAAAAAAATCCCTTGATATACGGCTATATTCAAGGGATACGAGAAGTGGTAATGACTTATAAATGATCGTTTTTTATTATTGTTAAATTAAAGCAGATAGAACCAATTATTTGAATTATTTCAAATTCATTCAAATAACTTACTTTTTCATTATATTGAGCGTCAATCGTTTATAAAAATAATAGTTCTTGATAACCAAACCACTTTTTGAGATTAGGACGAGTGTTTCTAACACTTTCAACCAACAATTTTGGCTGAAAATGTGCTGTACAACTTAGACACTCTCCTGTACAAAACGAGTGCGCAAAACACATATTATTCGTGAACAATAAACAGCCGCATGAATCGAGAGTCATCCCTATGAAAGCAGGACAACGAAGCCGCACAGCCGAAGGCGCCGCAGCTTTACGTGCAAGCCACACGCTCTATGCTGAGAACCCACTGTTCTCTGATCCGTATGCGATCAAATTCACCAGTTCTGGCTGGAGACGCATATTAAAAAGCAGAAAGTGGCGTCATTTCTTGCAGCCTCGCGCATTTAGTCCTGTCGGCTTACTCATCGGACAAGTGATCGGACGCGCACGTTATGCCGAAGACCAACTTGCCGCAGCGGTGGCACAAGGCGCAAGCCAATACGTCTTGGTCGGCGCAGGTTTGGACTCATTCTCTTTACGCCAAAGCAAAGCAATGTCTGCACTCAAGATTTTTGAAGTGGATCATCCAGATAGCCAACAATCCAAGAAAGAACAAATGACATTGCTTGGCACAATTCCTAGTAACGTTGAATTTGTGTCGATTAATTTTGAAGAAGAATCGTTATTTGAAGCACTGGTACGCAGCAGCTATCAACAAGACCAAGTCAGCTTTTTTTCATGGTTAGGGACGACGCATTACCTGCAACCAGAAACCACGTTGAATACACTGCGTGCAATTGCCAAAGTCGCAGCGACAGGTAGTGAAGTCGTGTTTGATTACTCTATTCCATATCACAAGCTCTCAGGCGCGGAACGCTTAGGCAGCATGGCTTTATCACGTTTCACGAAATACATGAGTGAACCACTGATTGGTCAGTTCGAGCCTGAACAGCTCCATGCTGCGCTAAATGAAATCGGTTTTGATGTGCTAGAAGACTTATCTGGCGCGGCGCAAAACCAACGCTATTTTGATGACCGTGGCGATGATCTAACGACAACGGCAGCGACGCATTTGATTCATATTCGATTGCGTTAATGGTTCAACATTAACTCAACTCATCAAAAAACCGACTCGGCGGCACGCCAAACTGTCGCTTAAACATCGTTGCAAATGCACTTGGGCTGTTATAACCCAGCCCGAGCGCCACACTCAGCACCTTCTCCCCTTGCGCCAATCGTTCCAGCGCAGTCAACAGTCGAGCCTGCTGCCGCCATTGCCCAAACGTCATGCCCGTTTCTTTGAAAAACAAACGATGAATAGTTTTTGGAGTAATGCTTAATCTCTCTGCCCACAATTCAACAGTCGTATCGTCTTCTGGATTTAGACTCAACGTTTTAGTGATTTGCATCAAACGTGGATCTTGCGGATTCGGCAGTTGCAATGAAAAAGGCTGCACATCTTTAATTTCATCGACTAATAACTGCATCAGATGACCATCACGTGAATCCGCTGTGTATGGCAACTCAACATTAATCGCCGCAAGCAAAAGCTCGCGTAACAACGCCGTCACACCGACGACCCGACAAGCAGTTAATAAATCGGGCGCAGCATCAGGACGTATGTATGCGGTACGCATATGCACTTCGCCAATCATCCGCACCCAATGATCAATATGCGCTGGCATCCAGATCGCCCGTGATGGCGGTACAATCCATTGCCCCTGATCGGTGCTGACCAACATCACGCCGCGCACCGCATAAATCAATTGTGCGTGTGGATGTGAATGCCGATCCGTGGTTTGACCATGCACATAATCCTTCGCCAATGCAGTGACTGGCATATCACTATGATCAAATTGCGTATAGTGCAAACGCTCATGGCTGGAACTTAAAGGCATGATGCGATTCCGTTGATGATCAACATTTAAAATGAATAAAACAGAATGTCACTTTTGCAATATATATTGCCATATTCTCGCAGGAATGTCGTTTTAGAGTGGCGTATGATCTAACCATAAAATCAACATCATCCCATGAATGTTGTCATTCACGCGCCATCGAGGTTGTTATGGAATCCGCAGAAACTGATCAATCAAACGCCACGCATACAAAAGACACGACTCCTGAAAATCTCACGCGCTTTCGTGTGCTGGGTGCGATCAGTTTTAGTCATTTTATTAATGACATGTTGCAAGCTCTTCTATTGGCGATTTATCCCATTCTCAAAGGCGGTTTTAACCTCACTTTTGCCCAAATTGGTTTGGTGACTTTCACCTATCAGATCACAGCGTCTGTGTTGCAGCCGATCGTTGGCTCATATACCGATAAACATCCAAAACCGTATTCGTTGGTGTTTGGCATGACCTCAACCATGACAGGGATCATCCTGCTCGCCTTTGCACAAAACTACACCATGTTACTGGTTGCTGCGCTATTTATGGGTACCGGCTCGTCGATCTTTCACCCAGAATCATCACGGGTTGCACGTTTGGCTTCGGGTGGAAAACATGGTTTGGCGCAATCGATTTTTCAAGTTGGAGGTAATGTAGGTAGCGCAACAGGCCCTTTGCTTGCCGCGATCTTTATTGTGCCGCATGGACAAAATAGTACCGCGTGGTTTGCGCTAGCCGCACTCGTCGGTATTGCTGTCCTATGGAAGGTTGGTGGCTGGTATAAAGAACAGCAGCGCATCAGCGCGACCAAACCTAAAAATTCTGCACCAACCAATGCTCTCCCACGTCGTCGGGTACTGATTACAGTGGCGGTATTGATGGGCTTAATGTTCTCCAAGTTTTTCTATTTGACCAGTCTCACCAGCTATTACACCTTTTATTTGATAGAAAAATTCCAATTATCCATCCAGTCAGCGCAAGTCTATTTGTTCATCTTCTTAGGCGCGGTCGCGGCGGGAACCATCCTCGGTGGGCCGATTGGCGATCGCATTGGACGTAAGCAAGTCATTTGGGTTTCGATCCTTGGCATTGCGCCATTTACCTTGGCTTTGCCTTACGCAGACCTGATGTGGACAAGTATTTTAAGTATCATTATTGGCTTTACATTGGCATCGGCCTTCCCTGCCATCGTCGTATTTGCGCAAGAATTGATGCCCAATAAAGTCGGCATGGTGTCAGGTTTATTCTTTGGTTTTGCCTTCGGCATGGGCGGGATTGGCGCAGCAGTTCTCGGCAAAGTTGCAGACGTATATGGTATTGAATTTGTTTATCACCTTTGTGCATTTCTACCACTGATTGGTCTCATCGCAATCTTTCTGCCGAACCTGCACAAGACGAAAGTTTAATAACTCCGAAGTGAATCTATGTATTTCTAAGTCTGTCGAAGTGTTTTTGGTATGCAAATCAGGCTTCGACAGGCTCAGCCAACTCATTATAATTATTAAGCTCAACCTACCTATGTTTAACCAATAGCACAGTTGCGGATTTCAACCAAAGCTTGGATATTTATTATGGCAGACAGTTCTAGCGCACTGACAACAACATCTTCTCGTCCATTTAAATCAAAATACTCCCCAGCTTTAATAAAATAATCATTTTTATCATTTTTACAAGTTAGCCATACCGAACCTGCTAAACAAAATAGACAGTGATCCACATCATTCTGAAGACGTAAAGGTCGGTTATTCAGTTGGCAGTACACGATTTTACTCCTCATCTCTGTAGAGGATTATTGTGCAAGGAATCAACAAACAGCAACAGATACACAGAATATATATTGTACCTATAACAGATTAGCTGCTTGTATATCTGTTATCTTTAACAAAGATAAGTACTGTACCTATATCCGCGGAAAAAAAATAATGCCTGTCTTAAACAGTCCCTTGCTAGAAGTCCATACAGCAGCCAATATGCTAAATTCGAACTTGTCAGCCTTAGAGTTGCAAAACAACCCGATTACTCCGCTTAGTAATCACTCGGCACCACGATATCGAAAAATAGCAACTCAGTTACAACAACTCATTGAACAAGGAGCTCTTCCGAGTGGAAGCCGTCTACCATCAGTGAGAATGCTGGCAGCACAAGAGCAAACCAGCCCTGTCACTGCATTAACTGCTTTACGTTATTTAGAAAACCTTGGCTTAATCGAAGCACGTCCGAAATCAGGTTACTACGTACGGGCGAAATCTGTGTTATTACAAGAACCCCGCGAAATAGTGGGACTAAATACAGCCAGCGAAGTTGATCTGAATCAAACGATAATGCGAGTTATTACAGCTGCTAGTCGGCCTAATCTCATTCAACTTGGCGCAGCAACACCTAACCATGCACTATTCCCAGTCAATCGCTTACGTAAACTATTAGCTGCAAATAATCGGACCATGCTAGATGCCATTGGCCACTACGACATGAGCATGGGACATACGGAACTACGCACACAAATCATGCGACGCTACGCCCATTATTCCGTATTACTTAAACCAGAAGAAATTATTGTCACCGTTGGGGCAATGGAAGCTCTAAATTTGTGTTTACGTGCAGTGACTCAGCGTGGAGATACGGTGGCGGTGGAATCACCTATCTATTTCGGGATTCTGCAAATTATCGAAAGTCTTGGATTAAAAGCACTAGAAATTCCAACCAATGCACGCACAGGTATTTCTATCGAGGCACTCGAACTTGCAACACGCAATACGGGACAAGTCAAAGCGCTCATCATTATGCCAACAATTCAAAACCCATTGAGTAGTGTCATGCCCGATGAACACAAACAATATGTGCTGGAACTGATGACCGCGCGCGGGATTCCAATCATTGAAGACGATATTTATGGAGAACTGTACTTCGAACTCCACCGGCCAAAACCACTAAAAGCGTGGGATACAACTGGGAATGTCATGCTGTGTAGTTCATTTACTAAAACCATCGCGCCGGGCTTTCGAGTTGGATGGGTTGCCGCTGGTCGCTGGCAACAAGAAATTACTCATCTCAAATTCACCAGTAGCGTGGCAACGGCAGCATTATTCCAAATCACCCTCGCGCGCTTTATGGAAACAGGGGGCTATGACCACCACTTACGGCATTTACGCGAAACTTTTCAGCTACAAATCCACCGCGTATCCGAAGCCATTGAACGGCACTTTCCCGCTGAAACATGTCTCACTCGACCACGCGGAGGATATTTACTATGGGTCGAACTGCCAAAAAATTGCAATACACTTCAGTTATTTGATCTTGCAATGAACGAAGGAATTTTTATCATGCCTGGTAAGATATTTTCAACCAGTGACCGATTTGACCATCATTTACGCATTAATTGCGGCGACTTATGGACGCCTCAGATTGAACAAGCACTGAAACGATTAGGCGAATTAAGTCATCAGTGCATGGTGGACTGTGCTGAACAATAAAGTTTACTCCAAACTAACGTAATCTCACACCTCACTAAAATGACTACTTTCAATGCCTATTCTTAAAGACTTCTCAATTTCAACGTTGGTGGCGGGTTTCGTCACCGTTTTGGTCGGATTCACCAGTTCAGGAGTGTTGATCTTTCAAGCAGCACAATCCCTTGGCGCATCGCCAGCAGAAATCGCTTCGTGGATTTGGGCACTAGGCTTAGGCATGGGTCTCACCACGCTGGGCTTGTCGCTGTATTACCGTATGCCGATTGTCACCGCATGGTCTACACCTGGCGCGGCACTGCTAATCGGCAGTAGCAGTGGTTTGTCTCTGGCTGAAGCGGTGGGCGGATTTATAATCTCGGCGGTGCTCATTATCCTGACGGGATTTTCGGGTGTGTTTGAACGCGCCATGCGTAAAATTCCGATATCGCTTGCCTCAGCCATGCTCGCAGGCGTATTGCTCAAGTTCGGCATGAACGTCTTTGTCGCCATGCAAACTCAGCTCGCGATGGTCCTTGGAATGTTTATCTTGTATCTGGTCATGCGCCGTCTTTCAGCACGTTATGCGGTAGTCGTTACGCTGGCGTTTGGGATTAGCTATGCCGCCATTAATCAGCAATTAACGTTTAACGCTATGCATTTCCAATTCGCACAGCCGATCTGGACAATGCCCGTGTTTACAGTGCATTCACTTGCCATTGCGATTCCACTGTTTATAGTCACCATGGCCTCACAGAATATTCCGGGTGTTTCGGTGTTACGCGGATCAGGTTACAACGTTCCACTTTCACCAGTCATTGGTTGGATCGGTACGGCAAATGCGGCGTTTGCACCTTTTGGCGGTTATGCGTTGAATTTGGCAGCGATCACAGCGGCAATTTGTACGGGACGCGAAGCGCATGAAGACCCGAAAAAGCGCTACACCGCAGCGATTTCAGCAGGTGTTTTTTATTGTTTAATTGGCATTTTTGGCGCGACGATTACATCGTTATTTTTAGCATTTCCAACAGAGTTGATTTTGGCTATTGCAGGATTGGCGTTGTTTAGAACCATTGGTAATGGTCTAGCAACTGCACTCTCAAAGGAGTCCGAACGCGAAGCCGCGCTGATTACTTTTTTAGTGACTGCGTCTGGGATAACGCTGTTTGGATTGGGTGCAGCATTTTGGGGATTATTGGCAGGCATTGCAGCGCTCGCGATTGGGCGCTTACGTACAGTTTCTATTGGCTAAAAAATAGAACCGCCCATTGAGTTGAGTGGCTCTCATTGATATTTACTTAACGCTCGACTTAGACGCGTTAGCAAAAGCTTTCTGGTTTTCAGGCAACATAAAATGTGAAAAAAACGATTCGTACAACACCATACATGCCGCCAACAGCTCTTCCACAGACTCTTTAAAACCACTGACCGCCCAACGCGTTGCGAGATGGGACACATAGCCCGTCAAACCTGTTGAAATCAATGACACCAAAGACATATTTTCTTGGGCCTGTGGAACCATTAATGCAATAAAAGACTGCGTCATCAAGTCAAAACGCTTCACCGCTTTATAAATACTCTTACCGTCATTTTCATGCACTAGAATCGCATCAATAAACAAAATTCGCGTAACGCGCTGATCATCACTCAAGCTTTGGAAAAATGCCGTCAAACCCAGTTTAATCATTTGCTTAGGATCAGGCGCACCTTGCATCACAGCCGTTAAAATCCGCTGCTGCAATTCTTCCACTAAACGCATATAAATCGCATCAAAAAGTGCGCCGCTATTTTTAAATGATTCATAAAAATAACGTTCGGTCAGCTTCGCTTCGACGCACACATCGCGCACAGTCACAGAAAAGAAACCGAGTGTGCCGTAAGACTGCAACGCCGCTTCCATCAGCCGCTCACGTCGTTCTGCCTGACGAACTTCCAAGCTCATGCCTTTAAAACTACGACGTTTGACCGTAGTAGACTCCGCGTCGATCGACGTCTCTTGTTCTACTGAATCATTCGCTGCGATGATTTCACTTTCTGGCACTGAACTTCCCATACTGACACCCTTTCTCAGCAAAAACGCACTATCGTATTTGCCTGATATTATCTGTTATTTTACAGATTGTATCACGCTATTATCTTCAATACATTTTGATATTGACAATGTATATTGTCAAATACTATAGTAGCGGCTGTGTTGTACACTTCCTATTCACAAATTAAAAGTCACCGACAAAGACGCCGCTTAAGGAATTAACCATGAAAGTTTTAAAAGGCAAAGTTGCAGCAATTACAGGTGCTGGTTCAGGTATTGGTCAGCAATTGGCGGTTTTATTAGCAAAAGAAGGCTGCAATCTTGCTTTGGCAGATGTCAATGAAAAAGGCTTAGCCGCAACTGTTGAACTCGTTAAAGCGTCAAACGTAAAAGTGACCACACAAAAAGTGGATGTTTCTAAGCTCGAACAAGTTTCTGCATGGGCAAAAGCTGCTGAAAAAGAACACGGCAAAGTAAATATCATCATCAACAACGCGGGCGTCGCCATGGGCAGCACGGTTGAAGGCATGAGCTACGAAGATCTCGAATGGATGATGGGCATCAACTTCTGGGGCGTGGTTTACGGCACTAAAGAATTTTTACCGCTCCTTAAGAAAAGTGGCGATGGTCATATCGTCAACATTTCAAGCCTATTCGGTCTGACTGCACAACCAACGCAGAGCGCGTATAACGCCAGCAAATTTGCGGTTCGTGGCTTCACCGAATCACTACGCCAAGAACTCGACATGCAAAAATGCGGTGTCAGCTCAACCTGCGTTCATCCAGGCGGCATCCGTACTAACATCGCCAAAGCTGCACGCATGAGCGATAGCATCAGTTCACTCGGCATGAATGCAGAAAAAAGCATTGCTGAATTCGATAAAATGCTGCGCACACCACCTGAAGAAGCCGCGCGTCAAATTATTGAAGCCATTCGCCATGACCAACGTCGTCTGTTGATCGGTAACGATGCAAAAGTGTTGGATATGATGCAACGCATCCTGCCGCAAGGTTATCAAAAAATCTTTGGTACAGTAACCAAAATGCAAAGCCGTGCGATTGCAAAGAAACAAGCCAAAAAACTCGCCGCCAAGTCATAGTTCCCACGTTCCAAACGCACAAAAGCCGAACATTTCTGTTCGGCTTTTGGCATTCTAACGCCTAGGTGTAGTGGTTACCCACCCCAACAAAGATCCGAGCCTGCTTTGCAGCAGAATTAGAATTTACGAGTCGGCTCAAGGACTCGATGCGAAGACTAGAGAGTTTGGAGTGTGAAGTCAATTAAATTAAGAATGCTTGTCTCCTTCCCCTTGAGAAGCACTGCTTCGCAAGACGAAGCGCAGCGTAGTAGGGAAGGTTGGGATGGGGCTGCTTTTGACTTTAAATATCTCAATCAAAGTTCACTGAGCGGAGTCGAAGTAGACATCTCAAATACCGCCCATTTCGACTCCGCTCAATGAGCTAAACTTTAGTCTCCCGCTGCGCCATCGCGCGCTTCAATACCCCCGGCAACAACACAAAATAAAGCACCGCAAAAATCGACAACATCACAAATAAACCCGTCGCCGAAAAACGGTTATACAACCAAGCTGCTAACTCCAGCTCCAGCGCATAACCCGCCATCAACAACATCCCAACCGCCGCGCCCATCACACCCATTCTATGATCTGCCGAAGTCATCACAAAACGATACATCACCGCAAACGCCAACCCCTGCGCAAACGCAAAACAAGTCATACCCAAGATAATAAACAGCGCCATATGACTTGGAAAATACAACACAGGCAACATCAGCAACAATCCCACAATCGTAATCACAGGCGAGAATTTCATCGGACGATCCAGCGGCCATTTGTCGGTGACTTTCATTAGCAAGATGTTGCCAATGATCAACGCGCCAATCACAGGAAGCTGGCACAGACCATATTCCATAGGCGTCATACCTGAATCTTTAATCAAAATCACAGGCGACAAACCAATCCATACAATCAGCGGTACGCCAAACAACGACATACATAGCGCCGCCTTCACAAAAGGCGCTTCACGGAACAATGCTAAATAATCGGCACACACAACCTTCAGCGATATGGTTTGCTTCGGTGCATCTTTATTCACAATCATGGTTTCTGGCATATTGAAATACAAACCAACAACGCTGAGCACAGCAACCACAGCGATCAGCACAAAGCTCATCTGCCATGGCCAAATTGAAATCACCGCCGCACCCGCAACAGGTCCAATCAGCGGTGCAAGTAAAGCGACATTCGCCATCATTGCCATGACTTTGATCGCGGCCTTTTCTTCAAAAGCTTCTTGGATCGCCGCATAGCCTACCGCCAAGATATAGCACAATCCCAAACCCTGAACGATGCGTATCAGCATGAAGGTTTCGATGTTCCATGCAAATAAAATCAACAGCAACGATACCGCAAACATCACAGCGCCAAACAACATCACAGGCCGTCTACCCAAACGATCCGACAAAGGCCCCAACAACCACGTAATCAACGTACCACCAATCAAATACGCCGTCAGCGAACGCGCAACCCATTCAGCATTCACATGAAAATCGGTAATGACCGCAATCATCCCTGGCTGAATCATGTCGTTAGCGATGTAAACACAAAATTCAAAGAGAACAATCGCCAGCGGAAACATCAGCGTTTTTCGATTTAGAACATTAATTTTATTCATTGAACAGGAAACTTAAAGAGCGGCTAGGCTCGCATTATAAAGTGTTCAGGTTTCATAATTTGTATGATTCGGTATTGAATAATAAATGGTATGATAATTAGAGCACTTACCCTAATTTAGTTGTAATATTAAGAATCAGGCTGATTAGCTCATCATTTTTATTCGGGTGCACTATGTTAAAAATGAAAAGTGAATGCGAAAAATGCGGTGCAAAAACACCTTTAGATGGAACTGCTTATATCTGTTCTTTTGAATGTAATTTTTGTGAAGCGTGTTCAACCGCGATGAATGGCATTTGTCCGAACTGTTCTGGTGAATTGTTACGCAGACCTAAACGTGTGAAAAAGCCAACTGAAGTTGCCGTCGATCTCATGAAGAAAAAAGTTCAAGGCGTCTTTTCATCGCTTTCGAAGAAATAGCGACTCGCGCTCATCAACCCACCTGATATGCCGCTTTAAACTCTTGCGGCATCCGCTGTGGTCGTCCTGTTGCGATTGAAATACACACCCAATGCGTATGCGCTTCAAATACCACTTTCTGATCGGCAACCCGAGTAAAACGATAATAACGATGTAGATTAAATCCATCGTTATGATCCAACCACGTTTCAAACTGCACAGTCTCATCCAAAAACAACGCCGCGAGATATGTCATTCGATGCTCACGCGCAACCATCGCCGAACCAATCCGCTGAAACTCATCCACATCTAAACCCAACTGTGTCGAATGCGCCCAAGCCAAATTTTCCATCAAACGCAGGTAAACCGTATTATTCATATGTCCTAAACCATCAATGTCACTCTCTTGCACAACATACGTGGTTTTATAATACAGTGATGATGGCTCACCTAAATGGTCATGTTTACTCATTGCTCTTTTTTCTCATGGTTCAATAACAACACATTCTAATATATACAACTCTATTCCACAGAAAAATGTAGGGTGCGCACCGCGCACCAAATTCAATGTTGATACTTAACAATAGGTGCGCAATGCGCACCCTACTCGACTGAGCACTATAGCTCATTGAGCCTGTCGAAATGTGCGGCGCATACCACAGAAGTCCGAGATGTCCACTTCGACAGGCCCAGTGAACTTAGATAGTGGCAAATAACATGCATAAAAAAACGCCCCTTACGGAGCGTTCTTTATTGATTCAGAATCTAAGAATTACTTCTTATCTTCTTTCACTTCTGTGAACTCAGCATCTACAACGCCATCATCATGCGCTTGACCCGCTGGCGCTTCGCCGCCTTCTGGTTGTTGCGCAGCTTCAGATTCTGCATAAACACGTTGCATCAGTGGCATAGAAACCGCTGACAATGCTTCGATTTTTGCTTTGATTGCATCGACATCGTTATCTTTCGTTGCCAATTCAAGCTCATCAATCGCCGCATCAATCGCTTTCTTCTCTTCTTCAGTGGCTTTGTCGCCCAAGTCTTTCACAGCTTTTTGCGTGCCATGAACCAATTGGTCAGCTTCGTTACGCGCTGCAGCGAGATCAACAAATTTCTTGTCTTCTTCTGCATTCGCTTCAGCATCACGAATCATTTGTTGAATTTCTTCATCCGACAAACCTGAGTTCGCTTTAACTTGGATACTTTGCGCTTTGCCCGTGCCTTTGTCTTTTGCAGATACGTTCAAAATACCGTTCGCGTCGATGTCAAACGTCACTTCGATTTGTGGCATACCGCGTGGTGCTGGCGGAATATCATTCAGATCAAAACGACCCAATGATTTGTTCTGTGCAGCCATTTTACGTTCACCTTGGTAAACTTGAATGGTTACAGCAGGTTGGTTGTCATCAGCAGTCGAGAACACTTGTGATTTCTTGGTAGGAATCATGGTGTTCTTTTCGATGATACCCGTCAACACGCCACCCATGGTTTCGATACCAAGAGTCAATGGGGTCACGTCGAGCAACAATACGTCTTTCTTGTCGCCTGACAGAACCGCACCTTGAATCGCCGCGCCAATCGCAACCGCTTCATCAGGGTTAACGTCTTTACGTGGCTCTTTGCCGAAGAACTCTTTCACTTTGTCCATGACTTTCGGCATACGTGTTTGACCACCGACCAAAATCACGTCAGCGATGTCATCTACAGTCAAACCAGCATCTTTCATTGCAATACGGCATGGCTCGATGGTACGCGCGATCAGGTCTTCAACCAAACCTTCCAATTTTGCACGGGTAATGGTCACGACCAAATGTTTCGGGCCAGTCGCATCAGCAGTGATGTAAGGCAAGTTTACTTCGGTGCTTTGTGCAGAAGACAATTCGATCTTCGCTTTTTCAGCGGCTTCTTTCAAACGTTGCAATGCGAGTGGATCATTTTTCAGATTCACGCCTTGTTCTGATTTGAAGGTTTCAACCAAATAATCCATCAAACGCGCATCAAAATCTTCACCACCAAGGAATGTGTCACCGTTGGTTGCCAAAACTTCAAACTGTTGATCGCCGTCTACGTCAGCAATTTCAATGATTGAAACGTCGAATGTACCGCCACCCAAGTCGTATACAGCGATTTTACGGTCGCCTTCACGTTTATCCATACCGAACGCCAATGCCGCAGCAGTTGGTTCGTTGATGATACGTTTTACGTCCAAACCAGCGATCAAGCCAGCGTCTTTTGTCGCTTGACGTTGCGCGTCGTTGAAGTATGCAGGAACGGTAATAACCGCTTCGGTCACTGGCTCGCCCAAGTAATCTTCTGCAGTTTTCTTCATCTTTTTCAAGATTTCAGCAGATACTTGCTGTGCAGCCAATTTTTTGCCATTGACATCAACCCATGCGTCGCCGTTTTCAGCTTGCACGATTTTGTAAGGCACCATGCCGATGTCTTTTTGTACCACGTCATCGCTATAACGACGACCGATCAAACGTTTGATCGCAAACAATGTATTTTTTGGATTGGTGACGGCTTGGCGTTTTGCGCTTTGACCGACCAAAATTTCTGAATCTTTATAAGCAACGATCGACGGCGTAGTACGCGTACCTTCGATGTTTTCGATTACTTTAACTTTGTCGCCTTCCATCACGGCGACACATGAGTTGGTTGTACCTAAGTCAATACCAATAATTCTACCCACGGTGTTGCTCCTTATCTAAATACGCGTTAATCGAAAAGGCCTAGACAGGCTCATTCCAACAACAAACTGTAAAATTGTGTATAGCAGCGTTGCTGCATGTGCTATTCAATATGCGACTGATACGCAGATTTTCAAGTCAGCACAAAAAATATTCTTTAAAAAATCTCTACATTGAACATCTTAAGCGATACGTTTAAAGAGAGTTCTGAGCTAGATCAATTACTCAAACGCTTTTTAAAACTTATTGACCCACAGTGACCATCGCGGGACGCAACAAACGACCTGACAAGCTGTAGCCTTTTTGCAGTACATTCGCCACTTGACCTTCTGGGGTATTCGGATCAATACCGACCGCTTGATGTTGTTCCGCATCAAACGCTTGGCCAGCAGGATC
>JANYEL010000081.1 GCA_025363155.1 Moraxellaceae bacterium
AAGTTATCGGAATCCAAATGACCCACAACTTCACCCACTTTTTCTTTTAACAAAGTCTGTGGCTTATCAACCATGACCTGAGAGGGTTGAAGTAAACCATTCGTCTCACTCTGCTCCACAGGAATTCTAAATAAAGGCGCATCAAGCAATTCGTCAGTAATCGGTAAAATCACCACAGATGGATGCACAGAAAACAAATTGGATTGCACGATCATTGCTGGACGGCGAACTCGGTAATCACCTTGCACAGCAATCGTCACAATGTCGCCACGTTTGTAAAGTGGCTCGACCACGTTCGAAGTCAATGCCATCCCTCCTGATCACCGAATACATCCAACCAGCCGGCAACTTCACGTTCAAGCGCAGCACCTTGTATCGATAATGATTGACGACGGCATTCTTCCGCAAAACCTTTCTGTCTGGTATCAGCAACCCAGATTTGAACAGGTCTTAGCCCTGAGGCACGCAAAGCCTCACGATGTTTTTGTACTCTTTCCGCAACACTCATGCGCATGACGCACTGCTCTTTTTAATCCTTGAACCTATTTATAATTCAAATTTTAGTTTCATGCAACAAAAACACGTCAAAAAACACCATGTTTCATGTATCTAATTTCAAAAAATGTTTCATGTAGCACTAAAACCCATCTTAAAATAAGTTTCATGAAACTTATTTTATATAAAATTATCAATAACTTAAAAACAAAACAAACAAGCCAGATCACTAATCAATCATAACTATTCATATAATAAATAGTCCACTTTCGCACCAATATTTATTTAATGAATAATACTTTTATTGAATCACTTTTTCAGTTTTTGATGAAAGATGTTTTTCTGGCCCTCTAAATTTAAGGCAAAAAAAAGCACCACATTTCTGTAGTACTTTTTTTGAAAAGGTAAGCTAGATTTTAATCAAGACTCAACTTACAGCATTGCAGCGAGCTCCGCCCCATCGCGAATTGCGCGTTTTGCATCAAGTTCGGCAGCTAATTTTGCTCCACCAATGATGTGATATTTTGCGCCAGTCACAACACCTTCCGCTGGGAAGAGATCACGCACAGATTCTTGTCCCGCGCACACCACAACCGTGTCCACGCGCAGCAGCTGTTGCTGACCATCAACTGTGATCCATAAACCTTCATTAGTCACGCGATCGTAACTCACACCGCGCATTGCACGGACACCCTGTTTCTTCACTGCGGCACGATGTACCCAACCCGAAGTTTTACCGAGCCCTGCACCGACGCTGGTTTCTTTACGTTGCAGTAAATAAATCTGACGATAGGGTGCATGTACTTTTGGACGAGCCAAACCACCTTCACTAATATAAGCAGGATCAGGATCAACACCCCATTCTTCTTGCCAATCGGCTAAAGGTTGTGGCTGAGGAGTTTCTGGATGACGCAATAAAAATTCACTGACATCAAATCCAATACCACCCGCGCCAATCACCGCGACACGGTAACCCACTTCTGCACCGCGTAAAACTTCGGCGTAGCTCAAAACACTTGGTAACTGACTGCCTTCTAATTTTAAAGGTCGTGGTACAACACCCGTGGCAATAATGACGTCATCGTATCCTTCACGCTCTAATTGCTCGTGACTGATTTTGGTGTTTAAACGAATTTCAACACCAGTCTTGCCCAGCATTTTTTTATAGTAACGGATCGTCTCGTGGAACTCTTCTTTACCCGGTACGACTTTGGCCAAATTAAATTGACCGCCAATATCCGCTTGCGCTTCAAACAAAGTCACAGCATGACCACGGCTTGCAGCAACAGTCGCCGCAGACATGCCAGCAACACCACCGCCCACAACCGCCACACGTTTTGGACGTTTTGTTTTGATATAGACCAATTCGGTTTCATGACAAGCTTGCGGATTCACCAAGCAAGATGCACGTTTATTGGCAAAGGAGTGATCCAAGCAAGCTTGATTACATGCAATACAGGTATTAATTTCATCAACACGATCACTCGCTGCTTTATTAACCCACTCTGGATCAGCAAGGAATGGACGTGCCATTTGAACCATATCGGCCTTACCACTTGCCAAAATTTCTTCAGCAACATCTGGCATGTTAATACGATTTGAGGCAATCACGGGCACACCAACATGTTCACGAACATGTGCAGTGACATCAACAAATGCTGCGCGCGGAACCGAAGTCACAATCGTTGGCACACGCGCTTCGTGCCAACCAATCCCAGTATTCAGTAAGGTAATGCCAGCTTTTTCGAGTGCTTGAGCAACATGTACCACTTCACTCATCGTATTACCGTTATGAACAAAATCCTGTAACGATAAACGGAAACAAATAATAAACTTCTCGCCGACTTTCTCACGAATGGCTTTCACAATTTGCACTGCTAAGCGCATCCGATTATCAATCTCGCCACCCCAACGATCGGTACGCTTATTGACATGGCGGCTTAAAAATTGATTCAGCAAATAACCTTCTGAACCCATGATTTCAACGCCATCGTAACCAGCCAACTTCGCAAGTTTGGCGCAGTGCGCGTAATCATCAATCGTTGATAGAATATTGCTCTCGCTCATTTCGCGAGGTTTAAACATGGAAATCGGTGATTTGATTGGGCTTGATGACACAACAAATGGCTGATAGCCGTAGCGTCCTGCATGCAAAATTTGCATCAAAATTTTGCCACCATGCTTATGCACAGCATGCGTAACTAAACGATGATTGAGAGCATCTGTCGGTGAATTCATTGAACCACCGAATGGCAATAACCAGCCTTGACGATTTGGTGAAATGCCGCCAGTAATAATTAAGCCAACTCCGCCTTTTGCACGTTCAGCAAAATACGCCGCGAGTTTTGGATACTGATAAAAACGATCCTCAAGACCAGTATGCATCGATCCCATCACAACGCGGTTTCTAAGTTGTGTGAACCCAAGATCAAGTGGTTGAAGCAAATGAGGAAACGCTTTGGCTTTCATATTGAATGGCTCTTTTAAAATTTGAAAATCAAATGACATTGTGGTCAAAATAACGATCACGATGGTCTTGCAATCTACGTGTTGGCAAAATTAATCGAAGCGACTTTACTGAACGTATTCATATATAAAACATAGATGCAAGTTTATGCATCTATTCATTGAATTACCAGTGGCTCAATCTTTTGTTTTTCACGAATTCAGGTCAATCAAACCAGTCTTCCGTTTTCAAATACCCATAAACCGATTACGTTTCATGGATACTTTTTAGTATCAATAAAAATTACCCTACATCAGGGACGATTACGACCATATGCATCGTGACTCGACACCCATTGATCAGAGACAATTGCCGAAGATAATGAAAGCTCACCACATAAAACCGTTGCAGCTATAATTTCGGCCAACTTCAAAGCCTTTCCAGTTCCATAGCAATCCATAGACTGTAGACATTCACGTTGAGTTGGTAGTCCGGTACCGCCACCATAAGTTGCCACTATTAAGGAAGGAATGGTGACCGAGAAATAATAGTCACCATTATCTAGCAGTTCGCTATATAGAAATCCTGCACTGGATTCCGCAACATTGGCAACATCTTGTCCACATGCCATAAATACTGCAGCCACACCATTAGCGAAATGCGCACCATTACTCGCAGCACCCACCATAAATGCCCCTAGGTTCGATAAGTTCCTTTGTTTCATTAACGCTTTGCTACTGGTATGCATCACCGACTCTAATAATTCCGCTGGAATTGTAATTTCAGCAACGACGCGTTTGCCTCGGCTATGTAGACTATTCAGCAGGGAATGTTTTTTGTCGGTATCGAAGTTTGCAGCAAGACTAAAATGTTCTAACCCAGCTGGTTTTTGCTGAAGTATCCATTGGCAAGCTTTGTGAGTTGCTTTAGAAACCATATTCTGACCAGCAGCATCTCCCGTAGTCATATTAAAACGCAGCCAGCGCATTTTACTCGCTGAGTATTGCTCAATGTCGCGTAGCTTACCGCTGCGAGTTGTTGTTTCAGCAGCCTGTTTAATTTGTTCAAAATTTGCAGTAACCCACAAACCAAAATCACGCGCGGCACGTGCATTTTCAAATACAAAAATTGGTGCACGCTGCATCACATCATCAATCACAGTCGTTGTGATCCCACCTGCCGCTCGCGTTAAAGTCATGCCTCGGTTGTAACTAGCAACGAGTGTCCCTTCTGTCGTCGCCATCGGCACATAAAACTCACCTTGCGCATGTTCACCATTCACCAATAATGGTCCTGCGAATCCCATAGGAACCTGCACAACGCCACTAAACCCTTCGATGTTTCCAGGTAAAGCATCAGGAGGAATCGAAAACTGTCCTGTATGAAATAATGAATGCCCACTATTTTTCTCAACCACAGCCCGCCGAGCAGCTGCCATCTCATGGGTGTAATCGTTTGTTTTATCACGGGGTAGCTTTTTAAGACTCATGCAATATTCCTTTATCGTTTTTAATCCGAAGTGTTTTCTGTGTGCCTTTGCCCATAATAACTAAACAATCCTATTAGTAGACTTAAATGATGTAATAATTTCCTACAAAACCCACTTATATAAACGACAATTAAACTCAAAATTTACAAGAAGATCGTTTAAAACTGCAAGACAGCAACAATGTATCCAAGACTTTTGTATCTGATTTATTTACTATTTTTTATATTAATGAAATAATTAAAATATTGGTTTGGTACTTTGATTTTACAGTATGCATGAACCTGTTATTTGTTGAGATAATACTCTTCGCAATATTTGTATAACGACCTCATAAACAGCTGTCGATTTATTTTAGAGTATGCTAAGTTTAGTTTGCACTGTCGCATGATGCGCACCGAGCCAATTTTTCTTATAACAGTAAAAAAGGATATTACTATGCGCTTCTCACGTTCATTGCTCGCGGCTTCTGTAGGCGTTATTTTTGCAGCAGGTACAACTCAAGTCATGGCGCAAGGATTTACACTTTATTCGCCAGATATTGGGACTATGGGTACTGCTTATGCTGGAGCCGCGGCTACTGCTGATAGTGCTTCTGTTGTCGCAACAAATCCTGCAGCAATCTCTCGTCTTGATGGTGTCAATGTCACATTGAACAACACGCTGATTCTTGCTCAAACTGACATTAAGAATCCTGTTGGTTCAGCGCCTGGCACGAACAAAGGCGACATGGTTCCACGCATCCTAGTTGGATCAGCCTTTATTACGTTCCCACATGTATTGCTTGATAACTTATCTGTTGGTCTAGGCCTATATGCACCATTTGGTCTAAAAACCAACTATGAAAGCACCTTCCAAGGTCGTGCATTTGGCGACAAGAGTACAGTTACAGTTGTGACATTCCAACCTACGGTTTCTTACGCATTTACTCCAAACTTTTCAGCGGGTGCCGGTTTAACTGTTAATCACTTAAATGGCGTTTTGACAAATGGCATCAGTCCAGCAATCCCTAATGCAACTCAGGAGCTTGATGGAGCTCGTAATGCATTTGGCTATAATGTTGGATTTTTAGTTACACCAATTAAAGACTTAAATATTGGTCTGACATACCACTCACAAGTTGAGTATGACATTCGCGGTAATGTTCAGGTCTTGAACGCTCCTATCACAAGCACGCCATATACATTTAATGCGAAAGGTCGTGGCAATCTAGTCATCACCACACCAGATAGCCTTGAACTTGCAGCAACGTATAAGATTGTTCCGACTGTAGAATTGAAAGCGGGGATCACACGTACTAACTGGAGCACAATTGGTGTGTTAGCACCAAAATCCACCTTTTCAGCTTCAGGAGTGAGCACCTCTGTACCGCTACCAGCTGTTTATAAAAGTGTAATCGCAGGAACATTGAATGCGGGTGGTTCATCTGAAGTTGTAAACTTTGAAGATGTGAACATGTACAGTCTAGGCGCATCATGGCAAGTTCAACCAAATCTTGCACTCCGTGCTGGTATTGCCTACGATGAATCTCCTGCGAACAAAAAAGATCGCAACGTCCGTATCCCAACTGCCGATCGTTCGATTTATGCAGTAGGTGCAAACTATGCGCTTAGTAAAAATACCAATGTCGATGTTGCATACAACTACTTGCATGAAGCCAATGCTCATATCAGTCGTGCAGATCCAACAAAAGGTATTTACCAAGCTGACTATGAAAACACTGGCCACCTCATCGCAGTTCAGTTAAACCATAAGTTCTAATTGAATAGCTTTTAAATACAAAACCAAAAAAAGGACTCTCGTAGTCCTTTTTTTTTATGTCAAAAATTTATAGGAATCGTATTCCCCTATTCAGCTTATCGAAATGCGCGAGTCAAAGTAGATCAATGTTTATTAATAGATTCACAAGCATAAAAAACCCCATTCAAATGAATGGGGTTTTTTACATCAGAACAAGCTGTTAAATTTTATTTAGCAGCACGTTGTTGTGCTTTCGCTGCCAAACGGCTGCGATGCAGAACTGGCTCTGTGTAACCATTCGGTTGTTTACAACCTTCAACAATTAACTCACGAGCCGCAAGGTATGCAATCGAAGTATTGAAATTACCAACCATGTTGGTATACAAAGCATCGCCTGCGTTTTGTTGATCAACCACACCCGCCATGCGTTGCATTGATTCATCAATTTGCGCTTCAGTGATGATGCCGTGCTTCAACCAGTTCGCAACGTGTTGGCTAGAAATACGTAATGTTGCACGATCTTCCATCAAACCAATGTCATGCAAATCAAGTACTTTAGAACAGCCCACACCTTGATCAACCCAACGAACCACATAACCCAAGATACCTTGGCAGTTGTTGTCGAGTTCTTCTTTGATCTCTGCAGCTGACCAATTGGTTTCAGTCGCAACAGGAATCGTCAGAATGTCATCAACATTTGCTGGAACGCGTTTGAGCAATTCTTTTTGCGTCGCGAATACATCAACATCATGGTAATGCAATGCATGCAATGCCGCACCAGTTGGTGATGGAACCCAAGCAGTGTTTGCACCAGATTTTGGATGAGCAACTTTTTGTTTGATCATCTCAGCCATCATGTCTGGCATTGCCCACATACCTTTCCCGATCTGTGCTTTGCCTGACAAACCAGTTGCCAAGCCAACATCAACGTTTTGGTTTTCGTATGCAGCAATCCATTTAGATGCTTTCATGCTGTTTTTACGAATCATTGCACCAGCAAGCATTGAAGTGTGGATTTCGTCGCCAGTACGATCCATGAAGCCAGTGTTAATAAACATGATACGATCTTTCGCAATGCGAATCGCTTCTTTCAAGTTCACAGAAGTACGGCGTTCTTCGTCCATGATGCCAACTTTCAGCGTCAATGGTGCAAGACCGAGTAACTTCTCAACACGTTCAAACAGTTCAACCGTGAATGCCACTTCTTCTGGACCGTGCATTTTTGGTTTAACAATGTAAACAGAACCCGTGCGTGAGTTCTTCAGTTTGCCGTTGCCTTTCAAATCATGAATTGCGATCAAGCTTGTAATCGCGCCATCCATGATGCCTTCAAATACATCTTCACCAGCGAAACGCGCCATTGGATTTGTCATCAAATGACCAACGTTACGATTCAACAATAATGAACGACCATGTAGGCTGAATTCTTTACCGCTTGGATCTTTAAATGTTTTGTCGCCATTCATTGCGCGAGTGTATGGCTTGCCATTTTTTTCAAAGGTATCTTCAAGATCACCTTTCATTAGGCCTAGCCAGTTTTTGTACACTTCAACTTTGTCTTCTGCATCAACTGCCGCAACAGAATCTTCACAATCTTGAATCGTGGTTAATGCAGCTTCAAGCACAACATCTTTGATGCCTGCTGGATCTGTTTGACCAACTGGGCTAGTTGCATCAATTTGGATTTCGATATGCAGACCATTGTTTTTCAAAACAATGCTTGTCGGTGCAGCAACATCGCCTGCATAACCAACATATTTAGCCGGATCTTTTAAGCCAGTTGTTGAACCGTCTTTCAAAGTGACTTGCAATGCGCCATTCACCAATGCGTACTTCACCGCATCTACATGACTACCCGTTGCGAGTGGTGCAGCTTTGTTTAAAAAGTCACGTGCAAACGCGATGACTAAGTCGCCACGAACTTTGTTGTAGCCTTTGCCTTTTTCTGCGCCATTGTCTGATGGAATTGCATCAGTACCATACAGCGCATCGTACAAACTACCCCAACGTGAGTTCGCCGCGTTCACCGCAAAACGTGCATTTTTAACTGGCACAACCAATTGTGGACCTGCCATCGTTGCAATTTCAGCATCAATGTTTTGTGGGCTAACCGTAAAATCTTCGCCAACTGGTACGAGATAGCCGATCTCTTGCAGAAATTGTTTGTATTCTGCGAAAGATTTAGCAGCGCCGCCATTTGCATAATAGGTATCAATTTGCGCTTGCAGATCATCACGTTTAGCCAATAATGCTTTATTTTTTGGTGTCAAATCCGCGACGATGCCTTCAAGACCAGACCAAAAAACTTCACTGGTCACGCCAGTATTTGGCAGTGCGTCTTGTTCGATAAAGTCATACAGCTCTTGGGCAACTTCAAGTTTGCCTTTTTGAACATAGCTATTAGTCATGATAGAGAGTCAGTCCTGATTTGATACGCGAAAAATAAAGGTGAATTATACTGATATTTACGAACTTTTGCAGCGTTTACACGCGTTCGTCATGTGTGAAAATTGCAGCGTAAAAGTGAGCTGTGAATTTAATAATTAATCATGTAAATAGTCATCGCTACCAAATTGTTCAACCAACCCAATGCCGTAAAAAATCATAATCTGCTATCCTACGCGCAAGATTCTGCCTTTATATGAGATTTGCTATGACTGTTATTGTTGGAACTCCTTTGCAATCCTCTGCTTTTCGCGTTCTTCTTTTAGGTTCAGGCGAACTCGGTAAAGAAGTCGCCATTTCATTACAACGTTTAGGCGTTGAAGTGCATGCAGCCGATCGTTACGCGGATGCTCCAGCAATGCAAGTTGCGCATTTCTCACATGTATTAACAATGACTGATGCTGTTGCACTCAAAGCATTGATCGAAAAAGTAAAACCAAACTTAATCGTTCCTGAAATTGAAGCGATTGCGACTGAGGTTTTATTAGAAATTGAAGCCGCTGGCACAGCCACCGTCATTCCTTCGGCAAAAGCTGCCAACTTGACGATGAACCGTGAAGGCATTCGTAAACTTGCGGCAGAAACATTGGGCTTAGCAACATCGCCTTATCGTTTCGCCGACAGCTTAGAAAGCTTTAAAGCGGCCTGCGACAACATTGGCTATCCATGTTTTATTAAGCCTGTGATGTCTTCAAGTGGCAAAGGTCAATCACGCATTACCAGTTTTGATGAAGTAGAAGCCGCATGGGAATACGCAATGCAAGGTGGACGCGTTAAATCAGGTAAAGTGATTGTAGAAGGTCAAATTCAATTTGATTTTGAAATTACCCTACTTACTGTACGTGCAAAAAATCCAGAAACAGGTGAAATCGAAACTCATTTCTGTGATGCAATTGGTCATCGCCAAGATGCGGGTGATTATGTTGAAAGCTGGCAGCCTCAACCAATGAGCGATAAAGCGCTTGCTGAAGCCAAACGCATTTCTGATGTGGTGGCAACTGCATTGGGCGGTTGTGGTGTATTTGGCGTAGAGCTATTTGTCCGTGGTGATTTGGTATGGTTTAGTGAAGTTTCGCCGCGTCCACACGATACTGGTTTAGTTACTATCGCAAGCCAATTCCAAAGTGAATTTGAATTGCATGCACGCGCGATCTTAGGCTTACCTGTTGATACAACACGTCATAGCGCTGCTGCAAGTGCGGTGATTTATGCTGGACAAGATGCAAATAACCTCAAATTCTCAGGTCTTGAAAAAGCACTTTCGATTGCTGGAAGCGATCTGCGTATCTTTGGAAAACCTGAAGGTTTTGCACGTCGACGTATGGGCGTCGCAACTGTTCGGGCAATGGATACCAACACTGCACGCGTATTGGCAAAACAAGCGGCTGACTCTATTATCGTCAGTAACTAAAGTAGATAATCAATAGATTGTGAGGGATATGATGAGTGAAGAATCTCAAGATTTGACAAGTTTCATCCCTCCGTCTGTTGAAAAAATTAAAAAACAGATCAAAGCACTCAATTTTTGGTTTCCCTCATCTTTTCATGGTCTTGAAAATGTTGATGAAAGCCGTCCTGCTCTTTATGTTGGTAATCACACCCTTCTTGGTCATGACGTTCCGCCACTCATCTTAGGTCTTTATACCCAAAGAAATATTTTCCTGCGTGGTGTCGGTGATCGTGTTCACTTTCGCGTTCCTGTTTGGAAAAACTTAGTCAAACAGTACGGCGCATTTGAAGGAACACGCAGCGCAACTCATCAACTCATGGTGCAGCGAGAGCACATTCTCATCTACCCTGGTGGTGGACGTGAAGTGATGAAAAATAAAGGTGAAGCGTACCAGTTGATTTGGAAAAATCGTTTTGGTTTTATTGAGCTGGCATTAGAACATGGCTACGACATTATTCCATTTGCTGCGATTGGCGGCGAAGAAATGCTTGATCTCAAATATGATTCAAACGATTTCAAAAAGTCTTTACTTGGTAAGGGTTTAAAACGCGTTGGGCTTTTAAAAAGCTATGTCTGCGTTAACAGTTGAAAAATAAAATAAGGTTTATACTGGTTATAAAATAGACGGGAGGCTAAATATCATGAAGCACTCGGACTTTAATAACTGGCTAATCAGCCTTAAGACACTGAGTCGAGGGCAGC
>JANYEL010000159.1 GCA_025363155.1 Moraxellaceae bacterium
TCATTTCGCCTTTTTCAACTTGATCTACAACTGCTAATTTAAAGGCTAGGCTGTAATCTCGCTGACTGCGCTTAATCTTTGTTTTCATAACACTCTCCAAATTCAAGTTTAGAAAGTGTCAACCTTATTTAGGACGGGACAGTAGAATAAAAAAAGCCTTTTTTTAAAATAAAGGCTTTTTTTATTTATTAATTAATAAAATTCAATGATTTCGATGCAATTTAATTCTTCTTCGCTGCAATAATCGCCCAATAGCAATGTGCGCAGGTAAGATCAAGATCGTCAAAATCCCCGAAATAATATGCGTCCACTTTGCCATCTCATGCCATGCTTCAGGGCTGTAATACAGGGCATAGCCTGATACGCTCATGATTGAAATGAGCGACAATATCAATACACCCGTCACCAGATTGCGTTTACGTTCCCAAGCGCTATGGATGTGCGTGCCGATGAGTGAACCAAAAATCACCAATGCCGCCGCTGCAAACAACCCGTGTATTTTTAAAGTATTGACCGAAAAATCACTCGGTTCAAGCAGTTGATAATCTTGTCGAAAAGTAAAAATCACCCCAGAAAAAGCCACAACCAGCCAGATCAGATAACACAACCATTTGTGAGTTGTTCCCAATTTAATACGATTACTGTTGTGAATAGACATCTTGATTCCAATCAAAAATACTGTTTGTAGGCATATCTAGCGATATTCAATGTGTGCAATTGCCCCAAACTGTGCGAGACAAGGGTGAACTGCATTGCCACTAATTGCAACAACCTTAGCGAGTGCATCGGCAATAGTCGCAGTCGGGGCGAATACGGTAAAACTATGCGCGGTCATCAGTGATGTACGTGTTGTTGGATCAATTAAAGCACTCACGGTTTTCCCATTGTAGTCCTGCATCGAGTGATAGATGGCCGAAGTGGCACATGCGCCATTGTGCAGTGAACCCAAATCCAGCAGTTGTTGAGGATCACTCGGTCTTCTAATGCTAATGGGTATAGGAGATTGACCAAAGACGCGTAAATCACCGCCTGCATTGACCGTGGCTTGTTGAATGTGATGTTGGCGCAAGACGTGAACCGCCATATCTACCGCAAAACCTTTTGCAATACCGCCTAAATCCAACCATAACGGGTGTCGATAAGACACTTGTAAATGTGCAAGCAGTTGGACATCGGCTTGTGTTGTTGGGTGATTCGGGATCACGTCAGGGGCGGGGAGTTGTTGCTGTTTGACCAAAACATCAGCGACGGTACAATCAAACCAATGGCTTGCTTGTCGGTGGACGCGTGCTGCACGGACTAATGTGGCATAGAGCCAAGGATGAACCGTAACAGGCTGTTGATGCGCATGACAATTGAGCGTGGTTAACTGGCTGTTTTTATCGTGAAAACTCATGAAATCTTGCACAGTTTCAATCGCTTGAAACGCGGCATCTATAGCATTGGAGGTTGCCGCATCGTCGCCCACGACATGAATTTCTACAAAAGTGCCGAGTAGTGGGCGACTGCGAATCATAAGGTCTTCAATAATAAGTCATGCAAAGCCACAATCCGCTTAATTCCATCCGTTAAATGCTTTGATGACAACGTTGCACCGCTGATATTTTGAATATCTGAATTGAGCTCGATTTTGTCTTTGATCGACTTGCCGACAAACTGATTGCGCCAAGTGGTGTTACGCACTTGACCGCCGTAGGATTCATTATATTCTAAAATTTCAACTTGCTTGACCGTGCCATTGGCATTTAAACCAACCGCATAAGTAATCATTTCATGCTTACCCAGCACTTTATCAATGATAAACCAGCCACCATTCGCAGTTTTGTACACTTGATCTGCGGCAAATGGATGGTACATGCCCGATGATTTTTTGAGTGCTGCGTTCAAATCACTGGTCATGTTGAGCTTGAAATGTTGCATGCTCAATGCTGGAAACATCAATGCTTGCGCTTGCTCGGTGGTTAAGTAGATGGCCGCATGACAAGTCAGCGGCACCACACTTAATAAACCTGCGGCAATCGGAGTCCATTTCATAGATTAAATCTCGGTCATATGGATGGGATTAAAAGTTAATGCCGACTTTAAGGCGGTATTCATTTTTGGTTCTTTCAATGAGTTGCAAGTTTTTGTCGTCTTGCTCGGGGAATGTTGATTTGCCGCCGCGAATTTGCGGCAACCAAGTTGCAGTCACCCACCATTTTTCATCGCCATAATGCACACTTGGACCCGCGAATAGACTCCAACGCTCTTGTCCAACTTCCGTTTCAAATTCAGAAGAATATACAGTTTCTGCACCAACATACCAATTCGGTGCGACCCGATACGATAAACCCGTAGCCAATTGAATCGCAATTTCCATTTCTGGATGAACAGGCCACTCAAAACCAGCTGGTAAATTCGCCACATCTTTGCGCGTCGCATGCGTTGCTTCGATGCCCACATTACCTGCCCAGACCAGTTGTCCATCCATTAGGTATTTTTGTAATAACAAAAATTGTTCAAATGAGTAGGTGTTTTTGTCTAAACCAGAATGTGCATCTAATACGCCGATATTAATAGAGCTATAACTTGAAATACCAATCGAGTTGGCCGCAGCACTTAAAAAGTTATATTTTACCGATCCTTCTACGCCTGCAAATTTCAACGAGTATTTTTCATCTTGTGGAATATAGGCATCAATTCGAATGTCTTTGGTATTCATCCCTTGCAAGTTCAGCGCTGCTGTCGCGGTAAAGCGATCCGTAATCCCTGCTTCAAATTCGGTACTATAATTCATCCCATTATAGTATCCCGCGCCTTTATCTTGGCGTGAAGTAACGACTTGCTTGATTTCGCGAGCGCCATTTGGCATTGGTTCAGCGCCTTTGACGTAGCCAAATAAGTTTTCGTCGGCATGAGATAATACAGGTTGTGCAATCAGAGCAAGGAGAAGTAGCTTTTTCATATAAGGGTATCTTGGGCGTTGTGAAAGATTATGTTGCTAATAGTAATTATTCTCATTTGTGTTTGCAATACAGTTATAGAGTATTTTTTTTGTAAAGTTTAAGTTGGTTATGACTATAAGTACAAAATTCAAAGAATCAGCATCATCCCATTTACACTCATATGTGGTTTTTTCCCCTATAAAAATGCGCTGTTTGCACTTTTATCGCAATTGTCGGTGTGATGTGCCAGTTCACGGATCACGCCTGATTTACTGGAGTGTTTAATTACAGTGCGTCGAAGCACTTATATAGTGCTAAATTTAATAAAAATGCGCCATTTTCATTCATAAAATCAACAGAACCCTCAAAATGATTACTTTTTCGTAAAAGCAATCTTAAATATTTTTAGTTTAAGTTATTGATAATATATTGTTTATGTTGTTTTTAGTTTAAAATTTAATCGAATATGAAAAAATATCCACATTCACTGGCAAAATAGGAACTATTTTGCAGTACAATCACACGCCTTTGTGTAGGACTTAGCACGGAAGTCTTTTATCAAGAGACTTTCATACCACAATCACAGCTTGAGGAACACTCATGCAAATCGGAATACCAACCGAAAGCGTTGCGGGCGAAACTCGCGTCGCCGCTACTCCTGAAACCGTCAAGAAGCTCACTGCAAGCGGTCATATTATTGTTGTCCAACGTGGTGCTGGCGTAAAAGCCGCCTATATTGACAGCGCATATGAAGAAGCTGGTGCGACTATTACTGATGATGCCTATATTGGCAGCCAAATTATTTTGAAGGTTCGCGCGCCGAAGGCCGACGAAATTCAAAAAATTAGTGCAAATACGATCGTGATTGGTATGTTTGACCCATACCGCAATCCAGATTTGGATGCATTTGCTACGCAAGGCGTTTCTGCATTTGCATTAGAATTGCTCCCACGTACATTGTCACGCGCACAGAATATGGACGTATTGTCCTCGCAAGCCAACTTAGCTGGTTATAAGTCAGTTTTGCTCGCTGCGAATGAATACCAACGTATGTTCCCGATGCTGATGACTGCTGCGGGTACTGTAAAACCTGCACGCGTTGTCATCATGGGCGTTGGTGTTGCTGGCTTGCAAGCGATTGCGACTGCGAAGCGCTTAGGTGCTGTGGTTGAAGCAACTGACTTGCGCCCAACGGCAAAAGAACAAGTTGAATCACTTGGCGGTAAATGGCTCGACGTTCCAATGTCGGACGAAGAAAAAGCCAAAGCATTAGGCACAGGCGGTTACGCTTGGATTCCTTCTGAACAGTACGTACAAGACCAAGCAGTGATCGTGGATAAAGCGGTTGCTAATGCTGACATCGTGATCACGACTGCATTGATTCCAGGTCGTAATGCACCACGTCTGATTAAAGCAGCAACTGTTGCGAAAATGAAACCAGGTTCGGTCATTCTCGATATGGCAGTTGAAACTGGCGGCAACGTTGAAGGTTCTGTCGTTGGTGAAACAGTATTCACTGAAAATGGTGTGAAGATTTTGGGTATCCCAAATATTCCAGCAACTTTGGCAACTGAATCATCTGCGCTGTATTCGCGTAATGTCTTTAATTTTGTCTCTACCTTGTTTGATAAAGAAGGCAACTTGCAATTGAATCCTGAAGAAGAGATTCAAAAAGCATTGCTCGTCACTCATGGTGGTCAAGTACTGCTGAAGCGCGGTTAAGGAGAAAGACATGAATCCTCAAGGCCTGAATGAAATCATGAATCAAGCGGTTGCACATGCTGCAACTGTTCCATTCATTAGTGTGTTTACCATTTTCGTAATGGCAATTTTCGTTGGTTATTATGTGGTTTGGGGCGTAACACCTGCACTGCACACGCCACTTATGGCGGTGACTAACGCGTTGTCTGGTGTTGTGATCGTCGGTGCAATGTTGCAAGTCGTAAGTAGTGGAACGGGCAGCGATGCATCAACGTTCCAAGACATTACTCCAACCAGCTTGCTGGGTGCATTTGCTGTATTCTTGGCTAGCATCAACATATTCGGGGGCTTCGCGGTCACCGAACGTATGCTTGCTATGTTCAAGAAAAAGAAATAAGGAGAATACGAATTGTCAGCACTGCATGATTTTATATCGCAATACGCCGATTGGTTTTATTTGATTGGCGCGGTTTTATTTATTTTGACTCTCCGTGGCTTGTCTGGTCCAAAAACAGCGATTCAAGGTAATCGCTATGGCATGATCGGGATGACCATTGCGGTTATCACAACGTTCTTCGTTGTGCCAGCACCAGCAAGTCCAGTTGTTTGGCTAATCATCATTGCGATGGTTGCGGGCGGTATCATTGGTTTCTATCGCGCACGTACTGTGGCGATGACACACATGCCAGAAACAGTGGCATTGATGCACTCTGCAGTCGGTCTATCAGCGGTGTGTATCGCGATTGCTGCTGTATTGCATCAAGGTGTTTACCACGATGGCGTTCATCGTTTTGAATTGTTCATTGGTTGTTTCGTAGGTGCGATCACATTTACTGCGTCATTGTTTGCTTATGGCAAATTAGCGGCGAAGAAATGGGCGAAAACAATGAAAGGTGGCTGGGTTAAACCTGTTCAAGCCATTTTGTTTATCGCAATGCTTGGCTTTGGTATTCACTACTTCACAACAGAATCACTGACTTCATTCTGGGCAATGGTTGTTTTGTCCCTAGCATTCGGTTTTGTGTGGATTGGTCCAATCGGTGGTGGTGATATGCCAGTGGTTGTGTCTTTGCTGAACTCGTTTTCAGGTTGGGCGGCCGCAGGTATTGGTTTCACTTTGAACAACTCAATGTTGATCATTGCGGGTTCGTTGGTGGGTTCTTCAGGTGCGATTCTGTCGTATGTGATGTGCCGCGCAATGAATCGTTCATTGTTTAACGTATTGTTCGGTGGCTTTGGTGCAGCAGCAGTTGCTTCAACAGCGACAGGCGATCAAAAGCAAAAGAACTATCGTTCAGGTTCAGCAGAAGATGCAGGCTTCTTGATGTCAAATGCGGATAGCGTGGTCATCGTACCAGGTTACGGTATGGCTCAAGCACGTGCACAAAACGCGGTGAAAGAACTTGCGGATACCCTGAAAGAAAAAGGCGTAAAAGTACGTTTTGCGATTCACCCAGTTGCGGGTCGTATGCCAGGTCATATGAACGTTTTGCTCGCTGAAGCAGCAGTTCCATACGAAGATATTCTGGAAATGGACGAGATTAACTCGGACTTTGCAGGTACTGACGTAGTTCTGGTTATCGGTGCAAACGACGTGGTTAACCCTGCGGCAAAAGATGATCCAACTTCACCTATTTACGGTATGCCGATTCTTGAAGCCAACAAAGCACGCACGATTATGATCATCAAGCGTTCAATGGCAACAGGTTACGCGGGTCTAGACAACGATTTGTTCTACATGGACAAGTCAATGATGATCTTCGGTGATGCTAAGAAAGTGATTGAAGAAATGTTTAAAGCTGTTAATGGCGGCGGTCATTAATTTTTAATCATTGATTTGAATGAAAACCGTCCTCATTGAGGGCGGTTTTTTTAGATAAGTTGTTTGTGCGTTTGTTTTAACGAAGTTCATGCTTTAAGAGTTCAGTACACTGTAGGCATTGGACTATTTTTTGCTAGATTTTTCTAGAAATAACGAGCCACTATTTTACGATTTACCATATTGAGTTGTGAGTTTTGATATGTCGATACTATTTGGGTTTGTCATTGCGTATTGGGTTGTCTCGATTGGTATCGGGCTGTGGGCGGGTCGTTTAGTTAAAAATTCGAGAGACTTTGCGATTGCAGGTCGGAATTTACCATTTTATGTGGTCACTGCGACAGTGTTTGCGACATGGTTTGGTTCAGAGACCGTACTCGGTATCCCCGCAACATTCTTGCAAGGCGGCTTAAATAGTATCGTGGCTGATCCTTTCGGCGCATCAATGTGTCTGATCTTGGTTGGTTTATTTTTTGCTGCACCGCTTTATCGGATGAGACTACTCACGATTGGCGATTTTTATAAATTGCGCTACGGCCCTAAAGTTGAGTTGATGACGACGATTGCGATTGTCATTTCTTACCTAGGGTGGGTAGGCGCACAAATCACAGCATTAGGTTTGGTTTTTGACCTGCTTTCAGATGGTGGGATTAGCACTGTACAGGGCATGTGGATTGGTTCGATGACCATTCTGATCTATACGTTTTTCGGTGGTATGTGGGCAGTTGCGATCACAGATTTCATTCAGATGATTGTGATTGTCTTGGGAATGCTTTGGATCGGCGGTGAGATTTCAGGTCAAGTCGGCGGTATTGGTGTGGTTGCACGGCATGCATATGATGCCGGAAAGTTTAGTTTCTGGCCTAATGGTAATTTCGCTGCGGTCGCTGGGTTTATTGCGGCATGGTGTACCATGATGTTTGGTTCGATGCCACAACAAGACGTTTTTCAACGGGTTCAGTCTGCTAAAACGATCAACATTGCAGTCTGGGCAACCGTGCTTGGTGGCGCAATGTATTTTGTCTTTGCGTTTATTCCAATGTTCTTGGCGTATTCGGCAACGTTGATTGATCCAGCGATGGTTGCACGTCTGATTGATACAGAACCACAAAAAATCCTCCCAACGTTAGTCATGACTAAAGCACCGATGATCGCTCAGATTCTATTCTTTGGTGCATTGTTGTCTGCGATTAAGAGCTGTGCGTCTGCGACACTATTGGCACCATCCGTGATGTTTGCTGAGAATATTTTGAAACCAAGATTTCCAGAAATGAAGGATAAGCAGTTACTTCTCACCATGCGAATCGTGACCGTTTGTTTCACGATCATCGTGACCTTGTATGCGATGTATTCTAAAGCCAGTATTTTTAAAATGGTAGAGAATGCCTATCAAGTGACTTTGGTTGCGGCGTTTATTCCATTGCTCTGTGGTGTGTATTGGTCTAAAGCAACCAATCAAGGTGCTTTACTTTCAATATTCATGGGTTTAACGACTTGGATTACCATGTTGCTTGGACCTGCTTTTGTGGAGCCGTTACAAGTGCTGACACCACAAGGTGTGGGCGTGATCGCAAGTGCTTTAGGCATGATCATTGGTTCACTGATTCCTCAGTATGCATCGCACGATCCGCATATCCATCATAAGCTGAAGAGTGGTGAACATTTGAGAGAGCGGGAATTGGCTGCAGCTCAGAAAGGGTAGTGATGCTTATTAAAAAGTTATGTGGGAGTTTTTATACTCCCCACATAACTCAACTATGGCGCGCTAGCGTATAGGTTAAGCTGGATTTCCATAGCGATTTTGTTGGTCGTCGCCTTTACTTGCCAGCCAAATAACTACGGGGATAATTCCGATAATTGTCAGCATCAGAAGCTGCCACCAACCACTGCGGTTTGTATCGTGTAATCTTCTTGCTCCAGCGGCAAGGCTAGGTAGCAATAATGCTAGATTAATGATTACAGAAACAATTTCAGTATCATCAATTAACATTGCCCCCCAGCTCATCAATACTGTGAACAAATAAAACCACCAGAACTCTGGTCTGGAAGCTCTACCATTAAAGTCGACATATTTAGATAAACATGTTGAGATTGACTGGCCAAATGTCATTGAGTCAACTGGGTTGTTTAAGGGCGGTGGACTGCTAATGACAACGCCAATATTTTCAAAATCTGCTCCGCAGTGAGTACAGAATTTAGTGCCATTAGGATTTTCTTTTCCACATTTAGGACAAAACATACGTGTTCTCTGTTGAGTAAGTTATTTTTAGTTTCGACCATACTTTTGATTAAGTGTCTCATCGCTCATTACTAGCAGTAAAATAAACTCGACCAATGCGACTAAAGCTGGAATAGCTGTCCAGAAAAAGACGAGATAGACAATTCCCCAACCAATCTGTCCTAAGTAAAATTTATGAATACCAAAGGCACCCAGAAAAAATGCTAACAGTGCAGCCGCAATTCTACTTTTGCCGTTTTCTGTTACTAAACCAAGATTGATAGTATTCGGTGGCGCCATTTGACGAATACCACATTTAGGGCATATTTCTGCTTTTGCTTTGATAACAGAGCCACAATCCCCGCAAAATTTTTCATCAGCTGCTTTTGTAATGACAGATTCAATCATTTTTCTTCCTTTGTTTTAAATATTAGGTAATTAATTTATATATTTATCGTTATGAGGTTAATCTAAAGTATTGGATGACAGTGGGTATAAACTAATAGGAACGAATAAAGTGATATTGATTCTAACGTCCAGCCTCATCTTGCCATAGCAACTTATGCAATTGTAGTTGAAAACGCACAGGCAATTTATCTTCAACAATCCAATCTGCGAGTTCACGCGCAAGTTTGGGTAAACGTACTTGCCCCAGTTCAATTGCAAATGAAGGTGAAAACCAAACTTCGCCAACGAGTTGATCCAGCGCATGCACTTTCAGTATTTCCCGCGACCACTCATAATCACTGCGACTAGTAATCACAAATTTGATTTGATCGTGTTTAGACAGTAACGGGAGGTTAGATAATAAATTACGTTTCATTTCACCAGAATCAGGCGTTTTTAAATCAACCACGCGCGATACGCGGGCATCAACTTGCGACACATCAATCGCACCCGATGTTTCTAACGAAACAACATATCCTGCATCACATAATGATTTTAACAGCGGAATACAGTTTGGCTGTGCTAAAGGTTCGCCGCCAGTCACGCAGATATGCTTCACTTGATCGCCATGCAACTTCACTTCCGCCACAATCTCATCCAGCGCAACACGTGTGCCACCTTCAAACGCGTACGCAGTATCGCAATACGTGCAGCGTAATGGACAACCTGTCAGGCGCACAAACACGGTGGGATAGCCCGAATCACGAGCTTCACCTTGTAGCGAATAGAAGATTTCGGTGATACGCAGCCCAGCGGCTGGATCAGTGACGGGAATTTGAGTCGAGCGCAAGCGGTTAATTGCCTATTAAGGTGTTCGAAGCCTGTATTATACAGACTCCGCCAATAAACGCTTTTCTAAATCGTGAATGTCGACGACTTGGTGATTAAACTTATGATCGACCAAGATCACATCACGATGCAGCGGAATATTGGTTTTGACACCTTCAATAATGATCTCATCTAACGCTTGTCGCGTGCGTGCTAATGCAGTTGGGCGATCTTTGCCATGTACAATCAATTTTGCAATTAACGAATCATAGCAATGCGGAATCACATAACCATTATAGAGATGTGAATCAACTCGAACGCCAGCACCACCTGGTGCATGAAATTGAGTGACTTTGCCCGGCGAAGGGGCAAACGTTTTTGGATCTTCTGCATTGATGCGGCATTCAATCGCATGACCGCGCTCAATAATATCTTCTTGGCGTAAGTTAAGACCCAATCCAGACGCAATACGGATTTGTTGCTCAACAATATCAACACCGGTAATGCATTCAGTCACGGGATGCTCAACCTGAACACGCGTATTCATTTCAATAAAGAAGTATTGGTCATTCTCAAATAAGAACTCGAATGTACCAGCTCCGCGATATTGCATATCTTGGCAAGCTTTTACACAAGCCGCCAAAATGTCAGCTCGCGCTTTCTCAGGCAAATTTGGGGCAGGGGCTTCTTCAAGCACTTTCTGATGACGACGTTGTAATGAACAATCGCGATCGTATAAATGAACCGCATGACCTGCGCCATCGCCCAAAACTTGAACTTCAACGTGACGTGGTGTGAGCAAGAAGCGCTCCATGTAAACGGTTTCATCGTTAAACCACATCCGAGCTTCATTTTGTGCGGCTTTAACCGCTTCAATCAGCTCTTCAGATTTGTACACAATGCGCATGCCACGACCGCCGCCGCCAGAAGCTGCTTTAACGATCAATGGGAAACCAATTTTGATTGATTCACCAATGGCATTATCGGGAGTAATCGCAGTGTTTGAACCAGGAACTGTTGGTACACCGCTTTTGATCATTGCACTAATTGCGGAGACTTTATTACCCATCAAACGAATATGTTCAGGGCGTGGACCAATAAACACCAAGCCTGCATTTTCAATGGCTTCAGCAAAATTAGCATTTTCTGATAAGAAACCATAACCAGGGTGTATGGCGTCAGCGCCAGTCAACGCAGCAGCCGTCAAAATGGCATTCACATTCAAATAACTATCTTTGCTTGAGCTAGGGCCGATACAAATCGCTTCATCGACAAAGCGTAAATGCATCAACTCACTATCGGCTGTCGAGTAAACACCCACAGTTTTGATGCCCAACGTACGACAAGCACGTGCGATGCGTAAGGCAATCTCACCGCGATTGGCGATTAAAATTTTCCGTAATAGAGGCTTTTCATTTGCAACTTCAGCTTGATGCGACATTCGGCTTAATCCTGTAAACGAATTAAAGGCTGACCAAATTGAACAACTTCACCATTTTTAGCCAAAACTTCAGCAACAACACCGCTCTGAGTCGCTTCAACAGGATTCATGATTTTCATGGCTTCAATAATACCGATTTGATCACCGACATTGATTTTCTGACCGACCTTCACAAATGATGCTTCACCTGGATTCGGCGCAGCATAGAACACGCCAACCATCGGCGAGGCTTCAACACGACCTTGAGATGGCGTTGATGACGTGTTTGGTGTACGAGGTAATATAGAAATGGTTTGTGGTTCGCTCACGCTTTTAGAAATGCGTCGTGTTAAGGCAATCGACTGATCACCTTCTTTCACTTCAATCGCTTCTAAGTCTGATTCAATCATGAGTTCAATCAGTTTTTTAATCTTACGAATATCCATTTTTAGTCTCGGTCTAAATCAAAGCTTTAGTCAATAATCGGGTGAGGTATTTTCTGGGGTGGATCATCTCAATTTATATTCAGCACTTCACTGGCAGAGATTTACAATTTGTAGTGAAGTTGTTTCTGACTGAAAAAAAGACTTTTTACGCTTTTATTGTGTCAATCACGTATTTCAATGCCGCATCATAACCAGCCGCGCCTAAGCCGCTGATGACAGCAACTGCCTTATCTGCAAGGAATGAATGATGACGAAATGATTCTCGTGCATAGACATTAGAGAGATGAACTTCAATAAAAGGTTTCTCTGCCGCGGCTAACGCATCACGTAAACCGACAGACGTGTGGGTGAGTGCAGCAGCATTGATAATGATGAAACGTGTACCGTCAACACGTGCCTGATGAATGCGATCAATGAGTGCGCCTTCCCAGTTACTTTGTAGATGTTCGAGTTGATAACCTGCGGCTTGCGCTTGATTTGTTAGCGATGAATTAATTTCATTCAAGGTAATATGGCCGTACAATGTCGGTTCACGTTGCCCCAACAGATTGAGATTGGGTCCATGTAATACAAGGATGTCGACCATTTACCACACTCCTGCTAAATTGCAGTTTAATTTTTTGAATCACTACTAAAGTGACAGACGACAGTTAAAAACTTTAAAGGTCGAATGTAGTATGTTGTAACTAAATGTTTCTGTTCGAGTGTAAAAAACAGTGGCTTGAGCAAGTTTTTAGAAACTGTAAAGTTTGTTAATTGCACCTAAATATGCTGTTTTTACTCATACTTTGCAAGCAAGATACGCAAAATTATTCAATGATGCAATGGGCAAAGTGTTCAAATTGCCGTTAAAAAGGTCAGGATTATGGAAATATTCAGATACATATTTTGTTTTGTTCTTTTTTTAATGGGAACACAAGCCCGTGCTGCGGAACCGAGTACACCAGTCACTGCTTTTAATGCTGATTCTGTTCAAATTTTAAACACGATATTTTCGGTGCAATATACTTTATTATTGATTTTATTAGTAATAGGTCTGGTTTTCGGTGCTTTATGGCGTCGAAAATTCAAATCTGAAGATATAGGATGGATTATTGTAGTAATAACTCTATCAATGGGCTTTGCATGCGTATTACTTCGTGTTAAGCTGGGGACGTAGATCGACCTTAATTCTTAGGTCTTTTTATAATTTTTATAGGTTTGAACCGGAACTGCTGAATGATTCACAGAATGACAACGGAAATGAGCCCTGCTTTTGCTTCGTGTTTTCTTTGCGACCTTCAACACCGGACAAGCTTTTCTAGTTGTCTCGATAGATAGAGGAATGCAAACATGACGACACGTGAACAAGGCGTAGTAAAGTGGTTTAACGATACCAAAGGTTTTGGTTTCATTCAACGCAATGGCGGCGACGATGTATTCGTACATTTCCGCGCTATTCAAGGCGACGGCCACCGCACTCTGCGTGACGGCCAACGCGTTGAGTTCACAGTTGTGAAAGGCCAAAAGGGCTTTCAAGCTGAAGAAGTTCGCGCAGTTGACTAATTGATTGTCGGTTTATTTGTTGTTTCAACAAATGCCGAATAATCAAGACATGCTGATAAGCTTGCACTGCTTTAAGTGGTGTTCGTTTTAGGCATGTCAATGAACCGAAATTTGGCTCGCCAAATTTCGGTTTTTTATTTGCTTTAGATTTTTGTTTTGATTTTATTTAGATTTTATTTGTGGTAAAGCTTTATTAGTGCCATTACTATGATTATGCTGGTGTTTGAAAGACCACGATTTAGCGCGATTAAGAAAGTCGTGTGTATTTATGATGATGTATTGGAGTATCAAATATAATGAGTTCGAGTTTCGACTCAGTCGAGTTACATCCTGATTTACAACAAGGAATTGCAAGTCTCGGCTTCACACAGATGACTCCGATACAAGAGCAAGTGTTGCGGTTTACGCTCGCTGGGCATGATGCCATTGGACGTGCTCAAACCGGAACAGGCAAAACAGCTGCCTTTTTAATTAGTATTATTAATGATTTACTGAATAATCCAGTCCATGATGAACGTTTCCGCGGTGAACCGCGCGCCTTGATTCTTGCACCAACCCGAGAGTTGGCTTTGCAGATTGAAAGTGATGCGATTGAATTATTAAAACATACCAAATTAAGCGTTGTGACGTTGCTTGGCGGCGTGGATTACGATAAACAGCGCAAACAATTAGATAAACGTTTTGTCGATATTATGGTGGCGACACCAGGTCGATTGATTGATTTCCTAGACCAAAAAGAAGTCTGGTTAGATCGTCTCGAATTCCTCGTGATTGATGAAGCCGATCGTTTGCTGGATATGGGATTCATTCCATCCGTGAAGCGCATCGTGCGTCTTGCTCCGCCGAAAGCGGATCGTCAAACATTGATGTTCTCTGCAACTTTTAGCTATGACGTATTGAATCTCGCACAACAATGGTTGTTTGAGCCAGTCACCGTTGAGATTGAGCCAGAACAAAAAACCAGCGATCGTGTGAAACAGCGTGTATTTATCGTTGGTCGCCGTGATAAAGAGCGTCTACTCAAAGAGTTGCTTGAGTCGGAAACCATTGAAAAAGTGATGGTTTTTGCGAATCGTCGTGATCAAGTGCGTAAGTTATATGACCGCTTAAAAGAGCAGGGTTATAAAGTTGGCATGTTGTCGGGTGAAATTCCGCAAGATAAGCGAATTAAAATGCTTGATCAGTTTAAGTCTGGCAAAACGCAAATCATGATTGCTACGGATGTCGCAGGTCGTGGTATTCACGTCGATAACGTCAGTCATGTCATTAACTACACCTTGCCCGAACAAGCAGACGATTACGTGCATCGTATTGGGCGTACAGGGCGTGCTGGTGCAACAGGCGTGAGTATTAGTTTTGCGTGTGAAGATGATTCGTTTTTGTTGGCTGATTTAGAGAAAGCAATTGGGCAAAAGTTACCACTTGAGCGTCCAGAAGGTTATTGATCTTTATAGATGACGAGTAGAGCAAGCTTATCAGTGAGTTTGCTTTATTCGTCATTTTTTATGCTTAATTTATGGCTTCGTCTGCTGGCAAATTACCAAACTCAATCCCACCCCCATCGATCGTACATTGAATGTATTCGCGCCTAGCTGCCGACCGATCAACAAAGTTCCTTTTTCCTCTATACATGACTGTTGGCTTGCTATGCCCACGTTTGATAAAGCTGTTTTTACAGTATTTAGCTGCGCATTCTTCTGTTGTAGCACCAGCTTAGTGATGACGTGGTGACTTAAAAAAGCAGTTAAATGAGCGTTCTGCGATGGCATTCCCCAATACGTTGCTTGCTGTGGCTGGCTTAAATCGAGATGGCAAACATCGACGTAACACGTCAGACCTTGCGATACTAACTGCTCACGACTCATGTCCATCGCCACACCTTCGATACTCAATATTGGCGTACTAATATTTTGCGCGTAATCTGCTTTGGCCTTTGCTTCATCACGGTTGCCGCGTTGCTTTTCTAGCGGTCTTGCAATCGGCATTGCTGAACCAGCCACCGCGCCTAAACTCATAGGGGTTGCTGCTGCCATTGGTGCGGCAGCTAATGCTGGTGCAGAGTTAGATTTTTCCAATGCTGTAGATTTATCTGACTCGGTACTGGCGGCTGACAATTGCTGATTTACACGATTAGAATCTTGTAAACGACCTGTTTGCCAAGATCTGAGTTCAGTAACTTCAGGTTGTGTATGCATTTTTGGCACGGGGAGTGGTGCTGATGCATAAGCAGTTGGGGCCGGCAGAGAGTATGTTAATTTATCGGTTTCTGCTTTAGCCTGTCTTGCCTCTTGTTCTTTGGCGGCAGCAGAATATTGCACTGATCTGGCAGATTTATTTGCAAGAGTAGCTTCCGCCATTTGGTCGGCACGGCTGGCCATATCTACTTTTTTTTCATCAAGCGCGGTCAAGCCATTACCATTATTGAAGCTATCTTCGCTTGTTGTGTCTACTTCTTTCGACGGAGCAATAGGCGCATCTTTGGCTTTTTGTTGAGAGACTCTTTTATCTAACAACGGCTTGGCATTTACAATATCCGCAGAATCATTAACGGCTTGTTTTGAAATTTCAGCGGCAGGCGCTAGTTCAGGAATGCTAGTTGTTGCAGGCATTGCAAGGGGAGGCGTTGGTGCTTGAACAGACTTGGTTTGCACTTCAAAGACAGCAGAATTTTCTTCATGCAAATACAGCGCAACGCTACTGACCATTACCACACTCGCGGCTAAGGCAAATGGAGCGTGCCAATGATGAGATTTTTTAGCTGCATTAAGTTTTGCTGCCGCAAGGATTTTTGCATCCAATTCGGCACTCGGTTGCTCTTTGGGCAATTGGCGATATAACTCTTGTAGTTTTGGGTCTACATCATCATGTAAGTCATCTTGATTGTTCACGACTCACCTCCCACGCAGCGTTGCAATTTGGCTTGTGCGTACCGAAAACGACTTTTGAGCGTTTCAAATGCGACATTGAGTTGCTCGGCAATCTTCTGTAACGGCAACTCAGATTCCAGTTTTAACACCATGACCGCTCGTTGTTCGTCAGGTAATTGCTTTAAGCAAAACTGCAATCGTTCCATGAGTTTTGCTTCTTCAAACTGTGCGTGTGGTTCATAGGATGCGCACGCTGCAATGTCTAGATCTTCATCAAGTGTGTCATTCGCCGCCAATTTACCCTGCTGTCGATAGAAATCCAGCAACCGTGTATGCGCAATACAAAAAATATAAGTTCTAAAACTGGCGCTGACTGTATATCGCTCTCGCTGGCGAATCAGTGATAGCCATAACTCTTGAAAAACTTCTTCGGCTTGGGCTTTATTACCAATATTTTTAACGAGATAGGCAAATAACGGCTGACGATAGCGCTGATATAATTGGGCAAACGCCTGCTCATTACCTGATTGATACGCAAGCATCAGGTTCTCGTCACTGCTGTTTCCATCCGTTAAAATTGGCATTCGTAAGGTTGGAATGATAATAAGTACACCTAATGTAACAAGTTTATCAATGCTTATGTAGAAGGAAAGGGGAGCTTTTAGAGTTAAAATCAAAAGCACTCCCATCTAAATCTTCCCCCTCAGGGGAAGACTTCAAAGCCCAGCTTAATCACGAATAAGAACAGCTTCTTTTTTACCTGCCAAAGCTTCGGCATTTTTGACCAATTGCACAAACTCACCTTTGCTGCCCGTTGGATCATTACCTTTGGCTTGCTGAGCAATCTGTGCGACTTGAGCATAAGTCAACGTATTCACTTGGTTGGATTGGCGTAATAACTGCCCAAAACCTGCAACTGCAGTCGCAAAACGTTGATTTTCGCTAGCATTGTTAAACGCGGTAATACGATTTGGATTGGCAATAGGCTGCGTCAATAAAATGCTTTTTGTGCCTTCAGGTTTTTTGTAGCGAATTTTCAGAAATGCCAGCTCGTGGTTAGTTGGTTTGCTGATGATTTGATTAGCAGTAGCCATTAATTTTCCACTTTGATAACGCAAAGCGTCCATTGCAGGAGTGGCGGTTTTTGGCGTAATTTCATAAATCGCCGTGACGCTTTTACCCGCACCAACATCACCCGCATCGACTTTGTCATTATTGAAATCTTCACGATTCAATTGACGGTTTTCATAGCCGAGCAAGCGATATTCAGCAACAACATTCGGATTGAACTCAATCTGTACTTTCACATCTTTGGCGACTGTATTAAACGTACTACCTAACTCATCAACCAGCACTTTGCGCGCTTCATTCAGCGAGTCGATATAGCTGTAATTACCATTTCCCACATCAGCCATTTGTTCCATCATCGCATCATTAAAATTACCCTGACCAAAGCCCAATGTGGATAAAGTAATACCTGTTTCACGTTCACGTTTAACCATATCTTTCAATTGATTGGTATCCGTCACACCGACATTAAAATCACCATCCGTTGCCAATAAAATTCGGTTAATGCCGTTATTAATGTAGCCTTTACGCGCCATCTTGTACGCCAGCGACAACGCCGATGCGCCTGCGGTACTCCCACCTGCTTGCAAGCGTGCTAATGCCGCTTGAATATCTGCTTTGTGGTTACCTGCCGTTGGTTCCAAAACCACTTCAGTACGTCCTGCATAGACGACGAGAGAGACTTTATCTTGTGGACGCAGTTGTTGCGTTAACATTTGCAAGCTACTAATCACTAAAGGTAATTTATTTGGTTCATCCATAGAACCAGAGACATCCACCAAAAATACCAAGTTGGCAGGTGGCATTGCAGCACTCTGTACATCCTGAGCTTGCACCCCAATTCTCAACAAATAATGCTCAGGTTGCCACGGCGCAGTGCTGAGTTCGGTATCAGTGGAAAAAGGCGTTTGACCTTTATTTTTTGGGTAGCTATAGCTGAAGTAATTAATCAGCTCTTCAGTACGCACGGCATCGTTGGCAGGCAAACGACCTTGTTGCAGGAATTGACGTACCAGCGCATAACTTCCTGTATCCACATCTAAACTGAAGGTGGAAACAGGATCGTTGGCGACTTGTTTAATGGGGTTGTCATTGAAATGGGCGAACTGGTCACGTTCTTCTCGCGACATAGCGTAGGCATCCATCGTGGGTGCTGGGGCGGGCGCATAGGCCATGACTTGTCCCATTGCCATCGGTGCTTGTCGTGCCATCGCTTGATTGGAAATTACTTTTGCTGCCTGCAAGCGTGACTTTGCGAAACTTACATCAGCACGGCTGGAAGCCCCAGCAGCTAACTCATCACGACTTTCTTTTTCTTCCAACGTATTAACGATTGCAGGATTATCTTTTTTATCACTGAGAATCTCAGGTTCGGATACAGGGCTAGGCGTAATGACGTTCGCAACCTGGTGTGGTGAGTAGATATGCTCCTGCTGGGAAGACTTATTTTGAGTAGAGCAGGCAGTTTGTAATAAGACAATGGCTATCATTAAGCCGAGAGGGTGACGTTTCATGGCAAAGCATCCTTGGTGGAGTAGATGCTTAGGTAAACGTCGGATTTTGGAAAAAGGGTTAAATGGGTGAAAATATTTTTTGAAAACTAATTTAAAAAAT
>JANYEL010000095.1 GCA_025363155.1 Moraxellaceae bacterium
GTTTAATGGGGTCGCAAAACATACGTTCTATTTACACCTGAAAGAAACCGAGTATCGTTTCAATCATCGGCGTGATAACGTGTATCTTGGGCTACTTAAACTTCTAAGAAATAATCCGCTTTAACTTCCTAAGACCCTAAAATTATTATTCCGATTTTAATGGTGATGACCTTAGGTCTTAGTGGATGTATCTTCGATCCTTTTTACGGTGATCACGGCGGCAGAGGCTGGGGACATCATGGTGGCGGTGGATGGGGTCATCATGACCGTGACGACCGTCGTGGTGATTAATCCCATCTAAGTTTTACATTCAAAATACAGGGTCTATCTTTTTTAGTAGACCCTGTTTTGTTTTTAACATCATGGATTTATTTTATATTTTTCAGGATTGATCGTTACTAACACTTTGATGACCGATCAATTCACTTTCTTTTTAAGAATTCCTCAATTTCTATACCCATCACTTCTACTCGGCGAATATGCTCGTGTTATCATCCCACCTTCCTTGAAGTGCAGGGAACTTTGTGGTTGGTTTTGACGTAGGTGTGGAACGTGATATGACTTTTATTCATCTTGGTGTACATAGCGAATTTTCAATTCTTGATTCGATTGCGCGTGTTGACGAACTGGTCAAACAGGCAGCAAACGATCAAATGCCTGCACTTGCGCTCACCGATCTATCCAACCTACACGCTGCGGTTAAGTTCTACACCGGATGTCGTTCTAAGGGCGTCAAACCGATCTTAGGCAGTGAAGTTCGCTTAGAAGACACTCAAGGACGCGTCACGTTATTGGCGATGAATCAAGTCGGCTGGCGCCATCTCACCGAAGTGGTTTCACAAGGATTTATCGAGGGTTTAACGCTAGGTATCCCACTCGTTAAAACCTCATGGATTTTCAATAAAAATAACGGTTTGATCGCACTGCTCGGGCAACATAGTGATGTTGGACAAGCCCTCAGAAGTGCAACGCCAGAACGTGCAGAAACTTTACTTGAAGCATGGCGAAGTCATTTTGGTGATCGCGTTTACCTAACAATTTCTCGTACGGGTCGCCCAAATGAAAGTGCTTATGTCGAAGCGGCATTAGTGCTCGCAGAAAAACTTCAAGTTCCTGTCGTGGCTCAAAATGATGTTCGTTTCATTGTGAGTGACGATTTTGATGCGCACGAAGCGCGCGTCTGTATTGCCAGCAGTTGTGTGCTAGCTGATGAACGTCGTCCACGCGACTATACGAACGAGCAATATTTTAAAACGACTGCGCAAATGGTCGAGCTATTCTCCGATTTGCCTGAAACGATTCAAAACACTTTTGAAATTGCCAAACGCTGTTCGGTCACCATTGAATTGGGTAAAAACTATCTACCCGATTTTCCCGTGCCTGAAGGCTATGACATTGCGCGGTTCTTTGCAGAAACGTCTGAGCAAGGTCTGAATGAACGTTTAGAGTATCTTTATCCCGTCAAACCTGATGATTGGGAAACCAAACGTAAAATCTATGATGACCGCCTTGCCTTTGAAATTAAAACCATTAATGACATGGGTTTTCCGGGTTACTTCCTCATCGTTATGGATTTTATTCGTTGGTCAAAAAACAATGGCGTGCCAGTTGGTCCAGGCCGTGGTTCGGGTGCGGGATCACTGGTTGCCTATAGCCTTGGAATTACTGACCTTGACCCGCTGAAATACGATCTACTGTTCGAACGTTTCTTGAATCCAGAACGCGTTTCCATGCCCGACTTTGATATCGATTTTTGTATCGCGGGTCGTGATCGCGTGATTGAATACGTCGCGCAAACTTATGGTCGTGAAGCGGTATCTCAGATTATTACCTTTGGTACGATGGCAGCGAAAGGTGCTGTCCGTGATGTAACGCGTGTTCTAGGTAAAGCCTATGGCTTAGGCAATCGTATTTCTAGCCTGATTCCCTCCAAACCACCCGGCATTACCTTGGCGGAAGCATTGGAAGTTGAACCGCAGCTGAAAGATTTAGTCATGAATCAAACGGGTTCTGACTTTGATGACGTCAGTGAAATTTGGGAAATGGCGACAAAGCTTGAAGGGATCACACGAAACGTTGGTAAACATGCGGGTGGTGTGTTGATTGCACCAAGTAAAATCAGTGACTTCTCGGCGGTGTATTGCGACGATGAAGGTTCACGTGTCAGTCAATTTGATAAAGACGATGTTGAAAAAGTCGGCTTGGTGAAATTCGACTTCTTGGGACTGCGTAATCTCACGGTCATTGACCAAGCCGTTGATGCGATCAATGCACGCAATAAGAGTATAAATAAGCCCCTGCTCGACCTTAATCAAATTCCACTGGACGATTCACTCGCCTACAAAATCCTGCAAGATGCCAAAACCACTGCCGTGTTCCAGCTTGAAAGTAGCGGCATGAAGCGAATGCTGAAAGAAGCGAAGCCGAGCAAATTTGAAGAGATTATTGCGTTTGTTGCACTCTACCGTCCAGGTCCAATGGATCTGATTCCCGACTTTATTTATCGGATGCATGGCGGTGAGTTTGAATACCTACATCCGTTATTAACCGATGTTCTGAAACCGACTTATGGCGTCATGGTTTATCAGGAACAGGTGATGCAAGCCGCACAGGTTTGTGCTGGCTACTCACTTGGCGGTGCGGATTTGCTGCGTCGTGCGATGGGTAAGAAAAAACCTGAAGAAATGGTCATTCAACGGACGATTTTCGTTGAAGGCGCAGCGACCAAAGGCATTGATGAAAAGAAAGCCAATGAAATTTTTGACTATATTGAAAAATTTGCGGGTTACGGATTCAACAAATCTCACGCTGCTGCGTATGCGCTAATTTCGTATCACACCGCATGGCTCAAAGCCCATTATCCATCTGAATTTATGGCGGCGGTACTCACTTCTGAAATGCAAAACACTGACAACATTGTTTTCTTAATCAGTGATTGTCGTGAGTTAGGGTTAAAAATTCTACCGCCATCGGTGAATTGGTCGGATTATCGCTTCCGCGCTTCTGATTCTGGAACCATCATTTATGGTCTCGGTGCGATCAAAGGCGTCGGTGAAGCCGCAATGGAATCGGTAATGAACGCCCGCAAACAAGGTGGTGAATTTAAGGATATCTTTGATTTCTGCCAACGCATTGATCTGAAAAAAGCCAACAAGCGTACCCTTGAAGCGCTCATTCGTTCAGGTGCGCTCGATTGCTTAACTGAAGAAGTTGAAGGTGGCGCTCGAGGTGAATATCGCGCTGTGCTCGCCAGCCAACTCGAAGAAGCAGTTCAAGCTGCAGAACAAACGCGTCAAAATCTTGATAGTGGGATCTTTGACTTGTTTGGCGATATTGAAGTTCCTGCGCGTAAAGCGCCACCAAAAGCACTGGTTTGGGCAGATGAAGTTCGCCTAAAAGGTGAAAAAGACACGCTAGGTCTATATCTGACAGGTCATCCGATTGATGTCTATAACCCTGAGCTGAAGAATTTTATCCGCTGTAAATTAGCAGATATTGAAGGCACAAGACGCGGAGTTACCACGGTTTTTGCAGGTTTAGTGATTGATGTAGCGAACTTCCCGAACCGTGTGGTCATTACTTTGGATGATGGCACTGCGCGACTTGAAGTGAATTGCCAACATGAAAACTTCGCACGCTACAAAGAGATTCTAAAACCTGATGCAATTATTATCATCGAAGGTGAAGTCAGCGAGCGTGAAGGCTACGATCGTCCAGTAGGACGTTTACGTAAAGCATTTACCATGAATGATATTCGCAGTCGTCGTACTGAGGCTGTTCTCATTACCTTAGCCAATGACGCATTGAAATCGGATTTTGCAAAATCTTTACAGTCCATTTTGCCTCCTTTTGTTGAGGGGTCAACTGAAGAACAGCGTCGCGTTCCACTCCATTTCCAAGTCGATCATACTTACTCAAATGCAACACTGAGTGTGGGTGAGCGTTGGTACGTTCGCCCTGAAGATGAGTTATTGAAGCAACTCCGTGAACAGTTTGGAAAAACTGCCGTAAGTGTCATTTATCAACGCAAAATCCAACCATCAGAAGTGAGAACCAGCTGACATATTATTGATATTAATACCGTTGGTCAGTTGACACATGGGATATTGTATTGCTGACCAATCTGTAATAATGTGAGCATCGAATAAAGTTCTCACTTGAGTACAAATAATGACAGAGCCTGTCAACAAAGCACAATTATTAGAGTTAAAAGATCTGTTGGGCGACGAGTTTGAAGAATTGATTGCGAATTTTTTGCATGAAAGTCAGACTCATCTCAAAACAATTCTCACCGCGTTAGACCAATCAAACAATTCGCTTGGTTCAACAGCAGCACAATCTCTTAAAGGCGAAAGCGCAAACTTAGGTGCGACTGAACTGACCTCTTTTTGCCAAAAACTCATCTTTGAGTGCAAAGCCAATCGTATCCAACACAGTGATGTCCTTGTGCATACCGTGCGTGAAGAGTTGCATCGTGTGAATCACTTTTTACGGCATCAAACAGCGTAATCTCCCCTGTTTGCTGCCCATTTCCTGTAAAATGCTCATCTTTCATTGATACAAGTGAGCGTACGTCTGTGGGTGCTATCCAAACTGTTGATTGTCATCCAACTTTAAGTCGTATACGTATTGTCATGGTGAACACTACGTTACCCGCGAATATTGGTGCGGCTGCGCGAGCGATGAAAACCATGGGCTTGTCGAATCTCACACTCGTTGATCCGAAAACATTCCCGAGTCCTGATGCAACAGCATTAGCCGCTGGCGCTGCGAATATCTTAGACAACGTCACCATTGTTCCAACACTTGAAGAAGCCATTGCCGATTGCACATTGGTGTTTGGCACCAGCGCGCGCAGTCGCACTATTCCTTGGCCTTTACTAGACGTAAGATCAGCGACCAAACTCGCCATTGAAGAAACGACTAATGGCGATATTGCCATCGTTTTCGGGCGTGAAGATCGCGGACTGACCAACGAAGAACTCGCCCAAGCCCAATTCCACTTAACGATTCCTGTCAATGAAGAATATGGCGTATTAAACGTTGCTGCTGCCATTCAAGTGGTGTGCTATGAATTACGCATGAATGCGTTGTTGCAACAAGAAACGTCGGTTGAAAAGAATAAGATCGGCAATGGATCCACTGAACAGCAAATGCCATTAATTGGTCACATGCAATGGGATGAGCCATTAGCGGATCAAGCGATGATGCAACAGTTCTATCCGCATCTTGAATCCATGCTTGCTGATATTGATTTCATCGACCCTAAAAATCCACGTTTACTCCCACTACGATTACGTCGTTTGTTTGGTCGTGTGCGTTTAGATCGCATGGAATATAACTTGTTGCGTGGTATTTTTGGACGGGTACAAGCATTAAGCAAAGGCACTTGGCCACCAATTTCAATGCAAAGTTCAGCAGCACCATCAGGAAAAAATGACGAATAACTGTTCATACTGAATCAACCGATTAAATTAAAGACCGCCCAGTCAAATTAATTGATATAAAAATTAGCAATATCGTTAGCAGAAATACTAAAATCAGTGATGAATCATTCGCGACAGGCATCAACTCATGTTTGACCAACTCCAAGAAGATATTCAAGCGGTGTTTGATCGCGATCCAGCGGCACGTAGTGCGCTCGAAGTTCTTTTGACCTACCCTGGAATTCATGCCGTCCTGATGCACCGCGCTGCGCATAAACTTTGGCAACATAAGCTCAAAGGCACTGCGCGTGGCGTATCAATGATTAATCGCTTTGTGACAGGGATTGAAATTCATCCTGCGGCAAAGATTGGACGACGTTTATTTATTGATCATGGCATGGGTGTTGTGATTGGTGAAACCGCTGAAATTGGCGATGATGTCACGCTGTATCATGGTGTCACCTTAGGCGGTACAACCTGGCAAAAAGGCAAACGTCACCCAACGCTTGAAGATGGCGTGGTTGTTGGTGCAGGCGCAAAAGTTCTTGGGCCTTTTGTCGTCGGTCGTAATGCAAAAATTGGCTCGAATGCTGTCGTCACCAAAGCTGTACCATCTGAAGTCACTGTCGTTGGCAATCCTGCACGTTACATTGAAAAAGAAATCGAATCTCAAGCACAAATTTCATCGAAGCAGCGCAACCAAATTTTGGACTATGCACATTCGATTGGTTTCCAGCCTTATGCAACTGCACCTGATCTGCCTGATCCAGTAGCCGAAGCGTTCCGCGTACTCCTCAATCACATGCAATCGACTGATAAGCGCATTGATAAGATGTGCGAAAGCGTCTGCCAAATGAATCCAAAATTCTGTGATGAAAAGAATCAGCCACTCACTTCTGATGACCTCAGCATCATTCAAGATTGTAAGAACTCGCCATTGTCTGAGTAATAGCGACAGAAAATAATGATTGCCTCAATTTTCTGTTGCGGTTTTACTACGCGAGAGTTGGTTTTGACAGTTGTTATTTATATTATTTTAGTTATAGTCTTTAAATGTGAAAGCACGCCGCATTCTCAGTAAGTCACTGTTAGAAATAATTATATTTATGTCTAATAGTTATCACTTTATGACCTCTGATTTATAATTTTATATGGAATGATTTTTATAAATATGCAAACTCTCAATACTAAACTTCGACTCCTTTGCGCATCAACTGTTACAGCTTTAACGCTAGCAGCTTGCCAACAAGCTCCAGTAGTAGCGCCAGCGCCTATCATTCAACCTGTTCCAATTGCTGAAATTCCTCATCTTGTTCAACCAGTCATTGTAGAAGATCCATTAGTCACTCAAATCAAAGCAATTGATCGCAATGACATTGATGCACGCATTAACTTAATCGGTAAATATGCACGTCATTATCCTGCACACTTTGATAATGTCCGCGCACGTCGTGGTGCTGAAGCAGAAGTCAAAGATCTGCTTAAAACTGCAAATCCTATTGCAATGAACCCTAAAGCGACTCACAACGAACTCGTTCAAGGTTTCAAAGCAAACGGTATAGCGCGTAACTTGGATGTCGGTTCAAATACAACAACTAACGCGGATAACTTTATTCGTCGCGCACTGAAACTTGAGCCTAAAAATCCTGATACCAACTACTGGTTCGGTGTACTACTCTCAGAAGGCGGCGGGATGAAAGAAGGTATTCCTTACCTACAAAAAGCTGCAAAACTTAACTACCACGAAGCACATTTGTCATTGGCCAATGCTTATCTTGGTCTAGGAAAGCGCCCTCAAGCTCTAGCTGAACTGCGTACTTACGAAAAATTAGTACCAAACGACTCTCGCGTTCCAGAAATGCTTGATGCGGTCAAACAAGACAAAGCATCGATTTGGTAAGATTTAGATTTTAAGGTAAACCGAATAAGACAACTTTCAAGCGAAGGTTGTCTTATTCTTTTTGATGGTTAATAAATGTTTTATATAGAGAATATCACTATGTCACTGTCTTGCATCACTCAGCCTCACGCCAATCTAGTCGCTACCCTTGATGAATCAGGTGTACTCGAACTCGTACTGAATCGCCCTGAACGCAAAAATGCGATTTTTGGCGAATTTTATATTGCGATTGAACAAGCATTGATTGAAGCAGATCAAGATCCAGCAGTACGTGTGGTGTTGCTACGTGGTGAGCAGGATTTCAGCGCAGGTAATGATTTACAAGATTTTGCGACAGAAATGAAAAACCCTGCGCCGATGGTCGATGCCCCACCGTTTCGTTTATTACGTGCAGCGGCTTCACTTTCTAAACCGCTCGTGGTTGCTGTGCGCGGTGTAGCAATTGGTATCGGTACGACGATTTTACTCCATGCTGATTTGGTCTATTGTGATTCAACAGCGAAGTTCCAAATGCCGTTCTTGAGCCTTGGTTTAACGCCTGAAGGCGCATCAACTTTGTTGTTGCCACAGCGTGCGGGTTATTTAAAAGCAGCTGAGTTGATTCTTCTTGCAGAAGTTTTTTCGCCAGAAACTGCATTGGCGGCTGGTTTGGTGAATCAGATTGTGACTGATGATGTCTATGCACATGCACGTGCTAAAGCACTCAAATTGACTCAATTTCCAACTGTGTCGATTAAAGCGACTAAAGCGATGTTGCGTGATGAAATGCCAACGACTGTCATTGGTCGTGTTAACTCGGAAGCACAAACTTTTGGTGAGCGCGTAAAATCACCTGCGATGTTAGAAGCGTTGACTGCATTTAAAGAAAAGCGTGCGCCGAATTATAGACAGTTTGATTGATTATTTAATTGATAAGTTTTTGAGCAATAAATAACAATAGCTCATTGAGCCTGTCGAAATGCGCGGGGATACGTGATTAATGAAGTATACGTGTCCACTTCGACGGGCTCAGTGAACTTTGATGTAAGTATTTAAAAAATAATAAATTAATTAGCAGGAAACCCATCGCTGTGGAGATACTGTGTTATTTTAAGGAAGGAAACCCATACTAATTTTACGAGGACGAGTATCACATAATGAGAAAAATAGATGAACACTTATAAACTAACCTTTTTAGCATTAATGATTTTTGCTTTTAGTTCAGTTGCACGTGCAGCAGAGATGTGTGAAGAAAAAAATTTGGAATCAGTTCCTGCTAAAAGCGTTGAGTGCTATTTTTATAGTGGCACTAGAAACTTCAGAGCAAAAAACTATCAAGCAGCAGCTGTAAATTGGACTGCATTGATAAACCTAAAATCTGTACCTGTCGAATTAGAATACCTCCGATTGGATGCATACAATAATCTTGGTTTTCTATATTTTATAGGTGATGGTGTCAAAAAAAATCAAAAACTCGCACTTAAATACTGGAACAATGCAACTAAAGCTGGACATGAGGAATCCGCATACCATTTGTGCCATGCTTATGGGGAAAATAAAACTGCGATCTACAATCCAAAACTTGCTTTAGGTTTCTGTAAAGAAGCCTTGCGTAGATATAATCAACAGATAAAAAAATGGAGAAGATTCAACAGAAATCATCAGACAAATAAATGTATATATCTCTGAATTAGAAACTAATTAACACATAGTTATTCTTGTTGCTCAAGCCAACAAACAACCATAAGGAATATTCAAACCATGATGCAATCTTTTAACCATATTGATGCTTAATGGTCGTTTTCGATTGAGTACCTCTGATGCCTTACTGGGAGAACCGAGATACTGAACCAAATCCTTTTGCGTTAAACCTTTCTGCTCCATCATAAACTTGATCGCCGCGACAGGATCAGACGGTGGTATCGGATAATGTGCATCTTCATAACGCTCAACGAGCATCGTTAAAATATCCAGTTCATCGCCTTCTGACGTGCCAACCCGCGCGCGCCAAAGCACATCAATACGTTCAAGTGCTTGTGCAAGGTCTTCATCATTATGTATCGGTTTAACAGTAATCATATGAGCTCCGCATCTATACGATCATATTGAACGTGAGTACCCACAAATCGGATATAACCCAACTGTCGTTCAAAATCGAAAGCAACAATTAAACGATATTTATTGCCTCCGATATTAAAGACAACACGTCCGCCTTTCAAAATACTAGCAGTACCAAACACATCTTTGATTGCTTGAGGACTTTGATAACTCGCTTTATCAAAATGACGATACCATTCAGTTAATGGCTCAACTGCATCTTGAAAGGATGAGTTACTTTCCCAGAACAATCTAAGTTTACTTTTAGCAATAATGTGCATTCGTGATCTTGCCCAGCTTTATAATTATAATATTCCCTTTTTGGGAAATTCACAAGAAATGATATGACTCATCTTGTATGGTTATTCTAAATCAAACTACAAAAACTCCACCCTAATCACATCAAACGCTGGCATTTCATAAGGATGCGCAGCTCGTAACGCATCAATCACAGCGTGAATAAACTCATCTTCAACAACAGTTTCAACACGCCACTCAGGAACTTTTTCTAATTTACCAACAATACCCATAAAAGGCGTTGCACCTTTTAATGGTTGAAACTGACCCTGCCCCATGACTTGCCAACTACACGAATCATAAGCCTCATAACGCCCCGCACCCGCCGCAAAAATCGCTTGTTTCACGACTTCAACATGCGTGTCGGGGACATATAAGGTCAGTTTATACATGCCGCTTTGCCAGTAACCTTAACCAGCAAATTTACGTGCATTTCTAAACATACGTAACCACGCGCCATCTTCCGTCCAATCTTCAGGCTTCCAGCTATGCTGCAACGCACGCACGTTACGTTCAGGATGCGGCATCAGCAACGTTGCACGACCATCCAAAGACGTCACACCCGTAATCGCTTCTGGCGAACCGTTTGGATTGAGTGGATAGGTTTGCGTTGGGTTACCCTGACTATCGACAAAACGCATGATCACTTGCTCTTGTGCATTCAAGTGAGCAATTTGATCAGCAGTCGCATCTACACGACCTTCACCATGCGCCACAACGATTGGCAAAATTGAACCAGCCATACCATCAAGCAAGACCGAACGTGATTTTTCAACACGGACGTTAACCGCACGCGCCTCGAAAGACTCGCTGGTATTCCGTCTAAAGCGTGGGAATTGTTCAGCACCCGGGATTAAGCTATTTAACTGCGATAGCATTTGGCAACCATTACAGACACCCAGCGTGAAGGTCTCACTGCGATGGAAGAAGCTTTCAAATTGGTCACGCAGTTTTGCATGGTACAGCACTGATTTAGCCCAACCACCGCCAGCACCCAATACGTCGCCATAACTAAAGCCACCGCAAGCCACAAGCCCTTGGAAATCATCCAAACGCACGCGCCCAGCCAGCAAATCGCTCATATGCACATCGTAGGTTGAGAAGCCCACACGATCAAACGCCGCTGCCATTTCGATATGACCATTGACGCCTTGCTCGCGCAAGATCGCCATTTTGGGTTGACCCAAATTCAGGAATGGTGCTTCAATCGGCTCATTCAAATCAAAGCTGGGTTGTGCAATCAAACCTTGATGTGACTTGTCGCTAATCAGCGCAAATTCTTGATCCGCACAATCACTGTTGTCGCGTAAACGTTGAATCTGATGACTGACTGAAGCCCATGCCGTTTGCAAATCAACGCGTGGCAAGCTCAAACCAGCAACAGTAAGCGTGTCTGAATCATTGACAGTACCAATGACAGCAATGGCATTTGCCAATTGTGAATCAGCCAGTTTAGCGTGCAGTTCAGTCCAGTCGCTACGACTAACTTGAACAACACAACCGACTTCTTCAGCAAATAATTCAGCCACTGTATTCTGACCGAGTGTCAAATCGACACCTAAGCGGCTTGCAAACATCATTTCAGCAACAGTCGCCAATAAGCCACCGTCAGAAATATCATGGTAAGCCAACAATTTGCTTTGCTTTGTCCAACCTTGAATCACGTTGAAGAACGCTTTTAAATCACTTGCATCATCAAGATCAGCTGTCACTTCACCGAGATGGTTATAAACCAAAGTCAGTACAGAGGCGCCAAGACGGAACTTGCCGCGTGACAAATCAACGCGAACTAGAACGCTTTCTTCAGCAACTTTTTGCAATTCAGGCGTTACATGCAACGTAACATCGAGAACAGGCGCAAACGCAGTGACAATACAAGTCATTGGCGAGGTAACAGCTTTCTCAACGCCAGTGTCATCTCGCCAAGTGGTACGCATTGACAATGAGTCTTTACCGACTGGAATCGCAATATCGAGTTCTGGGCAAAGTTCCATACCGATGGTACGTACCGCTTCAAACAACGCTTGGTCTTCACCGGGTTGTCCAGCAGCAGCCATCCAGTTTGCTGATAATTTAATATCGCCCAAATGGTCGATTGGCGTTGAAGCCAAGTTGGTAATCGCTTCCGCAACGCACAAACGTGCTGATGCAGCAGGATTCAGCAGCGCAACTGGTGGACGCTCGCCCATGCTCATCACTTCGCCAGTGGTGCATTGATGACCCGTGACGGTAATCGCACAATCGGCAACAGGAACCTGCCAGCGACCCACCATCTGATCACGCGCCACATAACCCGTAATCGAACGGTCACCGATGGTGATGAGGAATGATTTACTTGCCACCGTTGGATGACGTAATACACGGAAAATCGCGTCTTTCAGATCAACAGAAGTGGCATCGAATGTTGTGCCGACACGTTGAATATCTTCGTATTGACGTTGCAGCTTCGGTGCGCCGCCAAGCATAACTTGCATAGGCAAATCAACTGGGCTGTTTTCAAAATGCGGATCAGTCACAGTTAAATGACGCACATCAGTCGCTTCGCCTAATACGGCAAACGGACAACGTTCACGCGCACACAGACTTTCAAATAATTTCAATGATTCTGGACGAATCGCCAGCACATAACGTTCTTGTGCTTCGTTCGACCAAATTTCCATTGGCGACATGCCCGCTTCAAGCGACGGAATTTTACGCAAATTTAAAGTTGCGCCGAGTTTATGGTCATTGACCAACTCTGGCATTGCATTCGACAAACCACCCGCGCCCACGTCATGAATCGACACGATTGGATTGGCTTCTTCTAAGCCCCAACAGGCGTCAATGACTTCTTGGCAACGACGTTCCATTTCTGGATTTTCACGTTGAACCGAAGCAAAATCAAGTTGCTCGCCCATCGTGCCGCTATCGACACTGGATGCTGCGCTGCCGCCTAGACCGATCAGCATTGCAGGGCCACCAAGCACAATCAGCAAGTCGCCGTGTTCGATTGGCAGCTTCTCAACATGATCAGGACGAATATTGCCGTAACCACCTGCCAGCATGATTGGCTTGTGGAAACCACGTACATTGTCATTGACGTTCAATTCAAATGTACGGAAATAACCACAAAGGTTTGGACGACCAAATTCATTATTAAATGCCGCCGCACCAATTGGTCCGTCGATCATAATTTGCAGTGGCGATGCCATACGTGATGGCTTACCGTATTCCGCACCCAGCTTATCTTCCCACGGCTCAAGCGCATCAGGAATATTCAGGTTAGATACGGTAAAACCAGCCATACCCGCTTTCGGCTTACCACCGCGACCCGTCGCGCCTTCATCACGAATTTCACCACCAGAACCTGTCGCCGCGCCAGCAAACGGCGCAATCGCCGTTGGATGATTGTGGGTTTCCACCTTCATCAGAATATGGGTGGCTTGGTTGGTGTAGTTATATTTATGTTGTTTGCCTTGCGGATAAAAACGCGCAGCAGAGGTACCGACGATCACCGACGCATTGTCTTTATACGCAGACAAAACATTTTCAGGAGATTGCTTGTAGGTATTCTTAATCATTTGGAACAATGACAATGGTTTTTTCTCACCATTCACTGTCCACTCGGCATTAAAAATCTTATGACGGCAATGTTCTGAGTTTGCTTGAGCAAACATCATCAGTTCAATGTCGTTTGGATTACGGCTTAAACGCGTAAACGCATCGGTCAAATAATCAATTTCATCAACGGATAATGCAAAACCAAATTCTTTATTGGCTTCAATCAATGCATCACGACCACGACCCAGAATATCAATCGTATTCAATGGTTTCGGTTCCGTTACATGAAACAATTGTTGTGCTTGATCAACATCATCAAACACAGTTTCAGTCATGCGATCATGTAAAACTGCTTTCAGTTCTTTAGATAGACTGCTGACACCATGCAGGGTGTACAACGTGCCGCGCTCAAGGCGATGCACAGGCACATCACAGTTACTAAAAATATCAGTCGCTTTAGAAGACCACGGAGAAATCGTTCCCAGACGCGGCGTCACCAGTACTTGAACGCTATCAGCATCTTTCGTTTGCACGACAAACTTTTGACCATCATTCAGCAAACCTACAGCGGCTTTTAGCTGTTGATCATCGAGCGACGTATCAAAGAAGTAGAGAAACTGACTATCGATCGCCGTGACAGACGCGATGTTTGCTAAACGGGACAGCAACTGACGTTGCTTGAAGGTAGAGAGTGCAGGCGCACCAGCCACAATAAACATACTAGGACGAGCTCCATTAACAATCGGAAAGGACTGCTAAAGCCTTAAAAAGAAGTCGCCTATGATACGCGTGTTTGCATTTTGGCTCTAGTGTCTTGTTCGAATAAACAAACGATTCGATAAAACAATGGCAAAACATTTACCTTACGTTTATAGACTAATGGCATTCATTATAAATATCGTAGGGGCTACCCTTGTGGTCGCCCGCTTTTGATGTTGTTTTAGAGTCTGAATAGGGCGACCACAAGGG
>JANYEL010000160.1 GCA_025363155.1 Moraxellaceae bacterium
GGGTTTGTTCTTGCTCAAGAACTAACTTAACCGCTTCGGCTTTGAACTCTGGACTGTATCTTTGACGCATGAGATGTAACTCCTTTTGACTGAATTATATCTCTTAAAATTTCGTCCTTATTTTTCAGCAGGGGTCACTCAATAGCTTTTTCAAATTGACTATTTATCTATCCCTAACCTGCTGCGGAGTATGTCCACTCCAGTCCTTAAACGCACGTGTGAAAGCACTGTGTTCAGAATAACCCAGCAACATGGCTATTTCCATGATCTGTAGACGGGGATCTTTTAGATATGAGGAGGCTAATTCGTAGCGAACTAGATTTAACTCACGTCTAAAATTGGTATCCGCTTCCCGCAACCGACGTTGCAATGTGCGTGAAGAACAATAGAGCTGCGTACTAATCCGTTCAATATCGGGTTCACCGTCATGTAAGGCTCTGGCGATGAGCTTACGAACCTGTTCTACGATTTCTTGTTGTTGCGGGAGTTGGGCAAGTAACCGATCTGCATGTTGTTCAAGTAGGGCAATCAGGGCAGGATCGGGGCTTTTTAGGGGCATACTAAGTAATTCAAGATCGAATCTGAGTATGACATCAGGCTGCTCGAAGAGAACGGGGCAACCAAAAAACGCTTCGTAAGCACTGGCATCAGCAGGTCTAGCGTGCTTGAAATGGACAAAAATTGGATTAACGAGACCTCGGACAAGCGTACGGCAAAACTGCACCATCACAGCTTGTCCAGTGACATTCACAAGCCATCCAGTTTCATAGTCACTTTCATCCCAAGTAATATCAATCCACCTATCACTTGGACGAAGAACCATGGGAACGACATCAAAAATTAAACGCAGATAGTGATTCAAATGTTTTAGGGCAGCGCCCAGATTTTCACTGGCAAGTAATACCGAACCCAGTACCCCTAGATGCCGAGCAGTAATTGTTTGTCCGAGATGTATTCCTAGCAGAGGGTCTTCTAGCTTATCCGCCGCCTTCTCCAGCATACAATTCCAGTATGCCACATCAATACCACCGATGTTTTGCAGGTCTGGCTCAGGCCAAGGCTCCCCTAACAATGTCTCAGGCGCATATCCCTTGGCATCTAGATACTCGTATAGTAGCTGGACATAAGTCTCTGGTACGACGTGTCGATAGATCTGTTGTCCCATGACATTCTCATCCGTATTTGGCGGAAAGTATCAAGTAGGTTGTCCGCTAGAGTCAAGTGCTGCGATTTCTCCCTGCCTATAATTTAGCTATCTTCAATCCTCATGATGGATATAGCGATGACTCAGAATCTTACTCAGATATTAGCGCCAAAACAGGTTAAGTTTCTTTCAGGTAAATTATATTGCAGCGCGGACATTTATCGTCCGCTAGGCGCAGGTCCTTTTCCTGTAATCGTTATGGCTCATGGTCTAGGCGGCACGCGCAACATGCGCTTGCCAGCGTTTGCCGAGCGCTTTGCTGCGGCTGGTTATGCCTGTTTGGTGTTCGATTATCGTCACTTTGGTGGCAGTGAAGGACAACCACGCCAACTACTCGACATCAGTAAACAATTGCAGGACTGGAAGGCTGCCATTGCCTATGCGCGCAGTCTGAACGAAGTCGATCCGCAGCGCGTCGTCATCTGGGGTACTTCATTTGGTGGTGGTCATGTGCTGGCGACAGCCGCCGATGATCTTCAACTTGCCGCCGTGATATCGCAATGTCCGTTCACCGACGGCTTCTCATCCAGCATGGTTATGGATCCGCTGACTTCTTTGAAGATCACAGTACTCGCATTACGAGACAAAATCGGTTCATTGTTCGGTGCTCAGCCAGTGATGGTTCCGCTAGCAGCCTTGCCTGGACAGACCGCGCTGATGAATGCACCAGACGCTTATCCTGGCTATCTAGCGATCCTGCCTTCTGACTCAAATATCCCGAACTATGTCGCTGCACGTTTTGCACTCGACATCATCCGTTACTACCCCGGCCGTAAGGCGGCACGCATTCAGGCACCCGTGTTGTTCTGCGTCTGTGACACCGATACGGTGGCACCAGCCAAGGCGACGCTACGTCATGCCAGCCATGCACCGCGCCATGAGATCAAACACTACGCCGACGGTCACTTTGAAATTTATATCGGAGAGGCTTTTGAGCGTGTTGTCAGCGACCAGCTCGACTTCCTCAAACGCACCGTACCTGTTTAGCACATTATTGGAGAAACCTCATGAAACGATATGAATTGAATGACCGTGTGATTGTGATCACTGGCGCTACTGGTGGTTTGGGTCTAGCCGCAGCACAGGCTCTGCGTGCTAAGGGAGCGAAACTCGCGCTGTTCGACCTTGATCAAAACGCGCTTGATCGTATGGTTGCTGAACTCGGCGGATCAGAAGTTGCAGCAGGCTGGGTAGCCAACGTGCGCTCTATGGAAAGTCTGAAGGCAGCCATGGATGCGGCTGCGGCTCATTTTGGCGGTATTGATGTGGTGATCGCTGGAGCTGGCATCGGTATTCATGGTTCCTTAGAAACAATGGAGCCGCGTGATTTTGATCGCGTCATCGATATCAACCTGAACGGTGTTTGGCGCACGTTCCATGCAGCAATTCCGCATGTAAAAGCACGACGCGGATATCTGCTGGCGATTTCTTCCATGGCTGCTTTTATTCACTCGCCATTGAACATCCACTACACCGCCAGCAAAGCAGGTGTCTGGGCGATGTGTAATAGTGCTCGCTTGGAACTCAAGTCAGATGGCGTAGGCGTCGGTACTTTCCATCCTACATTCTTCAAGACGCCCATGATGGATGCGATTGTCGATGGCCTATGTTCGACGCTGGTGTGGAATAACCACCAAGGCATCTGGCAGTTCGTTGCTCTGGAAGAGGTCATCTCAGCTCTGGTGGACACCATTGAATATCGCCGCGAAACAGTCACTGTACCTAGCCGTAATAGCTTGGTGGCGAATGCCCCTGGCTTGGCGCGTAAGTTAATCGAACGTATCGGTTTTGACGACGAAAGCGTGGCTCAGGCGATGAAGCTGAATAACGAAAACTCGACCCACCCAACGAATTAAGTCCGCATCCCGACCTTTACAATGACAAACTCGTAGCGAAGGTCATGAAGCATGGTCAACGACAAACTGATATAAGAAAAGGCTGCGGTATTCGCAGCCTCTTTCCTTTATTTTGCGTGACAACTTATGTATCGCGTGATGCGGTATAGTGACCCCTGTTGAGAAATTCGGACACTTTTGAAAGAGATATAATCAATCAAAAGGAGTCAAATGATGAAACAACGAACCCGTCAGAGTTACAGCCCAGAATTTAAAGCAGAAGCGGTCACACTTGCACGTAGTGGTCGCATCAAAGAAACGCCAAACCATAATCCGCAAGTCAGTGTGTTAGAAGCTGAAGTTATGCATTCGTGAAAGCACACACCAAGTTATACCCAATTAAGCTCATGTGCCGCCTTCTCATGATTACAATCAGCAGTTATTACCGTTGGCTAGTCGGTTCACCGAGTCCACGAGCAAAGCGAGATCTGATTTTATCAGCACTCGTGAAAGCCGCGCATCAACGAACACGAGAAACCTATGGTAATGAACGCTTGCATGCAGAACTGGTTCGCTCAGGTGTAGATATTTCGCTACACAAAGTCCGTCAACTGAGAAACAAGCATGGCTTACGCTGCAAACAAGTGAAACGCTTCAAATGCACAACGAATAGTGATCACAACAAACCTGTAGCTCCCAATCTACTAAAGCAACAGTTTGAGGCTGAACGTCCGAATCAGGCATGGTCGAGTGACATCACTTACATCTGGACAAATGAAGGCTGGCTGTATGTGGCAGGAGTTAAAGATTTATACAGTAAAGAAATCGTTGGCTACGCCATAGCGGAACGTATGACGACGGACTTGTGTTTGAAAGCATTGGATACGAGATTAGGTAACATCAGTCCAGCAGAATCATTTAACAACTTCATGCTGCGAGCTGCGTAAATGGTCTCTTAAAAATGTGTCCGAAAAACTCAACAGGGGTCACTTTGCTCAAGATCTACCACTAGCGACTCAAACCGCCAATAACTACAAAGCCCTGAGCCAGACTCACGATGTCTCGATCCAAGCCTATACTGAAAAGGAACAAGCCCGTATCGAGCTGGAAGGCCAACTGACTGATGCCCAGCATCAACGTGAGGCCTTAATCACTGATACCAAAAAAGATGCCTATGACGCGCTGACCCAAGGTGCCAAAGATGCTGCATCCAGTAGCCAAGATGCCAAACGAGCAGGAGAGCACAGTCAACTGCTACAACTCCGTGCACCTGTCGACGGTACTGTGCAACAACTCACCGTCCACACCATCGGCGGTGTTGTTCAAGCTGCACAACCCTTAATGCTGATTGTCCCTGCTCAAAAACAAGTGGAAGTCGAAGCCTATATTGAAAACAAAGACATCGGCTTTATCCACGAAGATCAGGCTGCTGCAGTCAAGATCGATGCGTTTGATTACACCAAATACGGCACCATCCCAGCCATCGTCACCCACGTCTCCCGTGATGCCATCGAAGACGGAAAAAGTGATTCTGGTCAAAGTAGTAATAATGGACAAAGTAATAACGACCAAGCTAATTCATCTAAAGGCCTGCGCTATTCCACCAAGGTCACCTTAGATCGCACCACCCTCAACGTCGATGGCACCCAAATGCCCCTCGAAGACGGCATGTCGGTGAATGTTGAAATCAAAACAGGCACACGCCGCGTCATTGAATACATCCTGTCGCCTCTGATCCAACATGAACACGAGGCCTTGCATGAACGCTAATTGCAATGCAAAAGGTCGAACAAAGTACCAATCAAAGCAAAAGCATCGATCAAAACACAGCTTATGCGTGATGATCAGTAGTGTGTTCCTGATGCAAACCCCTGTTGTACATGCTGATCAACAGCAAGTGCAATCACAACTAGCACCCGTATCACAAACCACATCACCATCTTGGCCTGATCAAATCAGTGATGCGACTGCACGCGGAATTCGCTATAGCGTGAGAAATACCGACCACTTTCTGGATGATCCCTTACGCACCGAACCCAAAGTTCTACATGACGGCACCTCATTACCGAATGATCCTAACCTGTTGTCGTGTACCTATGGTCGTTATGGCATTCAACCTGAAACCAGTCCTTGGATGATTGATCCCCATGACATTCAAGCTAATGCCAGGCGTACCGCACAACAAGAACAACAACAAAACCACGCACTCAACCAAAGCCCCTTAACCTTAAGCGAAGCCATGGATGTGGCTATTTGCCATAACCCTCAACTGCAAGGCACATGGGCAGCCATTAAAGTACAAGCTGCTGCATTAGGGGAAGCCAGAGCTGCCTATCTGCACCCTCACAGGCAGCATCAGTCGGATGCGTGATCATACTCATACGCCGAATAACAAATTCCAGCCTTCGACCACATTAAAAAACACCACTGAATACGCCAGTCTTACTTGGCGACTGTTTGACTTTGGCGGACGTGACGCCAATCAACGCTCTGCAGGCGATCTACTCGATGCCGCATTGGCTGATCATGATGCAGCACTCCAGAAGACACTGACCAATGTGATCTCGGCTTATTTCGATGCACAGTCGGCCCAAGCCACCCAGAACTCAAAGCTCAAGGTTGAACAATATGCTCAATCGACACTAGAAGCGGCCCAACGAAGAGAAGTCAGAGGAGCAGGTGCCGCATCCGATACCCTACAAGCCGCCACCGCACTGGCTAAAGCTAAACTGGATCGCAGTCGAGCACAAGGCACGTACCAAAAAGACCTCTCCATCCTGCGCTATGCGCTAGGTCTGCCTGAATCGACACATCTCACCCTCGGTGAAGACCTGACCGACCCCACCGACAACATCAAACAGGATTTGAATAGCTGGCTTGAACAAACTCAAGCCCAGCACCCAGCAATTCGATCTGCCCGTGCCCAAGTGGAAGCTGCCAAAGAAAAAGTTATCTCTACTCGTTCAGAAGGACTCCCATCCCTCGACATGACCGGTAACTTCTACCAAAACGGACGACCCAACCAAGGGCTGAATCCACAAAAGACCGATGAAACTCTGGCTGGTTTTACCCTGAATATTCCACTCTTTAGCGGCTTTGACCAAACCTATAAAATCAGAGGCGCACAAGCCCAAGTTGAACAAAAGGAAGCAGCATTACAAGACACTGAACAACAAACGTTGATGGAAGTGGTGAAAGCCCATGCCGATGCTATGGCAGCAGCCGACAATCTTAAATACTCACAAGATTTATTAACCTCAGCTCAGAATGCAGTTGCAACAGTCCAGCGCAAGTTTGACAAAGGGGCGAGTGATATCTTGGATGTGCTGAGTACTCAGTCTGCATTGGCGGATGCTGAGCAGCAAAGGATTCAGTGTTTGGCAGAGTGGCGCAGTGCGAGATTGAGGTTGCTGACGAGTGTTGGGGGATTGGGAATGAGTGGGGTGGAATGAGTGTTAAAACCCTGCGGAATTTTAAGTTTTATCAAGTGTTAATACTGGGTTTTTTTTTGTACTGCCTTGCGAGCCTTTTGATATCACTTCTACGATAAAGTGTGATAGTTCGACCATCGCCAAACTTAAAACCTTTGAGAACACCTTCGCGTTCCAAGTTCCGTGCATGTGTCCGATACATATGAAGTGCTTTACTGGCTTCAGAACATGTAATGAACTCTTTTAAGATATGTTGAACTCGCTCAACATCAACCTTACGAATTCGTTTGAAATGATATATATAGACAATGGAAATAAAATGAGTATGTATCCAATTTATATACAATGCATTGATTGCACAATGTAGTGCTTTTGCAGCGGCCTGAATGGTCATTAAGTCTGAATCATTAATCTTGTTATTCAAGGCAATAAAAGACTGAAGTGTGATTCTTGTGAATAATTTCCCCCTTTCGTGTCTCGACTGACCTGACAAAGGCATTTTTTGTAGAATGCCCTTCTGTAGCATCCTTTCGATATCTCCTGGCGTCATTTCATATCGAGTTTGAATTTCCTTATACGTGATGAATGGTTCTTCAACCTTTATTGTTTGATCCAATTTACTTTTGTAAGGTCTTCCTGTAGCCGTTAAGTATTTACCAATGCTTTCAATATGATGGGACTCTATATATTTGACGTGATCTTTCTTAAAATAGTGTTGTGAGCACACCGTCAATGTGCGGACCAGCGATTGGGAAAATATGAAGCTCGGCTAATTTTTCAGCAAGATTCGTTGAGTTAACATGCCAGAGATGAGCTAATGTACCAACTAAGATATATTGGTTTTGGAAACTACTGAGTGAGTGAGGACAAATCAATGTTTTAAGATGTGAGCTTATTTTGTACTTCTGGGCTTCAAGCCATCGACATTTGATTAAAGATCTGATGACCTCGGAGTTGGTTTCGAGAATATGCGCAGCTTCGTCAATAGTGACTTCAAGTTTTGTATAGTCATAAACGATTGCTGGAACATAGCTGAGCGGATAACACAGAAGATTTTCTATATCTGATACTAAAATGGTTTTGTGCTTATTAGACAAAAGTTGATATTTAAGTACTTGCTGATGTAGCAATGTATTAAGGTGTCTCTTGCCAATTCCAAGAGCAATTGCGGCTTGTGCAGCAGATATTGCGGGGTCATTAGTACGACAGGGGGATGGAGATGTTGGCGTGATGCATCTCATCAGGACGAGTTCTGCAAAATTTTTTAATGGCTTTTCTGCTATTAAAAAAGATAGCAATTGAATACGAGGATGTTCAAATGCAATTCGTTCATTCACGAGCGCGGCCATATAAGTGGCGGCGTAATCTCGATTAATAAAATACAACTCAATAATCATATCTCGTGAAGTTTGATTTGTTACTAAATCTGCCGGAAATTTAAAATTATTTAGCGTCCTCCAGAGATGGTTAAATTCACGAAGCTGATTTTGATCTCCACTCTTAAGAATATTCATAAATCTAGCAGTCGCATCAGTTTTAATAGAACACCGAGGGGCGTGGCGTAAATCTTGATGGCATTTCTGGCATATACAAATTTGGGCACGTGTAGAACTGAGTTCGGTCTGACAAAATGGGCAGTTCTCAATCAGCATAAGACCATGTTTAAGACAACTTGAATATGGTTTGAACAACCATTCCTGTCGCCAATATGCTTCTTCCATAAGACAAAGTGGGCAATAAGCCATGAGGTCAGGTCTAACAAGAAATGCGGAAACATCCATCCCCATATAATGGTAAGGGGATTTAGATGTTGGACCATTGCGATGAATGAATTGTTGTAGCCAAGATTTAGGAAAACCAAATTTATCAATCATTTCACTAAATAATTGATAGTCCCCAAGAACTCTACTGATTGTATTTTCATCTTTCAAAGCGATTCGTTGCGATAGTAGGTTGTGTGGAGAAAGATGATGGTTGGCTACAGTTGTTCGCAGTAGTAAGCTTCCAATAGTCTCATTGACGAATGGATAAGGGCATAGCGGTACACGATAATTCATAGGTTACCCCTTAATTAATTGAACTAAGAAGCTTTCACTCATTTCAAATGTATCCAGTCTAAAAAAACTGCCGTGTTTGAGCCTTTCTGCAGTACGGACAAGAATGCTACCTGCCGTCTCATTAGGCCAAGGATAGATGCGATAAAGGATTGGGAAATGTGTCTTCATGCAATTCCCCTTATGTATTTGGCAAGTTCACCTTCCCGCATTTCAAAAGGGTTGGTCGGTGTTAGGTTGGTCTTACTGGTCATCCCTGTTTGCCAAGCTTCTCCTAGGTACTGCCTTGTTAAAACCTTGTCTCCACTCTCCAGGCACATCAATAACGTTTCTTTGATCAGGCTCATGATAAATGCAGGGTTACCTTGTGTCGCAGCATAGATTTGGAGCGTGAGGAGGTGGTTATTTAGAGCCGGTTTTGATGCAACACCAGTACGTTTCAGCATTTGCTGATCGATTTCACCCAAGAACAGATTTAACGAACCTTGTTGCTGTTCGGTGCCTGGTAACAGTGGATTCAGATAAAACTTATTTAAGAATCGGCGGCCAAGTTCAAGATCGGAAGTGACAATGGGTTCAAACTCTTTCAGCCCAACCAAGCAAAAGCTGATATGCGTGTTCTTGGTGAGCGTCTTGATCCAATCGCGGACGTTCTTATTAACACTCTGCAATGAATTACTGATGTTGAACAGGTGATGCATCTCATCAAGAAACACCAACTTTGTTTCGCAGAGGGTTAGAAGATTGCTGAGGCGCTTTGTCAATGAATCGGCAGTTCCAATGTAGGGAGCTGGGTCGTTTAATTGCGTCAGCAGACACCCAGCCACGCTTTTAATGGTGGCTGGGGATGGGATGGACGCATAAAATGCAGGAATAATCGTTTTTTCATAGCGATCAGTCTTGTCAACATACGACGGCATGCTTTTCATGATTGCATTGCATACCGAGGTTTTTCCCATACCGCCATCACCAAGTAAAAGGGAGCCAACTGCTTCTCTATAAAATAGGCTCTTATTCATGCAACGCTGTATGCCTGAGAAAGCTTGCTGAAACTCAAGGTGATTGACACAGAACTTATCTAGGTTAGAGACAGTTTGAAAGTGAATTAGATCCATGATTTTACTCCATGTCCATTGATGTAAATGAAGCTGGTAGTTTGGTTGTACTTGAGTCGATACTTGCCTTTGGAAGGTGAGCGAGAGAGGTAACCTTGCCCAACTTGTTTGGCGACTCGGGCGTGGTCAGCGAGTGATCGCCATTGTTGATACGCCAGCGTCGTTTTTTTGCGGTCAGGTTCGTTTCGATCTGAGTTTGAATCTTTTTCATGAGTAGCCCGAGGGCAACCAGATCATCATTGTCTCCGAGCTTACGAAGATCTGCTATTCCCAGTTCCTTCTTGATTTTTTGTGCTTCTTGATGCGCATAAATGGTCAAGTTGCGGGTGTAGTCAGGATTTGTTGATTCAGCAAGAATAGTGATGCCTTTGATGAGAGGATGTTGAACGTAGACTGAGTTTAGGTCTAGTTCATCAACGAGTACTGTCACTTTGCCCTGATATTGCTGCTCTAGGGTAGCCAAGGCATGTGAGTAATATTGAAGAGAGTTGACTCTGACACGTCCAGCGTTAATTGATTTTAAGAAGGGAGTTCTTGCAATCTGGTCGATATCTTCGGGAGCCATAGAAAGCGGAGGGATTTTTTTGGTGACTTCCTCCCAGTGAAAAATAGGAACACGACCTGTACTGGAGTGTTTCGTACGTTGATACACTGTATCGATCCATTCATTAATATTCGATCTGCATTGATCAAGAGTCAAAGCCGCTTTTTTAGAAGAGTTGTAATCACCTCTTTCTTTTGGATTACTGAAAGTTGTCCCACTGCATTTATGGATCAATCCTTCTGCAATGGTTCTGAACATACGTTCGACATGAGGTTTATTATCTGGAGTACGAATTTGTGACGGTGATACCGTGATAGCCAGTTGTCCGCAGGTACGAATGAAAGAGCTATTCTTAAACTCAACCCCATTGTCTGGAACGATTTGTGCTGGGATTCCGCCAGGCAACCCGTGCTTAGGTCGAGTAACCATGTCTTTGATCACCGCAAGGGTAGTAATCGCGCTGGCAGGGTAAAAGGATATGAACATACCTATGATTACACGGGTATAAACCTCGATTGCCAATGCCAGATAGGGTCTGCCGATGGTCTCAAACGTCTCAGGATCGATCAAAATAATGTCGAGATCGTGAGTGTCGATTTCGACAAGCTGAAGTGGGGCATACGTAATGATCGATTGTCCAGCAGCTTTTGCCATCAGATCGGCAACACGTTTACCGTGTCGAGCAACGTTAACAATGTAGGGATCCAGCTTTTTGACTCGACGTTGGAGCGTGCGCATTGAGGGCAGATGCTTAAGTTCGTCTTTAGAAAGGACGGATATGAGTTCGGCTTTCATAAACGCCCGAATATCTCGACACGTTTTTTTCCCAGTTTGTAAATAAACCTCGTGGATGGCCCGTAGAAGCATTTGTTCAATTTCGATAGAAAAATGAAAAAAACGGCTGCCTATTCGCTTTTTGTTTTGTAAAGCAGTCTCGTCATTCGTTAATTGAAAGGCGTGGATCCACCTTTTGACTGTACGTGTTGAGGGCGGTTTGGGATCGAGGAGGCTTTCGGCTACACGAGCAATGATTTCTTGAAGAGGTTTTTCTGATTGAGGCTGTGCGAGCTCCTGTAATGCGTTCTGGATATATCGATATCTCCTTATAATGCCCGAGGCATTGTCGCCGTTCAGTTGCAGGCTGCCTGGCGTGAATAAACAGGATATCGTCCCATCTTTCAAATGTGCCATGAAGTTTACAATAGTCATTTGATGGCTTTTTCCACCTGCGACGGTTGCGTACCGGATTTGATCTGGACTAGCGAAAGTAATTTCGAATTCGTCTTCAAGTATTTGAAAGCGCTGCCCGATTACTAATTTAATAGAATCCATGAGCTTCTCCTTTAATCTCGAAATGGATAAGCTGATGAAAAATCAAGTAATCTAAGATTTCACATGGTAGATTTACCGAATGAATGATGGTGTAAGCATCCATCATAGAAAACTGCGGGGTAACTTGTAAGGAGTGGACGGCTAGATCAACTTCTCTGGGGGTCCAACAGCGCCTATGACCTCGCTGGTAAAGTTGCAAAAGGCGAGCTAGCTGTTGCCGATCAGGCAAGACCCTGGCACTCACATGTTTATATTCAATATCGAGTTTTGCCAGAATTTCTCGAAGCTCGAGAAATTCACTGAGCGACTCAGAGGTAGCGTCGTATGGGTATGGCTTGACAGAGTGGACTTCATACTGCCCATTTGTCAGCTTTACAACGAAATCAGGAAAGACATATTGGCCACTGGATTTCAGCATCTTGAATGCTTGAGTTCGAAACTCTAAAGTGAGTGGATGTGCCTCTACTTTTAGAGCATTTGCTAACTCAAGGTAACTTTCGAGTTGAATTAACCCATTAGATTTATGGCTAAAGAAGTAGTGAGTTCGTTTTCCTGGGGATCCGTGAGGTATATTTCGTGCACCTACGAATGTGGTTTTAGCGAAGGGCGAAGGTGCAAAGGCAACTCGGAGTTGCTTGAGAATGTAATTGAATGAATTATCCATTGTGTTATCTCCAACTATTTTAGAAAAAAATAGACATAGCTGCATTTTGTAACAAATGCATCTTGACGTTTGGGATATGGCTAAGGGATACTCTGAGTGTCAGCTGAGAGTATTTCCCCTTAGCACTAAACAGACCAACTGGTCTGTTTTTTGTTTTCTAAGTCATTTGGTATCTCCTGTTTTGTTGCGTAAATTGGCCCCTTGATGCCGATTAGAGGGATTTCTATACGTTAATCCATAGCAGTCAGATATTCAATAGTATGATTTTATTGGGTTTTGAATAGCGGACTTTAATGTTTTTATTAAAATAAAATTGTTTTATGTGGTGTGGTTTTGGAAATGTTTTAGTAATGATTTTTTGAGTTGTCTTCTGCGGCTCTTTCTATTAATTTTTTTAAATCATGTATGTGTGTTTTTAAAATATATAGAAAAAATATTTTATCTAACGTGTTGGTTTCTGGTGCTAATAAATACTCACTTTTGGTGAATTTTTCACATAAGGCGAAAACATTCCTTTTTTAAAACATTATTTCAAAAACATCTATAAAGGCTGGATTTGAGAAAATTAATCTTGTTTTCTAACTTAAGAAAATAGAGAAAATTGCTCGAATTTAAATAGAAAAAAGATTTTTCTGTGAAATAGTGAGGTGCTAGTGAGCATTTTGAGAGGAAAAAGTGGCAGTTTCGAGGAAATTTTGAGCTTATTCGCGATACAATTAGGTGATTTGGAGCTAACTGTGGGAGTTTTCTTCAAAAAAAGTGAATTTTTAGAAACTTTAATTTGCAACAAAGTATGTTTTTTAGCTCGTAATAGAAATAAAAGAGGCGTCATGAAAATGACGCCTCTTTTATTGTGCAGCTCAGAATGACAACTTTGTCGCTGAATGACATCCAAGATGTCGCCTAGGCCATTTTGTGTGTCGCTCTACGCCTCTTTAATCTTATTTCCATGACAAACCATGTGTCTTTGCATGACAAACCATGCGTCGCGAATGACAAACTATGTGTCGCGTGACGACGCACGTCAGGTGACACATAACTTGTCATTTCGTTTCTAATAGAAACAATGCTTTACAGAGTGTGGTGTCATCCAATGACAAGGTGTTGCGACACATAAGTTGGCATTTTTCGCATAAAACGACACAATATGTGACATTGCATACTTAGGCATTCTTGTACGCTGAAACCGTATCAGTCTGAATATACATCATATATTGATTGCCTCACATCATCTATGCCAACTTATGTGTCGCTCAATGACACTTTATGTGTCGCAAATGACAAACCATGTGTCGTTTGACGACGCACCAAATTTACCAGCTCAACGCCCCACCAGTCTGATACTCAGTCACACGCGTCTCAAAGAAATTCTTCTCTTTACGCAAGTCCATCATCTCAGACATCCAACCAAACGGATTCGTCACACCAGCATACTGCTCAGGCAAGCCCAACTGATTCAAACGACGATTCGCGATAAACTTCAAATACTCTTCCATCATCGCAGCATTCATACCCAGTACACCACGTGGCATCGTGTCACGCGCATACTCGATCTCGATGGTCGCACCTTCCAAAATCATCTGAATGATTTCTTGTTGGAATTCAGCAGTCCACAGATGCGGATTCTCGTTTTTGATTTGATTGATCACATCAATACCAAAGTTCAAATGCATCGACTCATCACGCAAGATGTATTGGAATTGCTCAGCAACACCAGTCATCTTGTTACGACGACCCATCGACAGAATCTGCGTAAATCCGCAATAGAAGAAAATCCCTTCCAACACACAATAGAACGCAATCAGATTACGCAACAAACGTTGGTCGTTTTCTGGCGTGCCTGTGTGGAACGTTGGATCGCTTAAACTTTGCGTGTATTTCAGTGCCCAAGTCGCTTTTTTGGCAATACTTGGTACTTCGCGATACATGTTGAAGACTTCGCCTTCATCCATGCCGAGCGACTGAATGCAGTATTGATACGCATGGGTGTGAATCGCTTCTTCAAACGCTTGGCGCAGCAAATATTGACGGCATTCTGGGTTAGTAATGTGACGATAAAGCGCCAATACCAAATTATTCGCCACCAATGAATCGGCAGTGGAGAAGAAGCCCAGTGAGCGCATCACAATGCTACGTTCATCCGCAGTCAGACCGTTTTCAGATTTCCACAACGCGATGTCCGCAGTCATGTTCACTTCTTGCGGCATCCAATGGTTTGCACAGCCATCGAGGTATTTTTGCCATGCCCACTCGTATTTGAACGGCACAAGTTGGTTCAAGTCAGCGCGGCAGTTGATCATGCGTTTGTCGTCAACGAGGATGCGCTGTGCGCCCATTTCCAAATCTTCGAGACCCGCAGCAACGTCGAGGTGGGCTACAGCATGTTGAGCACGGTCAGCGGCACTGGCGTCAGCAGGGAGAGCTGGGGCTGCATCGGATGCAGCACGAGCCACAGACGGCGTTGGCTCTGCTGCTGGCGCAACTGGTGCGACCGCAGGTTTCGTTTGACTTGCGGTTTGCGGTATGGTCGCGACAGCGCTTTCTTCATCGTTGAAATCGTCCCAGCTGATGATAGACATGTGGTTTTCCTCGTTTACGTATACGTTACTAAAAGCTTTACATCAATAAATTTAAAAAAATCTTTTTAAACCAATTCGATAATGACTTGTGGATTGTTGGCAAATGCATGACTTCCTGTCCGTTTTGCCGTTTTACCAACCACTGATTCATCTTCTTCAAAAAAAGCTGTCCCCATGCTGATTGAAAAACCGCTTCAATAAGCATTATTTGGGGTGTTCATTCTAAGGATTCAACTCAAGAAAAAAACTTAGCGAATGCTGCATGAGGCTTATTCAAAAGCGCCATACAGCATTGGATCTTTCAGCGTGGTACTGCTCTTATGACATGTTTAAGAGTAGCTACGACCAGTGGTACTGGTGCTGCTTGCCACGAGTTCGCTTGGATCAAAGAATTCATCGAGCACGTTCATACTGCGAACTTGGTCAGCGCGGAGGCTCAATGTATGTGCTGCAGTTTGACCTTCTTTTTTACCTTCGTAATCCCAGAAGTTCAAACGTTCAGCGCCATTGCTACTGGCATTGCCACTGACACCTGCGTCCATTCCATAATCAATTGGTGCACAGACACGAACAAGAAAACGTTTCTCCTCTTGCGAGTAGAAAATCACTTTGACGCGCTTTTTATCGCGGATTGCGTCAACAAACTCTTTTTTTGCGGATTTCGTGTTCATAGCTGTTCACCTCGCTCTTTTGTTTATTGAATCTCAAAAATCCTTGTGAATGATTCACGATTTTCCTTTTTGCACGCGAATCTCCACTATAAATACCAGAGATTCACGCAACAGAGAAGCACTAAAACGAACTAAATTGTTAAGCCACGAGTGGCTAGTCGCTAACCTACTGGCAAGCTTCACAATCTGGGTTATCAATCGAACAAGCCAATGGTACAGGCGCAGCATTGGAGAAGGCGAGGTCAGCGTCATTGACCGAAACCGACTCAGGTGCACTTGCCGCTGGGCTAATTACTGGAGCGACTAAAGTCGGTGCTTTGGCACTTACCGCATTCAATGCGCCCGTTTTAGTGGTCGATTTTTCCGCTGAAGTCGCACTCAAAGCACGGAGGTAATAGGTGGTTTTGAGACCGCGTAACCATGCCATTTTGTAAGTGGTATCCAGTTTCTTACCTGACGCGCCAGCAATGTACAGATTCAATGATTGCGCTTGGTCAATCCACTTCTGACGACGGCTTGCAGCATCCACCATCCAACGTGGCTCAACTTCAAACGCAGTGGCGAACAGTGCTTTTAAGTCATCTGGAATACGACCAATTTGCTGGACTGAACCTTCATAATGTTTCAGGTCATTGACCATGACTACATCCCACAAGCCACGTGCTTTAAGCGCACGAACGAGGTGTGGATTGATCACGGTAAATTCGCCAGACAAGTTCGATTTCACATACAGATTTTGATAGGTCGGTTCAATCGATTGCGCGACACCACAAATATTCGAAATCGTCGCAGTTGGTGCAATCGCCATGACGTTGCTGTTACGCATGCCGTCTTTTTGAACTTTAGCGCGCAGTTTTGCCCAATCAAGTGTTTGGCTGCGATCCACTTCAAACATCCGTTCTGGACGTGATTTCGCCACGATTTCCAACGAGTCAATCGGCAGAATGCCTTGATCCCACAGTGAACCTTTGAACGTGCTATACGCGCCGCGCTCAACCGCCAAGTCGCTTGATGTGCTGATCGCATAGTAGCTAATCACTTCCATCGAGGTATCAGCAAACTGAATCGCTTCGTTCGAACCGTAAGCCAAGCCCAATTCATACAGCGCATCTTGGAAGCCCATGATGCCCATACCGATTGGACGATGTTTCAAGTTCGAGTTCTTCGCTTGTGGCACGGCGTAGTAGTTAATGTCGATCACGTTATCGAGCATCCGAATCGCAGTTTTCACCGTTTGTTTCAGCTTGTCGTTGTCGAGTTTACCGTCAGTAATGTGTTGGACAAGGTTGATTGAACCTAAGTTACACACTGCGATTTCATCCGCGCTGGTATTGAGGGTAATTTCAGTACACAGATTCGATGAGTGAACCACACCCACGTGTTGTTGCGGTGAACGTAAGTTACACACGTCTTTGAATGTGATCCAAGGATGACCAGTTTCAAACAACATCGACAGCATTTTGCGCCATAGATCTTGGGCTTTGATTTTCTTGAACGGCTTGATTTCGCCAGCTTGGCTCATGCGTTCGTATTCGTTGTAACGCTTGGCAAATGCCAAACCCGTCAAATCATGCAAATCAGGCACGTTCGATGGGGAGAACAGTGTCCAATCGCCATCTTCGATCACGCGTTGCATAAAGAGGTCAGGAACCCAGTTTGCAGTGTTCATGTCTGGCGTACGGCGACGGTCATCACCAGTGTTTTTACGCAGATCAAGGAACTCTTCAATGTCTAAGTGCCACGTTTCAAGGTACGCACAGACTGCGCCTTTGCGTTTGCCACCTTGGTTGACTGCAACAGCCGTGTCGTTCGCCACTTTCAGGAATGGCACAACACCCTGTGATTTACCGTTAGTGCCTTTAATATAGGCATTCAATGAACGCACTGGTGTCCAGTCATTACCCAGACCGCCTGCCCATTTCGAGAGCATCGCGTTGTCTTGAATCGCACCATAAATGCCATGCAAATCATCTGGCACAGTGGTCAGATAGCAAGACGACAATTGCGGACGCAATGTGCCTGCATTAAATAGGGTAGGCGTCGACGCCATGTAATCAAAGCTAGACAGCAAGTTATAGAATTCGATTGCGCGTTCTTCGCGGTTGGCTTCTTGCACCGCTAAGCCCATCGACACCCGCATAAAGAATAATTGTGGCAATTCAAAACGCACATCATTGCTATGCAAGAAATAACGGTCATACAGTGTTTGCAAACCGAGATACGTGAATTGTGCGCCGCGTTCTGGTTTGATTGCTGCTTTTAATACATCAAGGTTATAAGTCAGCAGTTCTGGATGAACCAGTTCTAATTCAACCGCACGTTTGAGATAAGTCTCGAGTGCGTCGCCTTCAGAAGTATCCAGTGGTAAACCTAAGAAAGTTAAACCTTCTTTTAATAGATCTTCACGCAACAGACGTGCAGTCACGTAGGTATAGTTTGGTTCTGACTCAATGCGTGTACGCGTTGCCAAAATCATGGTGGTCGCAACATCTTCTTCACGAACGCCGTCATACAGGTTTTTCAGGGTTTCATTAATAACGTCTTGTACGTCAATGCCTTCTAAACCTTGTGCCGCAAATTGCATGGTGCGTTCAAGTAAGCCGAGATCCAGCGGTTTGCGTTGACCATTTTGATCAATCACATTTAAGGTTGGATGTGCTTTAGAATCTGAGCCTTCACGAAGTTTAGAACGTTGGTCACGATAAATCACATAGTCGCGCGCGACTTTATGTTCACCAGTACGCATCAGTGCCAGTTCAACCTGATCTTGGATCTCTTCAATATGTACGGTGCCGCCAGAAGGTAAGCGACGTTTAAATGTGCCCATGACCATGTCGGTGAGTTGTTGTACGCGATCAAAGATACGACTTGAGCCAGACGCTTCTTTGCCTTCAACCGCCAAGAATGCTTTGGTAATCGCGACACTGATTTTTTCTGCATCAAACACAGCAACTGTGCCGCCGCGTTTAATCACGCGTAGTTGCCCAGGTGTCGTTGCCGAGGTATCGGGCTGTACAGGGTTGGTGGCAATGTTCATTTGGGCTCCTTGCACAATTTCACTGTGTCTTAAAAATAGGGTGGCTTAATTTAAAATCTATACAAAAATGTGTCGCAGTTGTTGCTTTTTCAGCTTGCAAATTCGGTATTTATGTTCAGGCAAAAACATAGCGAAGATCGTGCCAACTATGATTGTTTGAGCTATGTTTAAAAATCGTTCAAAACACAACTTGTAGTATGAGGTTGTAGCTTGAGGCACAAGATACGGTTTTTTTTGTCCGACTGCAAGTGTGAATTGATGAATGGTATTGTGGGTAAAGTTGTGGATAAGCATGGGATAAAATATGCTAAAACTTCCAAGAACAACCCTTTACGGTGGATTCTGTTTTTCTGGGGCAAAAAAATATGAACATGAATTTTTTTTGACAAAGTTATACGCAAAAAGAATTTTGATCACGATCTAAACAGTGTGCTTTTATAAAAGAGTTATTAAGGAGAGAATGTAACAAAACTTCGTCGTTTTGCAGCGTTAACGTGGAAGCGATGTATCAGTTTCGTGAATCAGTGCTCGTTTACATTGTAAACGGACGTCGATTACTGCATGATTTACATTGTGAACCGTGAAGTATTCATTGTGTGTCCCTTGATGACCCTGAATATTGCGCGTATCAATAGATACCTATCCTGAGAAAAAAGCCACATGGCTTGGAGCAATATATGTCGCAAGAAGAGAAATTACCCCGTATTTTGATCGTTGAAGATGACGAACGTCTTGCTACGTTAACCCAAGATTATTTAATCCGTAATGGTTTGGAAGTCGGTGTAGAAACTGATGGACATCGTGCAATTCGCCGTATCATTTCTGAACAACCAGATTTAGTTGTACTGGACGTGATGTTGCCAGGCGCAGATGGCTTGACCGTTTGCCGCGAAGTGCGTCCACATTACAACCATCCGATTTTGATGTTGACTGCCCGTACCGATGACATGGATCAAGTCCTCGGTTTGGAAATGGGCGCAGACGATTATGTTGCAAAACCAGTTCAGCCACGCGTCCTGCTTGCACGTATCCGTGCATTGTTACGCCGTACTGATAAAGTCGTCGAAGAAGATGTTGCACAACGTTTAGAGTTTGATGAGCTTGTGATTGATAATGGCGGTCGTTCAGTGACATTGGCAGGCGAACCAGTTGATTTCACGAGCGCTGAATATGATTTGCTATGGTTATTAGCCTCGAATGCGGGTCGTATTTTGTCACGCGAAGATATTTTCGAACGTCTACGCGGCATTGAATATGACGGTCAAGACCGTTCAATCGACGTGCGCATTTCACGTATTCGTCCAAAAATTGGCGATGATCCTGAAAACCCAAAACGCATCAAAACTGTACGCAGTAAAGGCTATTTATTCGTTAAAGAATCTATCGCTGCGTAATGGTGCAAATCGTGCTTTTATCAGTGACTTTAATTGCCATTGCGATTAAAGTTTGATGAAAGCGACGGTCTGATAAAGACAGGATTCCTCCTGTCTTTATTGTTTTTAAAATCTCATTTTTCGAATAAACACATCTTCTTATCAGTCGATATTATGGCGATGCGTTTGTGATGGTTCTGTATGGATAAGCTGCGTTACAGTATTTTTCTGAAAATCTATGCGGGACTATTATTGGTTTGCGCGTCGATGGGCTTGCTCGCCTATTTTGTCATTCAGGGCGTAAACGCCTATCGAATTGATAAATATCGTGAAACAATGGCATCGGGTGCGTTTTATATCATTGCCCAAGGCGTTGCACGCCAAACCGATGCGGCAGCGACTCAAGGTTGGTTGGATGAAGCCTCTTTACTGCTCAATCAACAATTGTCGGTGATTTCTGCTGATAAAGTGACGTTTGACCATTACGAAGCACAGCAAATTGCTGCTGGCTTATCCGTTGTCCGCTATCAATCGAACATCCAACCGAATAGCCGAAATGGCTTAGAAAGCGATCCGTTTGCCGATATTTACACGCCGATTCCTCTTCATGAGGGGCTGCTATTGTATGCGCGTGTCGATCGGGTGAGTGAGCAACAGCTTCGGGCGCTCGGTGTATTTTTTCTCGATGATTTAACGCATTACGAGGGAAAAGAGCAGGCGCGATTGGATGAGTTGAATGCCCATTTGCCATTCCGTTTGTCGTTAAAGAATTTTAGTGATGTGAATCTGGACGACGATCAGCGTGCGCGATTGCGTCGTAAAGAAGTTGTTCCTGTTTACCGCGATACGGGTACGAGTCGTAATCCAACCTTACGTATTGTTGGCCCGATTAATACTACGGCGGGTGCACAAGTATTGGATATTGGTCCGATTACGTTATTTAACCCATTACCATTTCGTCTGCTCATTCTTGTGACGTTCATGAGTTTGGTGTTGATTCTGTTGGGGGTTTACGCGCTGATTTTACCGCTTGAACGTAAGTTGCGCATGGTGCAGCAGGGTGTGAGCCAAGTACGTGCAGGTGATTTTTCTGCGCGCGTACCAGTGATTGGTCATGATGAAGTCAGCCATTTGGCGATGACCTTCAATAACATGACTGAGCACATTCAGCGTTTGATTGAAGCGCAGCGCGAACTCACGCGAGCGGTCTCGCATGAACTGCGCACGCCTGTGGCGCGGATTCGGTTTGGCGTGGATATGTTGGCGGATACCGAGGATGTCGATTCACGTTGGGATCAACAGGAAAAAATCGACAAAGACATTGAAGAACTGAATACGCTGATTGATGAGATTCTGACGTATGCGACCTTGGAGCAGGGCACGCCGTCCTTGAATCTGGAGTCGATTGCGTTATATGACATGGTACGTCAAGTGGGTGAGGAAACACGTGCACTTGGCAAGTCGATCATTGTGGAAGTGCAAGAACCGAATCAGGATGTGGTGGCAATTGCTGAACGACGCTATTTACATCGTGTGCTGCAAAATTTTGCTGGCAATGCAATGCGTTATGCCAATAGCAAAATTTGCATCAGCGCAGGCGTAGAAGGTAAGGGTGATAAGAAATTTGCTTTTATTTGCGTCGAAGATGATGGTGCTGGCATTCCAGAAAAAGACCGTAAAAAAGTCTTTGAGCCTTTTGCACGTTTAGACGATAGCCGCACGCGTGCTTCAGGTGGTTATGGGCTGGGGTTGTCGATTGTTGCGCGGATTGCATTTTGGTTTGGCGGAACAGTGGCGGTCGATCAGAGTCCAACGTTGGGCGGTGCGCGGTTTATGATGAAGTGGCCGTTGAAGCCGAAGTAGGGTAGCGTATCTCTACTGAGCTTGTTTTGAAGTCTTCCCTTAAGGGGGATGAGCTAGGAAAAAGTAAAGCGCTGCTTTGCCCTAGCGCATGAGATGGGGGGCTTTTGTTTGCAAAGATCAAAAGCACCCCCTTCCCATGAGGAGCACTGCTGCAAGACGTAGCGGTAGCGAAGCCTTCCTCCCTCAGGGGAAGAAGACAAGCATTAACTTAAAAACTATAAGATTCGAACCTTCCAATCATTCACACAACCAGCGGCTTCGGATCTTCTTGCTGTAAATAACGCACAATCATGTCGGTCAATTCATTGGTAATATCATCTTGACTGATCATCGCATTTTGCCCGCTCATCGATTGCATCATGGTAAACAGCGTACTATTCACAATAATAAAAAACTTCACATGCAAGTTCTGAATCGAGTGCGTTTGATAATGTTTGGTAAAAAATAACCGTCCAAAATCCAGCGAGAAACTCTGCATCACATCGACCATTTTTTGCATGGGTAAACGATGCCAGTTTTTAACAATTTCCAAGTAAAGTCCATCACTTTGACGCAGTAAACTAAAACCATATTGGATGGATTGCTTGACGATTTCTTCTAAACTGTCTGATTCAATTTGTGTAATGAGGCTTTGTAGTGCTTTGACGACTTCATGCGTCCCGTTCTCAATCAATGCTTCAATCAACGCTTGTTTATCATCGAAATACTGATATAAAGAGCCGACACTGACCCCTGCTATTTCTGCTATTTTTGGTGTGGTGACAGCATCAAGTCCATACTTGCTGATACAGAGCGCGGTTGCTTCAATCAGCGCGGCGACCATTTGTTGTGAACGTTCTTGTTGGGGGCGTTTGCGCATAACGATTCTGATTATCCAAAAAATAAAACTAAAATAAACAAATTAATCTAAATACGAATTGAATGCGAATCTATATTCGTATTAATCTCAGCTTAATGCAATCGCATTGGAAAGACAAGAGATGAGCGACAGTCTCATTTTGCTGCTCATTATCACCTCAATTTATAGCCCACATTGTGAATTGTCAGACGACAGGCGATAGGACGACGTTTGGCGAGAAGTGTTTAACGACCATTCAGCCTGACAAAAATCATCCTGGGTATATTGAAAAAGTGTTCTTAGCAAAAAAGTACTTTTGAAAAGATGTTTCTTGCCAATGTTCCGCGCATTATTGCCATAGTGAACGGCAAGAAGATTATGCAAAACTGCCACCCTTAATCTTCAAGCTCAACTTGGAATATGTTCTTATGACGACTTTAAAAGGCAAGACAATCTTTATTACTGGCGGTAGCCGTGGTATTGGTCGCGCAATCGCACTCCGCGCAGCACGTGATGGTGCTAATGTCGTGATCGCAGCAAAAACTGCGGTTGCAACGGATAAATTGGAAGGCTCGGTCTATAGCGTTGCTGAAGAAGTCGTTGCGGCGGGTGGTCAAGCATTGCCATTGATCGTTGATGTTCGTGAACAAGATCAAGTCATCGCAGCGATTGAGCAAGCTGTTAAGCAATTCGGCGGTATTGATATTCTGGTCAATAACGCAGGCGCGATCAATTTGGTTGGTGTTGAATCAACATCATTGAAAAAATACGATTTGATCCAAACGATCAACCATCGTGCAACGTTCATCTGTGCACAAGCCGCATTGCCATATCTGAAAAAATCAGAAAATGGGCATATCCTCAGCTTATCGCCACCGATCAACATGGCGCCACACTGGTTGAAACCGTTTGCACCGTACACATTGTCTAAATATGGTATGACCATTTTGACCCTCGGTATGGCAGAAGAATTCCGTGAATACGGTATTGCTTGTAATACGCTGTGGCCAGCAACTTACATTGCTACTGCAGCAGTCGCGGTAAACTTGGGTGGCGATACCACATTGCAAGTCAGCCGTAAACCAGAAATCATGGCAGACGCTGCTTATGCAATTTTCACCAGCACTAAAGGTTCTGTGACTGGCGAAGCGTTGACTGATGAAACTGCATTGGCAAAAATCGGTGTGACTGATTTGGCTCATTATGCGTGTATCCCAGAGAACGCAGATAAACTGCAAAAAGACTTCTTCTTAGACTAATTTTTGCCAAGTTACTATTTGTTGGTTTCTAAAGGGCGCGATTGACGATAAGTCAGTCGCGCTTTTTTTGTCTCATATCAATGCAAAACAATAAGCCTTCGCTTTTTTGTCAGAGAACATGGCATAATTTTTACCCGCTAATAATCAGAAAAAAAAACATGAATCGTTTATCAATTAATTGGAAGGAATTCGGAGCATTGCCATCTGCATGGCTGTTATTTCTACAATTAATCATTTTGATTTTAGCCCCACTGACCAATAGCAACATGAGCAGTCATGCCATTTCATGGTGTTTGAGTGCATTAGTATTAATCCTGATTGCAAAAATTATCCAGCGCAGTCCGATTTATACCGCAGTTGGGATGAGTCTTGTGATGTTAGCTTTGACGTTTTCGGGTCTTATTTTAATGGGCTTGGATTCGCCGAGCATTCTGGTTGCCGCGAATATTGTGGAAGCGGCGGCATACATTTATGCGGCTTTTGGCTTACTGATGTATATGTTTGCCGATAAGTATCTGACACGCGATGAGTTGTTTGCTGCGGCAGCGGTCTTTACCTTATTTGCGTGGGCATTTGCCTTTTTATATAGCGCTTGCCAAACCATCTATCCTGCAAGTTTTGGAGTGACATCTGCGACTCAGCTTTCGCGGTCTTGGCTAGAGTTATTGTTTTTAAGTTTTAGCGTGCAGTCGGGAACAGGCTTGAGTGATATTGTGCCTGTCGCGCCAGAAGCGCGTGTGTTGGTGGCTTTGCAGATGTTTTGCGGAGTGATGTATTTGGCGTTGGTAGTTTCGAGATTGGTTGCCTTGCAATATATCCAGCACAAGCCGAAAGAGTGATTTTTTAGCGCCATACCTTAGTCGGCAGGAAATTTTTATGAGGCCCATAGTTTAAATTTTTATTAAAAATAGCTTGTAATTTTATGAGTATACTTAGGTAATTAAATAATGTGGGAAAAACACTCAGCTCAGCAGAGCTCAAAAGAGGTTCCATTAATAGTCAAATTGGTGTTGCTCGTATTTTTAATATGTGTAATACCAACGTGGGAATATTATTGTATAGAGACTCTTTTTCCTTTGTGCATGAATATATTGAATATAGATGAAATTCAGGTACCTATAGTCGTTTTTGTTATTCTTGCATTTTTCGCGCTCTTAATCATTCTTGCGATTGTTTTAGTTACTATTTTTTGTATAGTAGTTTTTGTTTCAAGGATGACCAAAGGTATATTCCCACGCTCTAAACAGCAAGTAAGACGGCCTAGAAAGTGGTGACCATTGAAGTGATGTAGGGTGCGCACCCATACGCGCCAACTTAAGCCGTAAGCTATTGATTTACATAATGCCACATAGCTGCACCAACTGATAAATCTCATCGGGTAGCGTCTGAAGCTTTCGCCTTCTCGGACGCTCCTTGATACTGCGCCAATAGGCTTCTGAC
>JANYEL010000112.1 GCA_025363155.1 Moraxellaceae bacterium
GGTTGTAAAAAACGAGCAGTTACTGTGACCAATCAGCGCCGTTGCCTTGTTTATGAACAAGACGCGCCAAAAGGGAAGGCTTATATTGAAAATCTATGCCTTCTAGTCTGCTCGTTTGAGATTAGGTGGATATTCTACGGATTTTCGGCTTTCTTGTCTACGTTTCATTCAGGAATTTAGGCGTCTGGCAATAGTCGAATCGTCCAACCCATCGCGTCGTGAAAATCTGCGTGAGGGATTGGATGTTGTATTGCGAAGTAATGGATTGTCTCAGCAGTTTTGAGGACGGCGGTGAGTCCGAGTTTAATTTCAATATCCGCAAGATTGAGTGCAACTAAATCGATTTCTGCTGAGATCGTTTGGCTGTTCACATCAAATTTGATTAATGCGGGTTCAAGCACAGGAGTCGGTGGCATGGCGCTTGGGGTACGATAATGAGTAAAACGATATAGATTCCATTCCAGCGACGGCGCTAAATTCAGTTCAAAATAATTGGTTTGATCATTTGATCCGATGAACGCTTCAAAACAAGTGCTTTCCCAGAGGTAATCTTGTCGCTTGATCTCGTTGCCGTGTTGCCAGAAAACCTCATTTTGTGGGTCTATTAATTCAAATGTGAAAACGAGTTTGTTTTGCAGGCGTTCAACTTTTGCTTGAACTGAATAACTCATTGGCTCAGCTGAGAATGGAACGAGTTGGTATGTGTTTGTCATAGCTGTTTCGTCATCCCTTTGTCTGCTTGATTGATTTTATATTGCCATTCGGATGCGCTGCTTTACGTAACACTTTACGAACTACCCTATGCCGAGCTCAGATAGTGTATATGATGAAGTTAGAATGTTTAAAGTATCTCATTATTCTGATATGGTTTATGCGATATTGTATTTGTAAGTTTTAGTTTTTTAATAAGGATGAATACGACATGCAAACGATAAAATTAATTGTAGTTCTAGGAACTTGCTTATGGATGTCTGGCTGTATTTTGACGCCAGATGGAAGATGGGATTATGGTCCTCGTTATCATCACCATTCAGATGATGATGGTGGTCGTGATCGCGGCTTCTGCCCACCCGGTCAAGCCAAGAAAGGCAATTGCTAATTAAAAATTTGGATAGCCTGTAATAAAAAAACCTTACTGTCAGTAATCAGTAAGGTTTTTTTTGTGATTCAATTTGAGTCATTAAAGAGCTGTTTTTGGCAATACAGCTTTTCTTAATACCGCAGCATAACCATTGCTTTGTGAACCTTCGGGTAAGGCATTCGCTTCAACTAAAATCTTATGCAGTTTGACTAGATTCCATGATGGCGCCGTGGGTACTAAATGATGTTCTAAATGGTAATGCTCATGATGCGGCGCAAATAACATTTTTTCCCACCAAGCAGCAGTGGTAGAGCGTGCGTGCAGCAGTGGATTTTTACTGAGACTGTCAGGGACGACGGCGTGGTCAGCGATTTGGCGAATTCGGAGAAAAACTTGAAATGGGAATACTTGTGCAATGATCCACAATAGATATATCCACGGTGCATGAAGCGCCCATAGCACTGCAAAAATCACGAGATTCGTAAGAATAAACGCATAGAGATTTTTGACTAATGTTTTGCTAATAGCAGTAAAACCACGCGGCGCATTTGGATTTTGGATGACTTGACCATTGAGCATATATTTCAATTGTTCGGCGTGCATCAAGGTTAAACCGACATAGGTTTTTATGCCCGAGACTCCAGAGATATCACGGAGTATTTTCCTGCGAAAACTAGCCTTAGAGATTGGGTAATTTTTGGTCATCACTAAGTCAGGATCTTCAATTGTTCCAGCTAAACGATGATGTGCCATGTGATAGCTACGGTAGCCTTCTAAACTTTGAAAAATCGGTTTAGCGCAGAGCCATTCGCCGACCCATTCATTGACACGTGGACTCGCGAATAGTGCGCGATGCGATGCATCATGCATGAGAATGGCCAAGCCAACCTGCGCGCCAGCCAGCAAAACAATCGTAATGAGAAAACTAATCGGATTCGGGAAGATGATACTCAGTCCAAACGCGAATATGATCAGCATCCAACTTTTAACGACTGACCATGTGCCGAGCCAATTTGATTTTTGGTTCAGTGTTGCGCGTTGTTCGCTACTGAGTTTGAACTGTGTCGCCTGTTCTTGTTGATTCATATGCTGTCTGATATTGAGTTGTTTATTACATAATAATTACATATTGTGAAATTTTATGTAATAAATATTTGTGACTCAGGCGTGCAAATACTTTAATGAATGAAATGAGCCGTATCATAAAAATGATTACTTGGAAATTCTAAGTAAGTTGGGGAGGGCATGTGGGGTGAGATTTCTCAAGTCACTTTTTCTCAAGTCACTTTAATGGTAATCGGGAGTTTTACTCTTAAG
>JANYEL010000133.1 GCA_025363155.1 Moraxellaceae bacterium
AGTAGCTAAGTCATATTTAGTTGCAAGAGAAGACTCAGTAGCTGAGATTCTAAGTTACTCTGCCGAAACTGCTGAAACATTCCTTGGTTTGACTAAAGATAGGCATATTCTTTTAGATCATAAAAAAGCTATTGATATCTATCAGGCTATGATTAACTCAGCTGATGCAGAGAAAAATAGATTGTTATCAATGATGAAGGAGTTTAATCTTCAAGGAAGGAATGATCAAAATACGTTTGATTACTTGAAACAAAATTATGATATCCAAGAAAATCAGGTGGAAATTAGTACAAAAAATAGAAGCGAACAACAATCAACTCTGGAGAGGCTTCATCTAAACTTCATGAAAAAATGTCTTGCAGAGCATAGTCGATTGCTATCACTACTTCCTCCTATGGTAATCGCATTAAGAAATGAACTTGATAATGATGGTAATTCGGTAGTTTTTATCCGTGCATTAAATGCCAATATTTCAAGAATGAATCGGGCATTTGAGACTATGTTTCAAGATGCTGAAAATCAGCAAGCGTAGGATGGGAACGAATTAGATTTCATTATACTCACCCACTGTTTCACCATGCCTACATAAAAGTTAACGCTTAGTGCTACATTTCAGCATTACCTAAGAAAACTAATCACATGAAATCTCAAATTTTAATGATGCCCATGACTTTGGCATTACTACTCATAGGCTGTTCTGAGCGTGATGTAGAACCCAAATTACCGAGTCCTGCAACTTCTAAAAGTGCTGAGCGTGTTATCCCTACAGACCTCTGGTTAGGTCAGTGGAATGGCCCAGAAGGCACTTTTCTAAAAATTACTGGTAGCAAAGGAACGTACGAGCTGACGATTCAGGATTTGGATGGCCCACGCAACTTTGACGGTCGCGCAGTCGGAGAGGTGATCCAGTTTGAGCGTAATGGCGTGAAAGAATCACTGCATGCGACAACAGGCAGTGAAACGGGGATGAAGTGGTTGAGTGATAAATCGAATTGCTTAACCGTTCGGCTGGGCGAAGGTTACTGTCGTAATTAACCTCACTCTATGAAGTGAGGAGGCAAGCTAAAATGAATTACATCTCATCAAGTCGATAATCTTTCATTGGATTAGACTTTTTGTCAGTCGTCGATTCATCTACTGCTTCAGGCATCAACACAGGTTGTGGCACTTTCCCAAATCGCAAACGCTCGCCCATGACTAACGCAAGGTCTTCTAAACCTTGGCGTTTCATCGCAGAAAAGAGTTGGATTGAGAAATCTAAACCATCGGCGACTAATTTCTTTTTGACATCATGCAGTACGGCATTCGCAGGACCGCGATTCAGTTTGTCGCATTTGGTCAGCAGGACGTGTACGAAGAGATCGCGTGACTTTGCCCATTGAAGCATTTGCTTGTCGAAATCTTTGAGTGGATGACGAATGTCCATCAGCAACACGAGACCCGTCAAACTTCTACGTTGAATCAGATATTTTTCGAGTTCTTTTTGCCAAACGAGTTTCATCGCTTCAGGCACAGCCGCGTAGCCATAACCGGGTAAATCGACTAAACGTTGATCAGTATTCTGTAAGGTAAAGAAGTTGATCATTTGCGTGCGACCCGGTGTTTTGGATGCGCGTGCAAGTTGATTTTGTGCAGTCAGTGCATTGATTGCACTTGATTTACCAGCGTTTGATCGACCTGCAAATGCAATTTCAAAACCCGTATCTGGCGGACACAGCATCAGTTTTGGCGCGCTGGTCATGAACTCCGCGCGACGTAACCATTTTAATAGCGGAACTGGATCAGTACATACCGTTGCTTCAGGCGCAGCATGTTCAGTTGCCTCTACCGTTTCGATAGTAGGCGATGTATTTGTTTCTGATGAAGCTGACATGTTGAACCAAGCAAATAAAAGAGTCGATGCATTATAAAACGATTCGGTGCTAATTAACGTACGAATCTACTATTAAGTTTTGTGTGAGATATAGATATACTGATATGGATATAAAATGAACGAAAGCAGGATGCTTACAATGTTTGTCGTGTAAGCATCATTTTAAGTGAGTCAAAAAGTCGGTACAGTAATGATAACTGGTTGACAATATTCGCTGTTCTCGTGGCATGATGTGGCAAATGGAGTATGACGTATGAGTCGTAATAT
>JANYEL010000135.1 GCA_025363155.1 Moraxellaceae bacterium
ATATTACCTGGATTGATGCGTAAACAATCCGCACCAAAATCAGCAACCGCCAATGCAATTTTATGATCGAAATGAATATCAGCAACCAGTGGCACATTGACTAGCTTGCGAATTTTTCCGAAAGCTTCCGCAGCTTCCATAGTCGGTACAGACACACGGACAATGTCAGCGCCCGCATTCACACAACGGTTAATCTGATCAACAGTCGCCTGCACATCGCAGGTTTCAGTATTGGTCATCGTTTGTACACTGATCGGCGCATCGCCACCAACATAGACAGAGCCAACACGAATCTTACGTGTCGGTTTACGAACAATAGGCGAATGGTGCATAAAAGCGGTTCCTACTTATTACTAAATCTATTATTGATCATTGGCGTTAATCTTTGATGCAAGATCTTAACGAGACAAACGGAAAGACGCATGACCGTCAACGGTATACGATGACAAATCAATTTGCTCGTTATTCAAACTCAACTTCACTGAAGCCGCATCAGAGAGCGTAATGCTAAAAGGTGATGAACCTTCCAAAGTTAAAGGCTTGTCGGTACCCTGTGTACCACTGACCAACGTTTTGCCTGTTGAGTCTTGCACAGTGACATCACTGGCTTTACTTAAGGTCAGCACCAACTGATCGGTTGCACTTTGTGTGGTTGCAACAGGCGGTAATGGTGCAAGCGGTGTCGAGTTCACTTGAGGAAGCGCCGAACCAGTCGTTGACGAACCATACTGCGAGCTATCGTTTAATACAACTGTTTGCGTTGCTGCATTTTCACTTGCAGATGGCCCCATCACTTTCTTCACCACAGGACGCAATACCAAGAACAAAATGATCAATGCAACAGGCACTAATAACCACCACATCCAACGTTTACTTTTGCGTGAACGCGTCTGTAGTTTTGCCAATTGTTGTAATGGTGAATTTTCTAATGAATGGTTGCTCGACAGACCTGTCGCACTAGTATAAATCTCATTAAATTGAGCAATCAATGCATCAGAATCAATACCCAGTAGACGACCATAACCGCGCAGGTAGCCACGAATAAACGCAGGTTCTGGTAAGGACTTATAATCATCTGCTTCAATTGCGGTCAGTAAACGTTCACTGATATTTAAATCTGTCGCAATATCTTTTAAATCGCGATTTTTCAATAAACGCGCTTGGCGTAAACGCTCGCCAGGGCGCTGAGCATTACTCGGAGTTTGTGTTTGTGACAACGGTGCACTAGAAATGGACATCGAACTACCTGAAGAAACTAATTGATCTGAACTTTTGTTTAAACTTGCACTTAAATTTACGTTTGATTCGGCATTGGGATTCACACTGCTTTCAGCAGTATTTTCAATCAGTTGATCGACATTTAATGAATCAGCAGTTAAAGGCTCTGGCACTACGTTTGCCACTTCTTCACTTTTCACAGCCTGTACATCAACTTCTTGAACTGGCACTTCAATCGTAGACTCGTCTACGAGGAGTGGTTGTGTTTCAGGCTGCGTGACTTCGACCAACTTATTCTCTGGCTTTAATTCCATGCTGCACCCGTTTTCACTAGCTCTCGATAGTGTAAGTATTCATCACTGTTGGGATAGACCAGCTGTAAACGCTCGGCCAGCGACTGTAAACGACCCGTATCTTGCATTTCTTTGGCAATGCGCATACCCAACCATAAAGACCGTGGGCTTTGCTCTTGATCACCCGCCATCTGTAAATACTCATCATACAAACTACGCGCAACCTGTATGCGATTTTGTTTGAGGAATATTTCAGCTAATTCAAAACGTGCGACAGTTGAATTTTTATTGGCCTGTAATGCTTGCGTAAAAGCTTGCTGGGCATCAGCTTGTTTACCGAGAACGAGCGCCGTCTTGCCTAAATTTTCTAAAGCAGCAGAGCGATCAGCATAACCGAGTTGAGAGCCTGCAAGTTCAAACTGTGTATACGCTTCCGCATAACGTTTACGACTACTCAAGAACACACCGTAATTATTGTGGGCTTGCGCAAAATCTTCTTTTTCAGAAATGGCACGTTTGAAATAGACTTCAGCTTTAATTTGATTAGGTTCACTACCCTCGCGCTGTAACAGCACGCCCATCATATTATTGGCTTCAGGCAATCGTGGTGAAGTCTCTAGTGCACTCGCTAAACTGCGTTGCGCTGAATCTAAATCACCACTTCGAATATATTGCGCAGCAATACCAACGCGGGCTAATGCCGCCGCTTCTGGATTCGCTGCACTTTGTCCAGTTTTCATCATTGACACTGGAGCAGTAGTAGTACTCTCACAACCTGCAAGCATGATGACGCTTAAACCACCGCATACCAAAAATGCAGATAAACCATTAGATTTACTTTGGCGAACAAAACCTTGAACGCTTTGAATGGCGTTTATTCTTTGGAATTGCTTATTGCGCGTCATCGTTAGGAACCTCGAGTTCTCAATATCTCACGTCGCTGACCTGAAGTCGGTTCAGCTGTTGATTTGTTGATTTGTTGATGTTCAACAATCTTTTGTTTCCATTTTTCCGCGCGACGAGTCCGATCTGCAACCTGCCCAACCAATTGACCACATGCCGCATCAATATCATCACCGCGTGTCATTCGCACCGTACACACATAGCCTGCATCAGACAGGGTTTGTTGGAATGCCATGATTCGATTGCGACTAGAACGCTCGTATGGCGCATGCGGAAACGGATTAAATGGAATCAGGTTAATCTTACTGGGTAAATCGTTTAAGAGTTGTATCAATTGTTTAGCGTGATGCGGTTGATCATTGACACCATCCAACATGACGTATTCGATCGTCACATGTTTTTTGCGTGATGGCTCTAATGCGTCGTCTTGATCGTCTGAATCTTTTGAGACTTGATTCTGAGCAATTTTGGCTTTGACGGCTTTATGTTGTGCTGACTTATCAGACAATGGCGCACCACGAGCCACATAACGACGTGCAGCCGCCATGAGTTCAACCAGCGGATATTTCTTATTAATTGGGACAAGTTCGTTACGGAGTTCATCGTTTGGCGCATGTAGTGAAATCGCCAGAGCTACGTCAATTTGATCACCGAGTTTATCAATCATCGGCACGATGCCCGACGTAGACAAGGTTACACGGCGCTTGGACATACCATAAGCGTGATCATCCAGCATGAGTTGCATCGACGCGACCACAGGCTCAAAGTTAAGTAATGGCTCGCCCATGCCCATCATCACCACGTTGGTCACGGTTCGAGTACGCTCACCGACTGGGGTATCTTCCATATAGGATTGATTCGCCACCCAAAGCTGACCAATGATTTCAGCAGGTAATAGATCGCGCTGAAAACCCTGCTTACCTGTACTGCAAAAACTACAATCGAGCGCACAACCCACTTGAGAAGAAATACACAGTGTCTTACGACCATCAGCAGGAATCAGCACAGTTTCAACAAGTGAACCAGCACCTTCACCGACACGGAAAACCCACTTACGTGTGCCATCATTGGAATATTCACGATGAACAACTTCTGGTGCTGCGGCATAGGCTAAATGTGATAATTTTTCACGTAATGAACCAGCCAAATTGGTCATTTCATTGAAATCAGTGACACCTAATTGGTGAATCCACTTCATGACTTGCGCTGCACGAAACTTCTTTTCACCAATCGTTTCAAAGTAAGTTTCAAGCTCTTTACGCGTCATACCCAGCAAATTAACTTTATTGGCTTTTGATTTTTCTTTTGGATCAACAACATCGCTTGCGCAATTCGACGAATCATCGCCTTGCGTAAATGAGCTGGCTGGCTTTGATTCAGACGTTACCGATTGTGCTAAATCATTCGCATCGATAGGAGCTACATTTGCATCAACAACTTCAACATTCATAAAATCATTTATCCAAAACGGGTATTTACATCACAATAACATGAGATCGAAACATCAAACAGAAATGATCTGTATCAACTATTTGCATTAATAGTTTGGATAGGAAAATCCAAAAAACTGCGCATAGTAAAAACAACAAAAACCAGATGTCAGTAACATCTGGTTTTAGCGCGTTCTTATTTTAACATGCGATCCGCTTTTAGCGTGTATTAAAGGCTAATTGCGACCACCGTGTTAAAACTGAGCGAGTGCGTATTAGCGAGTACGTACAGTTACTTCAGTTGCAGCGAAGAAGTAAGAGATTTCGCGGTTTGCAGATGCAACAGAGTCAGAACCGTGTGCTGCGTTTTCGTCGATGCTTGATGCGAAGTCAGCGCGGATAGTGCCTGGTGCTGCATCTTTCGGGTTAGTTGCGCCCAAGATGTCACGATGTGCCAAAACTGCGTTTTCGCCTTCGAGTACAGAAACCAAAACTGGACCTGAAGTCATGAATGCAACCAAGTCACCGAAGAAACCGCGTTCTGCGTGTTCTGCGTAGAAGCCTTCAGCTTCTGCTTTAGACAATTGCTTCATTTTTGCAGCAACGATTTTCAAGCCGCCTTTTTCAAAACGTGCATAGATGTCGCCGATGTGGTTTTTGCCAACTGCGTCTGGTTTAACGATGGAGAGTGTGCGTTCGATTGCCATGATATGACATTCCTTCTTGATTGTGGGTAAAACGAAAATAGTGAATTCAAAATTTAGGCGCGTATTATACCGACGACTGCGCACAAAGATAGAGCATGTTTTGTCGCTCAGTTTGTGTTGATCAACAAAATGCAATTTTCATGCAGTTTATAGCAAGCAAATATGACGTTTCAGCGTTATAAGGTGCATTAATCAGCTTCGTCCAGCCACATCATTTGGATGGCTTCGAGGATTTTTTCATTCGAGCGGTTTGGGTCATCTTGAAAATCAGGCAGTTCACGCACCCAACGATGTAGGTCGGTAAAACGAATGGTTTTTGGGTCTACATCGGGATGCGCTTCGATGAGTGCGAGCGCGATGTCGAGGGAGTCTGTCCAACGTAATGACATGAGATATTTCCAAGCGGTTTTTCAATGAGTGCACTTTATCAGGTTTTGATTGAGGTTCAAGGTTTGAAGTTATGTTTTACAGCACCAAAGTTCACTGAGCGGAGTCGAAGTGGGCATATCCATTTCACTCTTTTTTTTTACAGTCACTCTTTCTTTTAATAGTAACTATTCAAATCCATAATCTTGCTTATCGTGCATCCAAATTCCCATATGTCCGACATAGTATGTATGGAAATCTTCGACCTCAATATTATAAACATCCGTTAAAAAAGGAATCTGCTCATCATCTACTGCATCTAGATATTTTTGGGTTAAAGGATGATCATAATTCTCAGGTATAGTTATCTTTTCTTCTGATGAAGGCCAACGCTCCTCCATATATCCAAGATCACCACCACCACCAACCAAAATAGGGCGGCCTAAAGTAAAGTCGACCACTAATTCAGGTGTATTCTGCTCGCCATGCCCATCATAAACATATGTAATACCCTTTACGGAAGCAGATTCATAAATTGATGATGTATAGTTCAGTTCAACATTTTCTATCTCACTCGCAACATCCTCTCCGACATAAGAAAATACGGAGTCTGGTTCAGATCCCCAAAAAATCTCCGAAACAGGAACCCACCCTTCGCCCTTAACCCAAAATGGATGATCTGGCGTACAAAATAGATATACTGATTCCCATCTTTTTTTGTAGTTAATAGAAATTGCAACATGACGAATAGCCTTCTTCTCAGACGACTTAAATGTATTCACAACACGTTTATAAGCCCGTTCACCCTCTCCACTTTCATGCTTAGACAAAACCATATCACCGACTTTAATCTGCTCTATCGGCACAAGCCCCTTATCCGTATGCACCAAAGTTCCAGCAACAAAACCACTTTCATTTTTCATAAAACCTAAATCCTTTTTATTGTTTATTCTTCACCCAATAGCACACCCACATTAGCCCTACCCAAAACGGAATCACATACACCGAAATCGCCACACCCTGAATCTGCGTCATAATCCCCAGAATCAACACCACAAAAGCCAAACACAAATAATTCGCCCACGGATAAAAAAGTGCCTTGAAATGCGGACTCACCCCTTCCCGATTCATCGCAGCCCGAAACTTCAAATGTGCATAACTAATCATCGCCCAGTTAATTACTAAAGCTGCAACCACCAACGACATCAGCAACTCAAGCGCACGCGCTGGAATCGTATAATTCACAACCACACAAGCGAAAGTCATCAACGCCGAAACGCCAATCGCCAACGCAGGCACACCACGACGATTCACCCTCAAGAATGCTTTCGGCGCATCACCTTGCGTCGCCAAACCATACAGCATCCGACTATTGCAATACACACAACTGTTATAAACCGACAATGCCGCCGTCAACACCACAAAGTTCAGAATATTCGCCGCGACATCACTACCAATAATCGAAAAAATACTCACAAAAGGACTATTTCGATAATCATCACCGCCTGACGACAAGGTCAAAAGCAATTGATCCCACGGACGCAGCGACAACAACACCACCAATGCCCCGATGTAAAAAATCAAAATCCGAAACACAATTTGATTGATCGCGCGCGGAATGACTTTTTTCGGTTCAGCCGCCTCAGCCGCCGTAATTCCCACCAACTCCAGCCCACCAAACGAAAACATAATCAACGCTAATGACATCAGCAAACCATGCCAACCATTAGGCATGAAACCACCATGACTCCATAAATTGGTAATAGATGCTTCCGTTCCGCCCGCGCCGCTAATCAGTAAATAACTTCCCAATACAATCATGCCAACAATGGCAACGACTTTAATCAGCGCAAACCAAAACTCCGACTCACCAAACCAACTGACGCGCGTTAAATTAATCAGATTCACCAACACGAAAAATGCCGCCGCCGTTACCCATGTCGGCACATCAGGCCACCAATATTGAACGTATTTCCCGACCGCCGTCAGCTCTGACATGCCGACCAAAACATACAAAATCCAATAATTCCAACCCGACAGAAATCCCGCAAAACCGCCCCAATACTTATGCGCAAAATGACTAAATGAACCTGCAACTGGTTCTTCAACAATCATTTCACCCAACTGACGCATGATCAGAAAAGCAATCAAACCGCCAATCCCATAACCCAAAATCATCGCTGGGCCAGCCATTTTCAGCACGCCCGCCGAACCTAGAAATAGTCCAGTACCAATCGCGCCACCCAGCGCAATCAGCTGAATATGCCGATTTTTTAAATCACGATTTAAGGATGTATTCGGTTGGTCATTGATCATTATTGTTTCGCCTGTCCACTTAGACAGGCTCAGTGAACTATTGTGTTTAATGTTATTTATGCAACAAACTCAAAACTACCACTTCAAAATCGGCATTGGCTTCAGTGGATGTTTCAAACTATAAGCCGCACCGCGTTGCAAGATGAACTTATGGAAGCCCGCATTTGGAAATTGCTGACGGATATCATGCATCGGTTGCTTATCAACCTGCAAACCCACCGCACCGAACGTCACATCCGCCCAATCAGCCTGACGGAATAGCTCAACAATCAACGAATCATGTTTAGAAGGTTGAATCTTATGATGATCCTGAATCATAGCAACTACTTCGCTCACCCAATCTTCTTGGTTGATCGACATTAAATAATCAGTTGCCATTTGCGCCGACGCATCAAGGTAATCTAGTGTGTGATGTGTCCATAAACCCAAATCATGATAAGCCGCAGCAATCGCAATTTTTTCCAGCTCAATTTCATTCAAAAGTGCGACTGAGTTAATGGTGTTCAGTAAGCGATAAAGATGATTCCGATACGCCTCAAACTGTAAGCCCAATTGCTCGCGATATTGTTCTAATAATTGATCAAGGGTGGGATGTACTAAAATCATTAAGCAAAGCTCCAGCAAAAAATACTCATAAACATAAAACGACTACTTACAACGTGAATCATTCAATTTAATTCACACGGTAAAACTACTCACCAATCTCGATCTTTCAACACCGCGCCAAACCCAATGCACAGTACTTTCTTCAAAGTTTCCATTAAAACCATTGTCTTCAAACCAAAGATACGCGCCTTCCATCATGTCAGGCCAATCTTCGATTGAAACCGTGGTCTCATCATGCATCACCGCCAGAAAAACCGCCAAAATCGTATCGTGACTGACAGCGAGTAACATACTATTATCTTGTTCAGGCAGATGTTTGTAGAGCAAACCCAAAATATCCAGCACGCCTTGCACTGGATGCTTCATGCCTGCAATTTGTTTACCAAGAAAATAATTAATAAATTCCAATGCGCCGTATTGCATAAATAACGGCCTTAAAACTGCACCATCTTGCACGAAGCTCCCTGGCTCAACCAGCAAAGCATCTTTGACAACCTCAATTTGATTTTCATTCAACTGCTTATTCTCATGACATCCTTCAAGCATCAATAAAGCTGTATCCACACAGCGATGAATTGGACTACTCAAACATGCGCGAAATTCACGCCCCGTCAACTGCTTTAAATAATCACCCCAAGCACTCGCCAACTGCCGCCCTTGCTCAGTTAATGGCAACTTATATCCCGCAAATCCTTGCTCATCGACCAACACGCGAATAGAGTGACGCGTGAACAATACAATTGGTTTACTGGAAGGTAATAAAGTCAGACCTGCTTGCATCGAAGCTGGTAAATGTTCAAGAATTTCAAGGACGTGATCTGACATAGAGAGTTTATTAGAAATAATTGAATCAGTTGATAAAGTAAGGACAAGATCAAAAAATTGTTACATGCCAAAGCTCGCTGCACGTAGCCACGTAAATTCAAAATTTGCCATTGCCAAGGTATACAAGCGAGTATCGACTTGTTGCCACACAGATTCAAGCTGATCAGCAACAACATTTAAACCTGATTGCAATAATAATTCAGGTGTGCGCTTACAAATGCGCAAGGCTTCATAGATATGACGACCCTGCGAACTACTCTCCAAAAGACGTACTTGACGCGATGCGAGAAAAGCATCAACTTGTGAATGATTAGCATACGGCACAAGTGGCAAGACAATACGATCCAGCTGCTGATCTAAACGCTGCCAGATCATCATTTTTTGTTCATCACTATAACGATTCCACTCAATCACTTCCGTGCTGAATCGACGACAGCCGCGACACACTTGGTCGCCAAATACAGTCGAGCATTTACCTGCACAAGGACTGAGTGAACCATTTAAAGAACTTGCCAAACGATCACCCTCTTGCACCATCGAAGCATTTGCTTCATCAAAAATACGACAAAAAACGGATTAAAGCATGGATTGATACAATCAAATGAACATTGCTGTCATTTCAACCATTATCAAATCATGCATAAACGATTAGAATAGCGCACCACAAATTGAGTAAAATGCGCCCAGACCACTATTTAAGTGCTGATCGAGCGTTTCACCAAGAGCTTTTGCCCCATGAATGAAGTCGTAATACAACCAGCCGCCGAGCAAAATACTGACCATACTGAAAATCAGCAGCAATGGGTCATTGCTGCATTATATCAGTTTCATCCTGTGTCTTTCCCTGCTGATTTACGCAATCGCTTGCAAGAACTTAGCGCATATTTACAGTTGCGCGGTACGCTGATTGTGGCTGACGAAGGGATCAATGGAACTGTTGCGGGCAATCGTGCGGGAATTGATGAGCTGCATCAAGTCTTGCTCGCTGAGGGCTTCACCAACATGGAATACAAAGAATCTTTCAGCAAAGATAAACCTTTCAAACGAATGAAAGTAAAACTGAAACATGAAATTGTGACACTCGGCGTAGACGTTGAACCTTTGGCACAAGTGGGTCACTATTTAAACCCAGAAGAATGGCACCAATTCATTCAGCAAGAAGATGTTGTCATCGTTGATACACGCAATCGTTACGAATACGCTGCTGGCACATTTAAAAACGCGATTGACCCAAACACCGAAACCTTCCGCGAATTTCCAGCGTTTGTCGATGAGCATCTAGCCGATGCGAAAAATAAGAAAATTGCGATGTTTTGCACAGGTGGTATCCGCTGTGAAAAATCGACCAGTTTGTTATTGCAACAAGGTTTTGAAGAGGTTTACCACCTGAAAGGTGGCATTCTCAATTACCTCAACACCATTCCAGAAGAAGAAAGTCTATGGAAAGGTGAATGCTTCGTCTTTGACGGACGCGTTGGCGTTGGTCACGGCGTTGAAGAAGGCGAAAGCGCGATGTGCTTCGGCTGTGGCTGGCCTCTCAAGCGCCACGAACTGCAATCGGTAAAATTCGAACGCGGCGTTAGCTGCCCACATTGCTATGACCAAACCAGCAACGCCCAAAAAGCACGCTACCGCATGCGCCAACAGCAAATGGATGGCGAGATTTAAATTCGGTTTGCTTGCCTCCTTCCCCTTGAAGGGGAAGGTCGGGATGGGGTTGCTTTTGATCTTCACAGGTAAAAGCACCCCCTTCTAAATCTTCCCCCTCAGGGGGAAGACTTCAAAGCACGTCCAAAACCTTTTAAAGTGTTAATATCTCTTTTTACTTTTTTGAGTCGCCGCCACTTTCGGTGACTCTTTTGCAATACTTCAGGAAATACGCCATGACCACGCCACGCCTCCGCATCAAAAAACGCGATCAACAACGCCTACGTGATGGTCATCTTTGGGTTTATTCCAATGAAGTTGATACCGACGTAACACCACTTAAAAACATCAAAACTGCAATCGTTCATCTTGAAGATTATCGCGGTAATTTTTTGGCAACAGCGAGCTTTAATAACCAAGCCCTCATTTGTGCGCGTATTTTAGATACTGAACCACGTGACATGCTGGATGCGGCATTCTTTGAAAAACGTATACAAACCGCATTGGAACTCCGCCAAATTGCATTCAAACAAGATTTTTATCGTTTGGTTTACGGCGAAGGCGACCTGCTATCAGGTTTAGTGATTGATCGTTTTGCACAAACTTTTGTAGTGCAAATCGGCACACAAGCTATCGAACAAGCAAAAGATGCATTAGTTGCAGCTTTGCAAAAAATCTTCGGTGCGACAGCAATCATCGTTTTCAAAAATGATGGCAAAGGTCGCTCAATGGAACAACTCGACGAATACGTCGAAACCGTTCCAGCCGATGCTAATGTCACAGAACTTGAAGTCATCGAAAATGGCGTATCATTCAAAGCACCACTCGATGGTCAAAAAACAGGTTGGTTCTACGATCACCGCGATGGCCGTAAATGGCTAAATGACTGCGCACAAGGTCGTACTGTATTAGACGTATTTAGTTATATCGGCGGTTGGGGCATTCAAGCTGCAGCACACGGCGCAACTCAAGTCACTTGCGTAGACAGCTCAGCAAAAGCAGGTGAATCTGTTCTTGCTAATGCTGCTCTCAACAAACAGTCTCAAGTGACTTTTGTTGAATCAGATGCGTTTGAATATTTCAAGAAAGCAGCCGTAACGACTTATGATCTCGTAGTACTCGACCCGCCTGCACTCATTCAAAAACGTCGTGACTTTGAACAAGGTCGCCAAGCGTATTTCCTTCTTAATGAAGGCGCAATTCAACGTGTGAAAGATGGTGGATTATTGGTTTCCGCATCATGTTCACTGCATTTAGATCGGGATGAACTCATTCGTATCGTGCAACAAGTTGCGCGTCGCCAAAACAAACATGTGCAAATGGTGCATGAGGCGCATCCAGCCGCAGATCATCCACGCCTTATTCCGATGACTGAATCAGACTATCTGAAATGTTTAGTATTCCGCGTAACTGCGCTGCCTGAAGTTGCGGCAAAACATTAATTAAAAATCATTTATTCAATTTATAAAGATTAAACAAATAGCCTGTTTAACAGGCTTCTAGGAAAGAATTATGCGTTGGCTACAAATTCGCTTTGAAGTAACAAAGAACGATGTGCAATTGGTTGAAACACTGCTCGAATCTGTCGGCGCAGTGAGTGTCATTTTGGATGATGCTGCCGATCAGCCATTGCTTGAACCATTACCGGGTGAAACACCGATTTGGGATAAAGTCATCGTCACAGGATTATTCAATGAAGTGGTTGATTCATTGAATATTGATCTCGCGCATACTGAATCCGAAGCGACCAATCCAGATCAAATCATCGCCTTCGTTCAAGCGCAAGCGCCGACGGTTCGTGCGTTCTACGATTACCTCGAAGAACAAGTTTGGGAACGCTCATGGATGGATCATTACGAACCGATCCAATGCGGCGACAATTTTTGGATTGTGCCTGAATGGCTCACCCCACCCGATCCAAGCGCAGTCAATCTCATGCTCGACCCAGGTCTTGCCTTCGGTACAGGCAACCACGCCAGTACATTCATGTGCCTTCAGTGGCTTGGCAAAACAGACGTCAAAGACAAAGTTGTGATCGACTATGGTTGCGGCTCAGGAATTCTAGGTGTCGCAGCACTACTCCTTGGTGCAAAAGCAGTTTATGCCACTGATATTGATCCTCAGGCACTACTCGCAACTCGCCAAAATGCAGAGAAAAATGGAACTACATCACAGATTTGGGTGGGCTTGCCAGAAGAGTTAAACAAACAGTTCCCAAACTTACAAAGTGATGTTATCGTCGCTAATATCCTTGCAAAACCATTGATGGAACTTGCACCTACTTTTGCAGAATATTGCTTGCCGAATGGACTTATCGCGCTAGCAGGGTTGATTGATGAGCAAGTTGACGGTGTGCGCGAAGCATATGCACCATGGTTCAATTTGGATGAACGAGCGAATCGTGATGGTAATTGGTGTCGATTGTCAGGTCATCGACTTGTTAAATCTTGATCTAACGATTTGAGTGGTTTATAAGTAAGTGGTTATGTAGGGATTACATGCTTGATTGTTTTTACTTGCTAAAAAAATAGGGAATACCCGTGACTACACAAAAAACTCGATGCCCTTACTGCTCCAGTGTATTTGCAGTTAGCAATGCACAACTTGCAATCCGCGACGGCTACACCCGTTGCGGAAAGTGTTTTCAGGTCTTTAAAGCGGATGACTATTTACTAGCAAGTAAAACCCCTGCAGCATCAGAAAACGAACAAACATCAGAAACCGCCGCCACACTTTCACAAAGTACTAATCGATCCCATATCGTCGATTTGCACAAAATTGATTCGAGTAAAAGCAAAGGCTTCGACAATGCGCTGGATAACTTCCTAGATCAAAAGAAACTCCCATTACCTTCAATCATCGACTTTGAACCAACAAAGAAAGAAAAAGTAGATCTCACCGTTCTACCGAATGAACACCCTGAACCTGAGGAAAGAGAACTCTTACAACAAGATCCTGATGCCTACTTATCTACGGATATTGAAGAACCCTCAGAACAATTAAGTCATGAGTTTAATGAAGAATGGCTGACTGAAACTGCGACACCAACTAATCCGCTCGCACAACCGACCAATCATGAAGATGAAGCGAATAAAGTTGAGGATAGTCACCCAGAGCCAGCTTCAGAGTCGAATGAATCCTCTTCTGATGAAGATCTGATGTCTTATCTCAACAAAAATAGCGTTCCAGCTGCTCAAGTGAAAACGAAAACTGATCGCATTTTGCCGGGTATGAATGACTTCCATGCCAACCAACGCTCGAAAAAGAAATCTAAAGCAATCCCGATGCATATCAATATCGCAAAACGCAATCAGGCCTTAGATCGTCTCACGGCACGTAAGCCTTGGTTCAACTTAGATTTCTTCCACATCGTAGGTTGGGCAATTGCATCTTTACTGATGGTTGCGCTATTAATCGCACAATATCTTTTCTTTAATTTCGATCATCTGGCGGCAAACTCACGTTATCAGCCAATTATGCATAAAGCTTGCTTAATGCTTGGATGCGACGTGCCTTTAATTGATCTAAAACAAATTAAAATGAGCAATGTTCTAGCAGGACGTTTCCAGCCATCTCCCCTAGATTCGACAATTTTCACTGGCACGTTAACGAATACTGCAGATGAAAGCCAACCTTACCCGAACCTCCGTGTACTGGTGCTAAAAGATAAAAAGGTCTTATCCGGCAGAATTGTTCATCCCGTTGAATATTTAAAAAGTGGCTATAACGCACAAGCCCGAATTGCAGTCAATCATCCAGTTCAGATTGAATTCGTACTCAAAATTCCTCGCGACCAAATTCCGGTATTTGCGCTTGACCCTGTGAAATAAAAAGAGACAAATGTGGCGCGGGCTATAACAAAAAATTAGGCGGATGTATAGCCTAATTTTTCACCAATATTTTGCATAAAAAAGCATCAAAACTACTGCAATGCTGAGCTGGTGGTGGTATGATGCCCGTCCTCGCAATACGCGATCTTTTCAATTTTTTAGTGTTCTATGTGCGTAATGCACCCACTGTGCGACCTCCCCCTAGTCGTGCAGTATGAATATGATTTCGCTTCGGATTTTTACCCATGAATATCAAGTCACCTGATTTTATTAACAATCCTACAGATGTTGCATTGCGCCTTCATGTTGAGCGTGCTGTTCGTCACTACTTCAAACAACTTGATGGTGCTGAGCCTGTACAAGTTTATGACTTGGTTTTGGCAGAAATTGAAAAACCATTACTTTCAGTCGTTCTTGAACAAACTCGCGGCAACCAAACTCGCGCGTCAGAAATTTTGGGTCTGAACCGCGGTACATTGCGCAAAAAGCTCAAAGCACATGGCTTAATGAGCGAGTAAGCGTTAAAATATGCACGACTTTCAGGGCTGGTTTTCCAGCCCTTATTGTTTTTCACGGCTGCGTGTTGTTCAGTTTCCTATGATTGATTAATGACATTAGTTAAACCACTTTAGGTAAACGCTCAAACCTAGTCCGAGCATGCAACTTGCTGCTAAAACAGCTTTCGTTTGATCATGCACTGCATTTATTGCAATTGTATGTGCTTAACATTTCTTTTCATTCATTTATTAAGCCCCGACTCTATCATGACTGTCTCTCGCGCCCTGATTTCTGTTTCCGACAAAACTGGCATCATCGAATTTGCCCGTGAATTATCTGCCCTTAACATCGAACTGCTCTCTACTGGCGGAACGTATAAGCTGCTTAAAGAAAATAACATTCCAGTAGTGGAAGTCTCTGAACACACAGGCTTTCCAGAAATGATGGATGGTCGGGTTAAAACATTACATCCAAAAATTCATGGCGGCATTTTGGCGCGTCGTGGCATAGATGAAGCGGTCATGCAAGCGCAAAATATTGCGCCGATCGACCTCGTGATTGTGAACTTATATCCATTTGCACAAACCGTTGCAAAACCAAATTGCTCACTTGAAGATGCGATCGAAAACATCGACATCGGCGGCCCAACCATGGTTCGCGCTGCTGCGAAAAACCATGCTTCTGTCGGCATCATTGTAAACAGCAGTGACTATAGCCGTGTGATTGATGAGCTGAAAACAGCGAAGACCTTATCACACGCAACTCGTTTTGATCTCGCAGTAAAAGCATTTGAACATACCGCACAATATGACGGCATGATCGCTCAGTACCTTGGCGCGCGTGTTGGCAAAGAAGAAAACCAACCCGCTGATGCCTTTGCTCGCACCTTCAATTTGCAATTGGTTAAAGCACAAGATTTGCGTTACGGTGAGAACCCGCATCAATCTGCTGCTTTCTATATTGACCCAACTGCACGCGAAGCATCGGTGGCGACATCGAAACAACTGCAAGGTAAAGAACTGTCATATAACAATATTGCAGATACCGATGCAGCATTAGAATGTGTTAAATCATTCGCTAAACCAGCTTGTGTGATTGTAAAACATGCCAACCCTTGTGGTGTTGCTGTGTCATTAGATGGTCTGTTAGATGCGTACAACTTGGCTTATGCAACTGATCCAGAATCTGCATTCGGCGGCATTATTGCGTTCAACCGTCCACTCGATGTCGCAACGGCAAAAGCTATTGTAGAACGTCAATTCGTTGAAGTGATCATTGCCCCAAGCCTTGAAGACGGTGTGCTGGAAATTACTGCGGCGAAGCAAAATGTTCGTGTGTTGATCTGCGGTCAATTACCAGACATTAATGAGCGTGTTGGTCAATTGGATTACAAACGCGTCACTGGCGGTTTGCTCGTTCAAGATCAAGACTTAGGTATGATCAAAGACAGCGACCTGAAAATCGTGACTAAACGCGCACCAACCGAAGCTGAAATTCATGATTTGATTTTTGCTTGGAAAGTCGCGAAATACGTGAAATCCAACGCAATTGTTTATGCAAAAAATCGTCAGACCATCGGTATCGGCGCAGGTCAAATGAGCCGCGTAAACTCTGCTCGCATTGCAGCGATCAAAGCAGAACATGCTGGTCTGAATGTACACACGGCGGTGATGGCTTCTGATGCATTCTTTCCTTTCCGTGATGGTATTGATAATGCAGCAAAAGTTGGCATTTCATGCATCATTCAACCGGGCGGATCAATGCGCGACAACGAAGTGATTGCCGCTGCGGATGAACATAATATTGCGATGGTCTTTACTGGCATGCGTCATTTCCGTCATTAATTCCAAGTCGTATTAGTACCAACCACTCACTCAAAGAATTTAGTTTAATGCCTCATCTTTGAGTGAGTTTTATGATTTTTCAAAAACTAGATTCAATTGATTGCATTTGATTTTAAGGGAATACTATGAACATTCTTATCCTCGGTTCAGGCGGTCGTGAACACGCACTCGCATGGAAATGTGCACAAGACGACGCAATCCGTCAAATCTTTGTCGCACCTGGTAATGCTGGCAGTGCCCTTGAAAACAAATGTACCAATGTTGCCATCAATATTTTAGACAACGATGCGATTATTGCGTTTGCAAAAGCCAATGCGATCGACCTCGTCATCGTTGGCCCAGAAGCACCGTTAGTGAATGGTGTCGTGAATGCGTGTCGCGCAGCGAGCATTAAAATTTGGGGCCCAACCCAATTTGCTGCACAGTTGGAAGGTTCTAAAGCATTTGCAAAACACTTCTTAAAACGCCATCAAATTCCAACTGCGTTCTACGACGTATTTACCGATGTCGCAGCAGCGAAAGCTTATATTGATCAAAACGGCGCGCCAATTGTGATTAAAGCTGACGGACTTGCAGCAGGCAAAGGCGTGATTGTTGCCATGACTGTTGCTGAAGCCTATGAAGCGATTGATGACATGCTCGCGGGTAATAAATTTGGTGATGCAGGTTCACGTGTTGTCATTGAGCAATTCTTGGATGGCGAAGAAGCCAGTTTCATCTGCATGATCGATGGTCACAACATTTTGCCAATGGCAACCAGCCAAGACCACAAACGTATTTTTGAAAACGACCAAGGTGCAAACACTGGCGGTATGGGCGCGTACTCGCCTGCTCCAGTCGTCACTTCAGAAATTTTCGACCAAGTTATGAAACACATCATGCGTCCAACCGTGGATGGCATGGCTGCTGACGGACATCCATACACGGGTTTCCTCTATGCAGGTTTGATGATTGATGAAGCTGGCACTGCACGCGTAATTGAATTCAACTGCCGTTTCGGTGACCCAGAAACCCAACCAATCATGATGCGTTTGAAATCATCTTTAGTTGATTTGGTTGAAGCAGGTTTGAAAGGTGAATTGCCGAGTCATGCAGAATGGGACAGCCGTCCATCAATCGGTATCGTCTTGGCTGCAGGGGGTTATCCAGCGGAAATCCAAACGGGCGATGTGATTCACGGTTTGGATTACATCAACGAATCTTCAAAAGTATTCCATGCTGGCACAACACAAAAAGACGGCAACACGGTTACCAGCGGTGGACGTGTGCTCTGTGTGACTGCAATTGGCGACACCGTTTTGGAAGCGCAGCAGAAAGCGCTCGCGCATATCGAAAAAATTTCTTTTGACGGTATGCAATATCGCCGAGACATTGGCTATCGCGCCATTGCACGCGAACAAGCGGCAAAGTAACTGATTACATAGCTGACTGCTTTAAATGAACGCGACTCTTATTTATCGAGTCGCGCTCTCACATTTTTTCTATTTTTGAAAAAAATCAAATCTAAACTGCCCAATCATCGGATGCACTACAACCGTGCATTATGTGATCGGTATAGTCATGTTCAATGGATAGAAGTTATTGAATAACTTATCACTTCGACTTATGATGGCTTAGACTAAATCGAACAATTCAACACATTGAATTACTCGGGGTCATCCGACTAGCCATGTCACATCAGTAACGAATTACCGTGTTAACATGGACTCAAATACGAAGTCCAACGTTATTAAAACGAATAAGTTGTATACCCTGATTGAGGATAAACCACACTTATGTCTGATGCTTCTAATCCCAACACGCGTAATAAACATAAACAACATCAAACCCTCGATAAGTTGCAAACCAGCTCCTTTGATCGTCGTATGTCTTTAGCGAAAGCTTCCCTTCGTGCGGGTTCACGCTGGGCGAGTGTTAATGCAGGAACCATATTTTCCAGTCAAGAAGATAAAGATCGTAAACGCAAGCAAGTGATGAGCGAAGAAGCACATTATCTCGCGCATGAAATCGGCAAACTCAAAGGCTCTATCGTCAAAATCGGTCAGATGATGGCGCTCTATGGCGAACATTTTTTACCGAATGAAGTCACTGAAGCACTGCATAGTCTGAATAACGACACCATGGCGTTGTCATGGTCAGCCATCGAACAACAACTCAAAATTGAGCTAGGCGACAAGCTCAACGACCTCGTCGTCGACCATGCGCCATTAGGCACCGCCTCACTCGCCCAAGTTCATCGTGCGGTGAGAAAATCTGACGGTTTAGAAATTGTGCTAAAAGTGCAATATCCAGGTGTTGCTGCCGCGATTGATTCTGACCTCGGCCTATTTCGCAATATGCTGAAATTCACCCGCTTAGTGCCGCAAACGCGCGAGTTCGATGAGTGGTTCGACGAAGTCAGTGAAATGATGCACCGCGAAGTGAACTACCCGATGGAAGCCGCTACGACTGAGCGTTTTTATGAGCGCCTCAAAGATGATCCGCGCTACATCGTGCCGCAAATTATCCATGAATATTGCACCACTGGCGTACTCTGCATGACCTTTGAACGTGGCGTGCCAATCAATAGCGCAGTCATGTTGTCATTACCACAATCCCGACGCGACAAGCTCGGCGCGGCCTCGATTGAAATTGCGGTCCGTGAATTATTTGAATGGGACGAAATGCAAACCGACCCGAATTTCGGTAATTACCTGATTCGCTTAGGTGATGGTAAAGACATTCCTGACAAAACCATTTTGCTCGACTTTGGCGCAATTCGTGGCTTTGACCCGAATCTGCTAAAGGTTGCACGCGCACTGATCGCTGCAGGCTATGATCACAATAAAGATCAAATGATTGAAGGGATGCAAGGCTACACCTTCTTCGATCAAATGCCACATGGCACTAAACCTGCGATGGCGGATGTGTTTATGATGGCGACAGAGCCATTCTCATCACCTGCGACGAATCCTGATGCACCTGCAGATGCCTTTGATGCCGAAGGTCGCTATGTTTGGAAACAAAGCATGCTGCATTCACGTGTGATGAAACAAGCAGCGGAATCCATGTCGTCGCGTTTTTTTAGTGTGCCGCCAAAAGAGTTTATGTTTATTAGCCGTAAATTTATCGGCGCATACACCTTTATGACTGTGATTGATGCGCGTACCGATGTGCGTGCGATGATTACGCCATTCCTGAAATAAGTCATTTCTATGAAAACAGTGCCATGAATCAACCAGACCTGATTATTCACCAATTTGACGGTCTGATTGATTACGCAACCAGTTTTCAAAATATGAAAACCTTGACTGAAAATCGTCAAGACACTACCTCAGATGAACTTTGGTTATTGCAACATCACGATGTTCTGACACAAGGTCAGGCAGGCAAACCAGAGCACATTCTCCATTCGACCCAACTCCCACTCGTTCAATCTGATCGTGGTGGTCAAGTCACGTGGCATGGTCAAGGGCAGCTCATTGCCTATCTACTTTACGATTTGAATCGGCTTAAATGGAATGTCCGTCAGCTCGTCACCAATACTGAAAATGCACTGATCGAATTACTCAGTCTTTACGACATTGAAGCCTACGCAAAAAAAGATGCACCTGGCGTTTATGTCAATGATGCAAAAATAGGTTCACTGGGTTTTAAAATTAGAAGAGGTCGTAGTTATCACGGATTAGCCATCAATATTGATTGTGACTTAAAAGGATTTACGCACATTAATCCTTGTGGTTATTCGGGCTTACGAATGACACGATTGGTTGATGAACTTCGGATTCAGCACCCCAACAAACCAATTCCAACATTGAATCAAGTCGCAGAACAACTCAGCAAAATACTATTACGCCAACATCAAAACAGGAATGACACGGAATAACTTTTCGCAAATTTTCACCTACAAGTTATTCTCAAAAAACTGGACGGAGATTCCACATTGTCAGATTTTAGCTATAGCATTCCCGGTTTATTGTTCCCTGCCATCTCATTGTTAATGCTGGCATATACCAATCGCTTCTTTGGACTTGCAAGTTTGGTACGCCAATTGGTAGACCGTCATAAAAAGCAACCTGACTCTCATATCCGCGCTCAGATCAATAACCTCAGAATCCGTATCGCATTGATTCAATACAGCCAAGCGATGGGCGTTCTCAGTTTATTAATGTGTACCAGTAGCATGTTTGCGCTATTTATTACACGTCAAAATGAAGCTCGCGTTATGTTTGGCTGCGCTATGTTTTTCATGGTGGTGTCTTTAATACTTGCCTTGAGAGAAATACATCTCTCGGTCAGAGCATTGAATGTTGAAATAGATGACATTTTAGATTCTGAATGATGAACTTTCTGAGGGTGAATAACCGAATCACCTTAAAAAACTTTCTTCTGCTGTCGCTTTATCTACTACCGATGTTGTAAGTTTCAAGGTATACTCTTTTAAAATTAGAGCAATTACTCTAACTTATTTTATCCTGACGGCTATTTCATACTGCATGGAAAACGACATGCAGATAAGCAGTACTGGAATGTCGCTTTATTCCTGCCTGCAAAATCCTTATAGTATGGGATAAATATGAAAGTCTTAAGTTTTCAATAAATACATTATGGATAGTCCAGCTATGAACACGCCTGTCTTATCAATTCAACGCCTTATTCCGACTGCCCAAAAAGCTTATGTCGCGCTCATGATGGACACCATCGCACGAGCGTTAATTTCGGCGAGTCAAGTCGATGGCGAGCTCAAGGATGAAGTCGGAGGTTTTCCCGTAGACTTTACATTACAAATGATGGTATTACCGAAAGGTTCTAGTTTTACGCTTCAAGTTCAAGCAGATAGGAGCCTCAAGCGTTTGGACAACTTTACGGGCAAGCCTGATTTATCTGTGAAGTTTAAGCATTTAACGCATGCTTTTTTAGTGTTCTCATTTCAAGAAAGCACCTCAAGAGCATTTGCCAATGATCGCATGATCGCCGATGGCGAAGTAAGTTACGCCATTCGACTCGTTCGCTGCCTCAACAAATTGGAAGCATTGATTCTGCCTAAACTTGTTGCTGAACTTGCAGTCAAACGTTATCCCGCCAGCCTAACTTTAGGCGAAAAGGCCAGCAAGGCTGCCAAAATCTACGCTGATGTCGTATCCAGTTATGTGGATCTTATTCCTAAAGCGGCGCAAAAACTCAATACACAAATGAATAACTCACGCTTAAACAAATAAGCAAAAACGGAGCTAATAATGTCATCTAATCAACCTAAGTCATATTACGAATTTTTCTGCCCCGTCAAAGTCATTGCAGGGCACATGGCACTAGAACATATTCCGTTTGAGTTGGCTGCACTGGGTGCTAAACGCCCAATGATTATCACAGACAAAGGTGTCCGCAGTAACAATCTCTTGGTTCCGCTTGAAGCAACTTTTACTGATACTGACAGTCAAATTGCGATAATTTTTGATGAAGTTCCGCCTGATAGTAGCTTGCAAGCAGTTCGCGCAGCTGCAAAACTGTACCGCGACAATAACTGTGATGCGATCATTGCAGTAGGCGGCGGTTCAGTAATTGATACCAGTAAAGGCGTGAACATTCTCGTCTCTGAAGGTGGCGATGACTTGATGAAATACTCAGGCGCGCACAATTTGCCAAAACGATTGAAACCATTTTTTGTTGTGCCGACTACATCAGGTACAGGTTCAGAAGTAACCATGGTTGCGGTCATTGCCGACCCAGACAAAAACATTAAAATGCCATTTACATCGTATCACTTGATGCCGAATGCAGCAGTTCTTGACTCACGTATGACCCTGACCTTGCCACCACACATCACAGCGATGACGGCAATGGATGCGCTGACGCATGCAGTAGAAGCTTACACCTGCTTAGGTCACAACCCGATCAGTGATGCGTATGCAACTGCTGCGATTAAGAAAATTAGCGAAAATCTAATTGCTGTTTTAGACAATCCTAAAGATCCTAATGGTCGCCTTGAGTTGGCTCAGGCATCGACAATGGCAGGCATTGCGTTCTCAAATTCAATGGTTGGTTTAGTGCATTCGATCGGCCACGCAACTGGTGCTGTTGCACACGTCCCACACGGTTTGGCAATGAGCCTCTATCTGCCTTACGTTCTCGAATACAACCTCGATACCAATGGCGACCGTACTGCGGACTTGCTGCTGCACCTAGCAGGCGCTGAAGTTTATGCTGCAACACCAGCAGCAAAACGCGCACAAAAAGCAATTGAGCACATTCGTGGTATGCGTGACACCTTGTATGAGCGCACAAAATTACCGCGAACTTTGCAAGAGACTGGCAAAGTTGAGAAATCACAGCTGGCTGAAATTGCGCAAAAAGCGTTGGACGACGGTTCGATCATCTACAATCCAAAAGAAGCGAGTTTGGCTGACATTAAAGCGCTTTTGGAAAAAGCTTGGGCTTAAAAATAACAGCCTAAATTTGATTTAAAATGAAAAAAGGATGCGCGGTTATGGCATCCTTTTTTTTGTTTATGCAAATGAGTTAAATCTTTTTATTAATTTAAATAATACCTTCAAATAACAGGCAATAAAAAACCACGGCAGCCCTTGTGTTCACTTTAATGAAACGCTACAAAGGTTGTCGCGGTCTGCTTGGTATTTTGACCTCTCTCCGCTCTTACTTCTTAGAGCAAGATGGTAGTAGACGGTGCTCTTAATAAAATACCAATTGATACGGAGAAATTACTGGGCTCTTACCTGTTCAATCCTATAGCTCGTAAATCAGAACCTAATGTGGAACGCTCCATATTTGAAG
>JANYEL010000142.1 GCA_025363155.1 Moraxellaceae bacterium
GTTCAAAGTGAACTCTACACCATTGGGCAGAGTCACTGGGGCTTTAGCCACACGAGACATAAGGATCTACCTATTGATTAATCAAACGCGAAATTAAGAAACAAACGCAATCACTTCACCGCCTAAACCTGCTTGACGCGCAGCTTTATCGGTCATGATGCCTTTGCTTGTAGAAATAATGGCAATGCCCAGACCTTGCTTAATGCGAGGTAGATCATCTTTACCACGATATTGACGCAGACCTGGACGGCTTACGCGCTTCACAGTCTCAATAACTGCTTTGCCTTCATAGTATTTAAGACCAATATTAAGCAATGGCTTGCCATTGTTATCATCAACCTTAACTTCTGAAACAAAACCTTGCTCTTGAAGCAATGTTGCAATAGAAACTTTTAACTTAGAACTCGGCATTGAAACATCAGGATGTTTCGCCATTTGTGCATTACGAACACGCGTTAGCATGTCGGCAACGGTATCTTGCATACTCATGATGAAGCTCCTTACCAGCTTGCCTTAACCACGCCAGGCACATCGCCCTGCATGACTAATTCGCGTAATTTGTTACGCGCCAAACCGAATTTACGGAAATAACCATGTGGACGACCTGTCAGACCGCAACGGTTACGTTGACGAACTGGCGATGAATCACGTGGTAGCGATTGAAGCTTCAAAATTGCTGCCAAGCGATCTTCATCAGACACTTTAACATCACTAATAACTGCTTTCAAAGTCGCGCGTTGTTCTGCAAACTTGGCAACCATTTTCGTGCGTTTTAATTCACGATTGATCATACTCATTTTAGCCATGATGATTACCTATTTGAATGGGAAGCCGAAAGCACGCATTAATGCACGACCTTCGTCATCTGTACGGGCTGTCGTCGTGATCGTAATATCCATACCGCGAATACGATCAATCTTGTCGAACTCAATCTCTGGGAAAACAATCTGTTCTTTTAGACCCATAGAATAGTTACCACGACCATCAAATGACTTTGAAGAAAAACCTCGGAAGTCACGAATACGTGGAATTGCGATAGAAATCAAACGATCTAAAAATTCGTACATTTGATCACCGCGAAGGGTAACCTTACAACCAATCGGCCAACCATCACGGATTTTAAAGCCCGCAATAGAAGTACGTGCAAGCGTAATAACAGGCTTTTGACCTGCAATTAACGCCATATCTGCAACAGCACCGTCCAATAATTTTTTATCTTGGGAAGCTGCACCCACACCCATATTTAGGGTGATCTTGGTGATTTTTGGGGTTTCCATAACATTCTTAACGCCAAGCTCTGCAAAGAGTTTTGCTTTAAGTTCGTCATTGAATTGCCGTTTAAGTCTGGCCATTACAATTTAACCTTTTACTTGGTAGTCGCCACTGATTCACCGTTAGACTTATACACACGTGTTTTCACACCTGCGATGTCTTGGTAACCAATACGATCAGCCTTTTGGGTTGTAGCATTAAAAATCGCCACGTTTGAAATATGAAGCGCAGCTTCCTGAGCAATAATGCCACCAGTGGTGCCAGTTGCTTGGTTTGCTTTGGTATGCTTCTTAACCATGTTCAGTCCTTCGACTTTCACACGATCACCAGTGACCGACAAGACAACGCCTTGTTTGCCATTTTCTTTACCAGCGATCACAATAATTTGATCACCGCGTTTAATCTTTGCCATGTTCGCCTCTTACAGTACTTCAGGGGCCAAGGATATGATCTTCATGAACTGTTCAGTACGCAATTCGCGTGTAACAGGTCCGAAAATACGCGTTGCGATTGGCGCTTTGTTATTGTTCAACAAAACAGCTGCATTGTCATCAAAACGGATACTTGATCCATCTGGACGGCGAATGCCGAATTTTGTGCGAACCACAACGGCGTTCATTACATCGCCTTTCTTGACACGACCACGTGGAATTGCTTCTTTTACGGTCACTTTAATGATGTCGCCAACAGATGCATAACGACGATGTGAACCGCCTAGCACTTTGATACACATCACACGACGCGCACCACTGTTATCCGCAACGTCAAGCATTGTTTCAGTCTGAATCATTGCTCTAACTCCAAAACCAATGCTTCATTGGTAAAATTCAAGAAGCGAATACTACCTGAATTTCACCAAAGATGCAATTAAAACTAGTTTTGCCCAGCTTTCTGTACAACTTCGACCAATGTCCAAGCCTTAGTTTTTGAAAGTGGACGACATTCTTTAATGGTCACGACGTCGCCTAGTTGGCAAACGTTTAACTCATCATGTGCGTGCAACTTGGTAGAACGACGGATCATTTTTCCATAAACAGGATGTTTGATCTTACGTTCAATCAGTACCACAATGGACTTGTCCATTTTGTCACTGACGACTTTACCAGTCATGGTGCGTTGAATCGCACTTGCTGCTGTTTGCTCAGTCATTAGCCGTTCCTCTGTTTCTGTGTGAGGATTGTCTTGATGCGGGCAATCGCTTTGCGAGTCACTTGCACATGGTGTGTGTTCGCCAACTGACCCGTTGCTTTCGCCATGCGTAGACGGAATTGGTTAAGTTGTTGCTCATCGAGCGCCACTGCCAACTCTTCTACTGACTTTTCACGTAATTCATTTGATTTCATTACAGTACCGTCCGCGTCACAATCGTGGTTTTAAACGGAAGTTTTGCAGCTGCCAGCTCGAAAGCTTTGGTTGCAAGTTCCATTGACACACCTTCGATTTCGTATAGAATTTTTCCTGGTTTGATTTCGCAAACCCAGTACTCAACATTACCTTTACCATTCCCCATACGAACCTCAAGCGGTTTTTCGGTGATTGGTTTATCAGGAAATACACGAATCCAAATTTTTCCACCACGTTTGACACGACGGCTGATAGCGCGACGTGCAGCTTCAATCTGGCGCGCTGTCAAACGACCGCGTTCCAATGATTTTAGCGCAACGCTACCAAACGCAACAGTGCTACCACGATGGGCAAGACCAGTGTTACGGCCTTTGTGCATTTTGCGAAATTTAGTACGTTTAGGTTGCATCATGGCAGCTTAACCCCTTTCTTCCGTTTTGCGAGGAGCACCACGATCGTTGCGTGCGTTATCACGACGCGGACGATCATCACGACGATCATCACGACGGTCATCACGACCACCACCACGACGCTTCGCTGGCTCTGCAGGTTTAGGATTATGTGCTGACTTCATACCGTCAAGAATTTCGCCACGGAAAATCCAAACTTTAACACCAATGGTGCCATATGTTGTTTCAGCACGCATTGATGAATAGTCAATGTCTGCACGCAAAGTATGTAGCGGCACACGGCCTTCACGATACCATTCTGAACGAGCAATCTCAGCACCGCCTAAGCGACCTGACACTTCGACCTTAATCCCTTTTGCGCCTGCGCGCATTGAGTTTTGGACAGCACGTTTCATTGCGCGACGAAACATGACGCGTTTTTCTAATTGTGAGGCAATACCATCAGCAACCAGACGCGCATCAAGATCAGGGCGATCAACTTCTTCAATATTAACTTGAGCAGGTACGCCCAAAATTTTAGTCAAATCACGTTGTAGTGATTCGATGTCTTCACCTTTCTTACCAATAACAATCCCTGGACGAGCCGAAGAAATTGTAATTTTGGCAGCGCCAGTAGGACGTTCGATAAAAATCTTGCTGACCATTGCCGCTTTTAACTTTTTAAACAAAAAGTCACGTACAGCAATATCTTTCAGTAGATAGTCGGCATAGTTTTTAGGCGCTGCGTACCAATTGGCATTATGCCGTTTGATCACACCTAAGCGGATACCGATAGGATGTACTTTCTGACCCATATCAAACCCCTACCTTGACGGTGATGTGGCAAGTGCGTTTGCTAATGCGATCCGCACGACCTTTTGCACGCGGACTAATACGTTTAAGGGTAATACCCTCATCCACATAAATCGTTGTCACAATCAGTGTATCCACGTCGAGACTGTTGTTGTGTTCAGCATTGGCGATTGCAGACTCAAGAGCCTTTTTCACCAAAGCAGCTGCTTTTTTAGTGCTGAACGTCAGAATATCGAGGGCGCGTCCAACCGG
>JANYEL010000176.1 GCA_025363155.1 Moraxellaceae bacterium
AGAGGCTGCACAAATGGTTGCGGAGTCGGTAGAGATTTATAATGGTCGCAGACCTCATCTATCGCTAAAATACAAAACGCCCGATGAGGTACATCGAGCGTTTTTTTGAAAATAAGTGTCAACCTATTTTAGGACGGGACATACTGATTAAGGCACAGTTCGTTTCGATGCCAAATGCAACCAACCACGGATAATCCGATACAAATGCCAGCATACGATAAAGAACCACATCGCACCGCCTGCAAAGACCAAAAATCCGCTTAATGACAACAAACTAAAACTACTCATCGGATCTTCACTCGCAAGGCCAGCAAACCCAGCAGGCAATCCAATAAAAATCAATACCGTGGCAATGATCGCCATCACAATACCGTACCAAAAAGTATTAATTTGCCATTCAAAGTGACTTTGTAACCACGTCCCTTGCGCATCACCGCGTCTAACATAGTTAATAATAATCGCCACTAACCACGTCAGACCAACAGTAAAAAAGCTAAACAGATAAAGCGCATAGGTGATGTGATTGATGATGATCAAGCCACCCTCATCACGCGTAGGGGTTTGATTTTGAGTGATGGTGTAATTGCTCATCGTATCTCTTCTATGGCTTAGTGAGTGTCGCCTGCAATTGTAATATGCCGCCAACCTGCTGCTCTATATCTAACTGGTCAATTTGAATGCCTGATTGTGCAAGTCGTGTAAGCCAAGTACCGAGTACTGCAAAGCTTTGATGACTGGTTGTCACCATCAAACGACCCTCGGTCTCGGTTTGACTCAAGGTTAAACCTTGCTGAGCTGCAGCCTCTTGAACAATCGTTGAGAGTGGCTGCGCTGGGCCTGCACTGGCTTGCAAATGCGGCGCTTGGCCACGCATCCAAAGTAAGAGCTGGCGTTGTTCATCCGCATTGTTTTTGGCAAGTTCAGCTTTATGATGTAACCAATAGCCGCCACCACCGATGATGAATACCGCTAAAAATGCACTTAATATCAACAATGCCAATTGATCACGCTTTGGCAAACGTCCAAACATGATTTGAACTTGATCAATATGCTGATTAATTTTTGTCACGAATCCGATTTGACTTAAATTCATATTTTCACCCGAATCGTGCCTGACACCTGACCTGATGCATCACTGTCTGATTTTTTTGTGGCTGAATTCACAGCGCCTAATTCAGCAGTAAGACCTTGAGTGGCGATTTGTGATCGCAAGTTTTCTAATGCTGGCAAACTTGGCGCATTAATTTGCAATTCCAATTGACCTATCCCTGCGTTACTTGCGAAATGAATTTTTTGCGCAGGTAAATTGGCTTGGCTCAACGCAGGGCCAACCCGACTAAGAATAGACAAGGCAGTCATATCGACGGCACCTAGACCATTCAAATGCCCTTTCATTTGTTTTTTTAGATCAATGATTCTTTGCTCATCAGGAAACCATTGACGATATTGCTGTTCTGCTTGTGCTTTGGTCGCTTGTTCCACACCGTGATAACGCCAAATACGCACAGCGTCATACAGCATTTGCACGGCGATTGCGCCAACAAGAACGGCCGCTACGACTTTCCAATACGGTGAAAAGCCTGATTCTTGCTTATTAACCGTTAAATTATACGGGTGCTTATGTGTGACACCATCAATGGCAAACACCGAAGAAACAGGAATATCGAGCAATTGCCAATCAAGTCCTGACGCAGCTTTCTGCGCATCCAAAGTAGCGCGATCAGCATCGTTTAGCTGACCAATTACTTGAATTTGTTTAATGTCATTTAATCGCGCAAGCGTGATATCTAAATTGTCCGCTGACACCGCATAGGACTCATCTAAACGTAGAATTCGATTGATGCCATCAAGCAGCAACGTTGCACTACCCTCCACCATTGGCAACAACAGAAAGTCAGGCAACGCTGCAACCACACGCCAAGGCGTTAAGCCAAAACTAGCGAGCAATGCCGCGACATCTTGCTGAGGTTTGGCAAGCACAGTCAGATCATTACCACGATGTTGATGACGTACATCAAGCTGATCGATTGGTGTCAGCGTGTATTCTTCAAGCAAATAACGTAGGCCATTTGTGCCTAACTGACGTAACTGCGGACGTGACATCGGTTGACGCAGCATTTGCACGCTGGAGGTCGGGAAAAACACCGTCACTTCCTGTTCGTTTTCAGGTGCGGTCGCAGCGAGCAACGCATCCCAGCCTAGCGCTGTTTGCCAGCCTTCCACACCATGCGGCTTGGTAATGCGCCAACGAAACGTATTCGCGACTGAACTGCCATCCTGACTGATTGCGACGTATTCTGGCATCCATAAATACAGCATTGTTATTTTCTCCAAGCCATTAGTGATGATCCACCAATGGTACAAATCGAGCTTGCTCGACAGACAAACCTAATAAAATCATTGATTGTTCAAAGACTCGCGCTTCGGCCAAATCAAATCCCTCTGGATCTTCATCCAACAATAGCCCTGCCATATATGCAATCACATTCATGTGACACACCACAACAATACATTGAGCAGAATAATATGACGCCAACTCGGATAACGCATCCAATGCAATCTGTGGATCAGCATCTGGAGTAATTGAATCTAAGATATGTAATGGAACTTTAGGTAATACTTTTTGGGATAAGAGTTCTTGGAACGCAGCCATGGTTTGTTGCGCTCGAACATAAGGACTAGCAATCAATAAATCAGGCTGATATTTAGCTAACACCTGCTGAGCAGTTGAGTGTGCCTGCGCTACGCCTCGCGAAGTTAAATTGCGAATCGCGTCATTGACTTGATATGGTTCAGCTTCACCGTGACGCACTAAAATCAATTGCATAATGACTTGTTAATTCCTTTTAATGCTCGCTCAAGGATTCTGAGGTTGCGGTTCAGCGTGTGGCAATACAAATTCAACATCACTACGATGACCCGTTTGCATCAACGACAAAGCGATCCCTAGCGGCGGCATTCCTTCATAAATCACGTCATACAATGCGCAAGTCAGTGGCATATATACATCTAGCGCCAGCGCCTGTGCACGCACTTGACGAATGGTATTAATGCCTTCAGCGGTTTGGCCTAATTCTTTGACTGCTTCTTCTAACGTTTTGCCATTACCCAATGCGAAACCAATTTGATAATTCCGACTAAGTGGACTACTACACGTTGCAATCAAATCGCCTACACCTGATAAACCTAAGAAGGTTAATGGATTAGCACCCAACTTCACCGCAAAACGACTCATTTCAGCCAACGCACGCGTCAGCAGCATCGCACGCGTGTTTTCACCTAAGTGATACGCAGCACCCATACCCATTGCCACGGCATAAATGTTTTTCAACGCACCGCCGAGTTCAACACCTTGCACATCAGTATTGGCAAATACACGGAAAAGCGCACTCGCCAATGCTTGATGCACCGCAGTGCGTACTGCTTCACTTGGACTGGCAATGACTGTTCCTGCTGGAAGACCAGCCATAAGCTCTTTTGCAAGGTTCGGGCCTGAAAGTACACCATAAGCAACTTGCGGGAGTTCTTCGCGGATAATATCGCTCATCAAGGCAAAGCTATCTGGCTCAATGCCTTTAGTCAAAGATACAACCACTTGTCCCGTAATAAACGGCGCGACTTGGCGAAGAACCGCACGGAAGTTGCTACTTGGAATCGCAACTAGAATCAAATCACGATCACGTACCGCAAACTCAAGATCACCAGTAAATGACAGATTTTCATCCATCACAAAATCAGGCAAATAACGCTGATTGCGACGTGTTTCCTGCATCTCTTTGGCCACTTCGGCATCACGAATAAACATGCGAGTATCGCAACCATTACGTGATGCAAGATTGGCGATTGCTGTACCAAAACTTCCACCACCCAAAACCGTGACACGCATGGGCGCAGACTTGGCTGGGTCTTGAGATTTCTTATCAATTGCGATGTCAGTCATCAGTGTTACTTATCCATTTTTTTGAAAACTAATTTTTTATGACAATAACGCTCATCATTTATGAACGATATTAAATACTTTTAATTCCACTCTTTTACAAAACCATCCACACTGATTCGCTCGCGAACAGGAATCTCGCGCGACAATGAACCAATATAAACAAAACCCGCAATAATATCTTGCTCGCCTAAACCAAACGCTTCTTTGACCACTGGTGAACCCGTAATCGCACCTGTACGCCAAATCGCGCCATAACCGAGTGTTTTAATCATTAACAAGATGTTTTGAACTGCAGCACCTGTACTCAAAATTTGCTCTTGGACTGGCACTTTTGGATGTTCTTGGGCATGGACAACACAGACCAAAATCAATGGTGCACGTAAAGGTTGCGCACGTACTTTGCGGAACAACTCTTCATCAGTTTCACCACGTGCGACTAAGGCTTGGTGCAACGCCTCACCCATCTTGATCCGCGCATCACCTTTCACTGTGAGAAAACGCCAAGGTTGTAAACGATGATGATCCGGCGCAGTCAGACCCGCTTGAATGGCAAACGCCAACTCCTCATCACTTGGTGCTGGCTCAGATAATAAACCATCCGAGTTGCGCGCGTTAATCATCTCAAACAACTGTTCTGCTTTAGTAGTCATGATGATTATGCTTCCGCCGAGTCAGAGCGCAACTCCAGCCAATCCGCGGCTATTGCCCATGTCGAGTGCGCTGCTTTACTACCCGTAAACACACCCGCATGACCGCCGGGAACCACTTGAAAGGTTTTATCCAAAGAACCAACTACACTCATAATCGCACTGGCTGAAGCAACCGTCGCAATCACATCACTTTCACCCGCAAACGCGAGCAATGAACTTTTAATTCGATCAAAACTGACTTCTTGCCCACCCAAACTAAAATGACCGCGATGCATCCGATTCGCAATCCCAAGCTTCATCAACAGTTCACGTACCGTAGCACCTGGATAATCAGGCATGTTGCTAAACCATTCATTCATCGTCATATAGCGACTGACATAATCGTCATCTGCTAGATTCTTTATGAGATCGATATAACTGGTAATCGTACCCATTGGAGATGACGCTTTAAATAAAATAGACAGAATTTTGCCATCGACGTGAAAAACACTGGAATCTAATTTTGCCAACTGTGGCCCAGTGACACGACGAATTAGACCAGTCGGGCCTGAAAGCAATTTTGAAATTTTTCCCACGCCATTAGTCATTTTGTGTAGATCGACTGGCGACGCAATCGTAATCAGATTTCGTACAACGTCTGTGCCCTTCGCTGCCGTATACATCAATGACAACAAGCCACCCATGCAGTAACCTAAAAGTGTGACTTCCTTCTGACCACTATGCTCCTGAACGGCTGCAACAGCTTTTGGAAACCAATTCAGCGTATAGGTTTCGAGGGACAACTGTGATTCATCTGGACCAGGTTTACCCCAGTCAATCAAATACACCTCAAAGCCACGCGCCAGAAAATAACGAACCAGCGAACGATCCGCCATCAGATCAAAAATCCACGCATACACACCCAATGGCGGTACGAGAATCAGCGGTAATGGAAAATGCTTTTTATTAACCGCAACCGATTCACCTTCGATGTTCACACGATTTTCAGTAATCGCTGGATAGTAATGAACTGAAAACAAACCGTCGCGAAGAAGCTCAACACGTTCGGTCTTATCTTGCAGGAAATATTTTTCTGGATTGCTACGACGATCAATAGAGTTGCGTAGACCTGAACGAGCCTGTCTGACGGCATAAGTAATCGGTTTTAATAATGATGGCATTGCAATTCCGCCTGACGCTTATGTTTAAGTTTCTGCATTCATTGTAGGGGATTTGCGGACGGTGGCAAGATACAAAGCGTTAATTATTTTAATGATTAGAAGGTCGAACCCTCTAACCAATTTGTTTTACGCAAGCGCATTTGCTCACGTTTGCGTTCACGCATACGTGCGGTATCCACGTCAGCGGCTTGATGTACGCCACCTTTATGCATGAGCGGATGTAGCACCAATGAGTTACGCTCTTTAAACTGTGGCAATTTTTTAAGTTTCATTTCTCACCTCTCATTATTCAACATCTAAGTAATCACTTCATCGCAACGCCCAGAAAAACCAAAAGCCCCAGCGAATGCTAGGGCTTATCAGCATTCGAACGTGACCAAATTGGCAAACGTCCGAATAAGGCGCGCTTGCCAATTAGATCAACAATATTCCTCGATTTAACAACATAACGCGCTCCTCAAAATTCGGGTTGAAGTGATAGACCTCAAACAATGACGGCATTTTAATCAAACATGATCAAAATGCAAGCATTTATATCATCCACGTTTACTTCTGCAACCAAGTCTTTGTCTTTTCCAAAATAATTGGTGCTGAACCCGTTGAAGGCAGATAATCGTAATACGGCAAGTTTTTAGTCAGTTTCATCAAGAATGGTGGATTTTCGCCCACTTTTCCAGCTGCCGTGAGATTAACTAACGTATTGTTTGAATCCAATTCCTTAAATTGGACTCGACCTTGAATAAACTCAACATCTCCGCCATTACTATAAAATCGGAAGCTCCTTTGAGCAGCATCGGGCATATAAATAAGCTTGATATGCATCGGAATCGCCAAAACCCCCAAACCCAAACCAATTTTCATGTCATATGCTGCACCACCATCGGGGAATGGCGAGCTCGTCACTTTACGAACTTGGCGGTAAATACTGGGAAAATTATTTAAGTTGATTAATCCATTTTTTGCTTTTTCAACCGAAGTTGGAAAAGCAAAAAACGTGCTCACAAAATAAAGCTTTTCTGGGCGATTCCCTGAGACCATCCAAACAGGTCGATGACTAAATTGAACAGTTCCACCTTGCCTTAACAGTTTTAAAACTTGCGCCTCTTGAGCACTATTTAAGTTAAGCGTAGGAACAATCGTTTGCATAGGTAATGGTTTAGAAGCCACATCAGGATTCAGGCGTTGACGTAATGACTCAAGGACAAATCCTTGTACGCCATTTGGAACAGCGTATTTAATTTCAGGCATCGCACTCAGGATCGTTCTCACTAAAAAACCTTTAGGTCGATCTAAATCCCCCCATTGCGTCATCGTAATTAAGGTCTTGCCATTCTTTAATGGAAACCATTCAAACTTACCTGAACCATATTGAATCGGCGCATCAATGATCAGCGTTGAAATACTATTATGTGTCCGTTCATGCTGCAGAGTGAAGTCTTCATCAAAACTCAATAAAGGAATCGGAATTTTAATGAGCATGTGATATTTAACAATACTTCTGACACTGGCATTGGTATCCGTTTTAGGATTACCAAATTGCTCATTGA
>JANYEL010000178.1 GCA_025363155.1 Moraxellaceae bacterium
AGAGGCTGCACAAATGGTTGCGGAGTCGGTAGAGATTTATAATGGTCGCAGACCTCATCTATCGCTAAAATACAAAACGCCCGATGAGGTACATCGAGCGTTTTTTTGAAAATAAGTGTCAACCTATTTTAGGACGGGACAGTATTGTTTTTCGGTATAATGCCTAATTAGCTCTCAAGTCATCACTCATTCATGCGTTTCGAATCACCAACTCCAAAACCAGCACCAGTAAAGCTGCCAACACGTCACGGTATCAGTCCCAGTTGTGTTTGGTTACCACGAGAGTTGCATACGACGCTGCTTGATTTTCTCAGTACACGATTTCATGAAATTCCACGCACGACATGGATCATTCGGCTGGAACAAGGTTTGGTACTCAATCAACAAGGTACTGCGTTTCAAATCGATAGTCCTTATATCGCAGACCAGCATATTTACTATTATCGCAATATTGAAAATGAAGAACGGATTCCCTTTGAAGAATCTGTTTTATATCAAGATGAACATTTATTAGTCGCCGACAAACCACACTTTTTACCCGTTATTCCTTCAGGTAAATATGTGCAGGAAACACTGCTGACACGGCTAAAAAACAAACTGGAATTAGATGATCTAGCACCAATTCATCGAATAGATCGTGAGACAGCGGGCTTAGTTTTATTTTCAATCAATCCAGCAACACGCGATGCTTATCAAGCCCTATTTCGCGAGCGCACTATTCATAAAACTTACGAAGCAATTGCACTGCTGAATAGAAATCTCACCTTGCCGATGACTTATCGAAGTCTTATGGTGAAAGGCGAACCATTTTTTAGGATGAAAGAAATTGAGGGCGAAGCAAACTCTGAGACGCGCTTAGATATTTTAGAAACGCAGGGCAATTTTGCCAAATACCAACTTTCGCCGATCACAGGAAAGCAGCACCAACTCCGCGTACATTTAGCTGCACTCGGAATCCCGATCGTGTACGATCCTTTTTATCCAGAACTCACCGAGTGGAAAGAAGACTACGAAAAGCCATTACAGCTTCTCGCCAAACAAGTGAGCTTTATTGACCCAATCACGGGGGAAAATCACTTGTTTACGAGTGAACGGAAGTTATTGGATGTGGAATCAATCGCTGCGGGTCTTGAGCATCCACAATAAACTGCTGAAACCAATCTTCAGATAGATATTCTTTAAACTCTGGATAAACAGCTAAAACAGACGAATCCACTTCCGCATTGAAAACTTTTAACCAACGAGCAAGCCAATGTTTGGTTAATGCTGCTTTGCCTTGAACCGCATCCATTCGTGCCAACCCAAGGAAAATAGGCGAATGTTCCGAATTAGAATGCGCACGCAAAATCTGCCCGACAACCGTTAAATAACGTTGCTGCGGAGTCACTAAATGAAACTGCAAATAGACGGCTGCCAATTGTGCAGCCAATAAAACATGCGTTGCTTGATCTTCTGCTTCGGTATCCGCTAGCTCTAAAATCACTGCAGCTTCGCCGAGAAAATAAAGTTGTTCAGACTGATTATAGCTCAGCGATACCAGCATTAATCTTAATTGCGCGCGCTCAATCGCCAGCATCGGCGATGGTGCAGTTAGAAAAATCTGATCCGTTTCACCAACACGGGCAATAATTTCACTGACGGTCATCGTTGTCTTTACAGTTGTCATATCTTCCTCAAGGTTTACACACGCTCATCGCGTCGCAGCCAACCCGCAATTGAACGTCTGATTTGCGTTGCTGGGAGTACTTCATGGGGCAAGTCACTTTGAAATACAACCAGTCGATTTGCAATCGGTAAAATATCATGCGCCGTATGATGCAAATCATCTAAGCGCAGCTCACCGCCCCATTCTGCTTGCCAATTTTTATCAATCAGCAAATCATCTTCGATACGATTTAAATATAAAACAGTCGAGATCGCGCGGACGTTAGAATTCTTTGGATTATCACGATGCTGTGCGTAAAATTGACCGACTTCATATTGCGCATAATGCGCTTCAACCGAACGTATCCCTAAATACAACGATTGGTTTAGCGCATCACCCAAGCCAAACAATGCAGCAAGATAATCCGCACCAATCACATCCTGCTCATCAATCCAATGCGTTGAGTCACTGCGCACCGTCTCCACTCGCCCACCTGCGCTGACTTTCGCCATTTGATAACGGCTCACGTCTTTACTCTCGCGGACTAAATTTGCATAGAGCGGTTCTGGCAAGGCTTGATCTATGATGACAAAACCACTCTCAACCAATGCATCTAAGGCTTTGGTATGATCATCAAAGTATTGTTGCCAATAGTGAACCCAATTCATTTGTTATCCTTAAATAAAAACTGATCGTTTCGTCATATATAAATGATGTTCTAAAACATAAAAACGTCATCCTAGATGATGACTGATCTGCATTTGCATGTCTTATCCAGCCTAGGTTCATGCTACCATGTTGCTATATTATTCCGCCCGAAGCATTTTGAATTTGCTTGCGATAAGATGAGTTGAAGATTGATTGCAAATCTCCTCGGTGCTTATTTTAAATTCAATGTTTTTGCGTTGTGCTGTATCGTTTTTGAATTGTCGTATTAAATAAGGTTTCAAATTAACTGTATGAATTATCGTCACCATTTCCACGCTGGCAACTTTGCTGATGTGATGAAGCATGTTCTTTTACTTGAACTGCTTGAACTCTTAGGCAAAAAAGACAAACCTTTTCGCTATATCGACACCCATGCGGGTGCGGGCATGTACGATCTTGCGCTCTCACCCGCACAAAAATCAGGCGAGTATCTCGATGGCATTCATCGCCTTAGTCAGTTAGATGCAAGTGTGGTTCGTCATGCACCGCCAATGATTCAACGCTACTTAGCATTAGTTGAAGAGTTACGCGAAGAAAAAAGTCGCGGCTGGTATCCAGGTTCGCCTTGGCTTGCGCTAAAACAAATGCGCGACATCGACAGGGCTACTGCTTTCGAAATGCATCCAGATGTATTCACCCAGTTACATCATTATCTGTATGACACCCGTTTAGGCATACATGAACGTGATGCGTATGAAGGTTTATTTGGCGTCATTCCTCCGAAAGAGAAACGCGGTCTGGTGATGATTGATCCACCGTATGAACTTGAACGTAAAGACTTTCCACAAATCGTCGATCTTTTGACAGCGGCACATCAAAAATGGCCAACGGGTGTTTATGCTGTTTGGTATCCAATCAAAGATCGCCCTATGATCGAGCGCTTTGAAAAGAAAATGCAAAAGACTGGAATTCGCAGACAGCTAATATGCGAACTCTGTGTCTGGCCTGACGATACACCAGTCGGCTTGAATGGCTGTGGTTTGTTGGTGATTAACCCACCTTACCAATTCGCAGATCATGCTGATACACTCCTACAATGGCTGTTCCCACAACTCAAAATGAGTGAGAACGGTGGACATGCTGCGGTACGTTGGTTAGTTGGTGAGTAATTGTTGCTTTCTGTTTGATTTTAATTTGTTCCTACGTATAGTATTGAATTAATAAACTTAATATTCTAATGGAGTTCACCGTGGCGACACCAGATAAAAACTTTGATCGTCATCAAGCGGAACAACCTGATTTACTGTCTTTTGCGAACAGTCCTGAAGACGATGATCATGATGGATTGACCTTCGAAATCATCGAAGAAGAACGAACTCATGAAGGCAGTAAAGTGCGCAGTAAAGGAATTTATTTATTCCCGAATATGATTACCACTGCTGCACTACTTTGTGGATTCTATTCAATTATTGCCAGTACTGGCGGTCAATTTGAAAAAGCTGTTTATGCGATCTTTTTGGCGGCATTATTTGATGGTTTAGATGGTCGCGTGGCACGTTGGACCAATGCGCAAAGTGCGTTTGGTGAACAATTTGACTCCCTGTCTGACATGCTGTCGTTTGGTGTTGCGCCTGCGATCTTGGTATATAGCTGGATTCTGTCCCCGCTAGGACGGATTGGTTTGGCGTGTGCGTTTATCTTTACGGCTTGCGCTGCATTCCGTTTAGCACGCTTTAACGTGCAAATTGCAGTCGTGGATAAGCGCTACTTTATTGGTCTGGCAAGTCCACTTGCCGCACTGGTTCTTGCGAGCGGCATTTGGGTGGGAATTGATAATCCAAGCATTATTGATAGCAGTATGCTGGGTTGGAAAATCGTTTATGCGATTCTGGCAGTCATTGCTGGTTTCTTGATGGTGAGTAATATTCGTTACTTCAGCTTTAAAGAAATGGACAGAAAACGCGTTCCTTTCGTCATCATGTTGCCTGTTGTTTTGCTACTGATTGCGATTGTCTATGACATTCCTCTGGGCTTGTTTTGTGTTAGTTTGATTTACGCCGCATCGGGCATCGTGTCAGCGTTTATGGCACGCTCAAAGAAAGCAGTTGTAGAGAGTGAAGTCGCTAGTTCATAACCGTTAAGTTGAAATTCAACGACAAACCAAGTTGAGTAAAAACCGCCTTAAAGCATTTTGTTTTACGGCGGTTTTTTCATTTTCAATCGTTCAAAAAACTTCGATTCAAACTTAAAACGATCTGAAATTCTACTTAGATGCTTTTGCCTCGAAAATGTTACAGCGTTCTACCAAACACTCTCAAAATCACAGCAAAATCATGTCTAAATATTCTCCACCCTTCATCAGAAACGCGCTACATTAAAGCGTGATAGAACATTAATATTTACAGGGTATAGGACGACCAAAATGCTCATTCTTAAACGCGATACGAATGCACCAACGTCCAGTGAAATTACACCTGAATCTCACTACATTAATCGTCGTAATTTTATTAAAAGCGCAGGTCTTGCCAGTGCAAGTGTCGTCGCTGGAACGAGTGGATTAATTCTACCGCAGAGTGCGAATGCTCTCGCCCTACCCTATACACCCGTCGCTGATCGCCCTGATGCACCGAGCTTTCTAAAAAAGAAAATTTCCAACCGAAAACTAACGTCCACGAATCCTACTGGTGAAGCGCTGACTCCTTACAAAGATGTCACGACTTATAATAATTTCTATGAATTTGGCACAGACAAATCTGATCCATCCACTAATGCAGGAACAATCAAAGTCTCACCGTGGAACGTTACAGTAGATGGACTTTGCGATAAACCTGGCACATATAGTCTAGAAGACATCCTTGCACCACATACCTTAGAAGATCGCATTTATCGCTTTCGCTGTGTCGAAGCATGGTCGATGGTCGTGCCTTGGCTGGGCTTTCCACTGGCTGATTTAATTCGTCGCTTCCAACCGAAAAGCAGCGCAAAATTTATTGAGTTCCACACGCTACTCGACCCCAAACAACTGCCTGCACAAAGTGGCTCGGCATTACCTTGGCCTTACGTAGAAGGCCTACGCATGGATGAAGCGATGAATCCCCTAACCTTGATGGCAATGGGTCTATATGGACGCAGCTTGCCTGATCAAGATGGTGCGCCGCTGCGTTTAATTGTGCCGTGGAAATACGGTTTTAAATCAATCAAATCCATTGTTCGTATCACATTCACTGACCGCGCACCTGTCACAACTTGGCTGCGACTCGCACCGAGCGAATACGGCTTCTACGCCAATGTAAATCCAACGGTCGATCATCCACGTTGGACTCAGGCGAGCGAGCGTCGTTTACCAAGCACTTTATTCAATCAAAATCGACGTAAAACACTGATGTTTAATGGCTATGGTAACGAGGTTGCTAGCCTATATAAAAACATGGATCTCAAACGTTTTATCTAATCATTTGCCGTACGCAATGCAACTGTGAATGAATAGAGTTAATAACAACTGAATAAATAGAAGTAGAAATCAATGACTGCAAAAACAATCGCCACAGCCCGAAAGTTCAAACCATTATTGTTTATTGTGCTGCTTTGTCCCGCATTATGGATGCTCTATCAAGCGGTGTTTGCTCAACAATTACTGGGTGCCGATCCAGCTAAATCATTGGTTGATCAAAGCGGTTTGTGGGCGATCAAAAGTATTCTACTTGCATTGGCAATGACCCCGCTTCGGATTCTGACGAAGCAAACCTTCTTTATCATTTTCCGTCGAATGACGGGGCTGTTTGCGTTCTTTTATGCGCTGACCCACTTTCTCATTTATAGCATTCTGCTGCTGGGCTTAGACCTTTCGCAACTGGGTAATGAGCTGACACGCCGTCCGTATATTATCGTTGGCTTTATTGCACTGCTTTTATATGTGCCGCTTGCCATTACCTCGACGCATGGCTGGCAACGCCGCCTGAAACGCAATTGGGTACGCTTGCATAAACTAGTTTATGTGATTGGTATTCTTGCGGTCATTCACATGACATGGCTCAAGAAACTTGGTCTGACCACGACTTGGCCTTATGCGTTAGCGCTCGTGACTTTATTGGGTATTCGCATCGTGTATACGCTGAATAACCGAAGGTTGGCAAAGCTTAAAAAACATTGAGACGCGAAACTTGAAATTGATAAAACTCAAGATCACTGAACTTGTCGAAGTGAGGCGGCACACGAATACCGCCCATTTCGATAGTTAGACTAACATAGTGTTAATCTAGTACAGCCCCTAAAAAAATACCGTAGACTACACATTATTATTTGCTCTGAACGGCTTATCCTTTGACCCCACTGAAATATCTCAATCACTACCCAGCATCACTCCAAGAGCAGATTCGGCAAATGCTGCTTGAAAATCGCTTGGGTGATTATCTGCATAAGAAGTATCCTGAGGCGCACGAAATTCAGAATAATAAAGCGCTGTATGAATATGCAGTGGAGTTAAAACAGAGTTATCTGAAGAATGCCGTGCCTATTGATAAAGTCATCTACGACAATCATCTGACAGTCGATCATCATGCGCTCGGATTAAATACTGCGATCAGCCGAATTCAAGGCGGGAAACTCAAAGCAAAAAAAGAAATTCGCATTGCGGCATTATTTAAAAATACACCAGCTGCGTTTTTACGGATGATTGTCGTACATGAATTGGCTCATTTGAAAGAGCGCGATCACAACAAAGCGTTTTATCAATTATGCGAATATATGGAGCCGAACTATCATCAGCTCGAATTCGATTTGAGGGTTTTTCTGACTTATCAGCAGTCTATTAAGATTCAAAATACGGCGAGTGAAATTTTATGACGGTAGGGGCAGACCTATGTGTCGGCCCTAAAAAAGGAGAACACTTAGGTTCTCCCCTACAAAATAATTATCTGCCTAAGGAAGAAAAATCAATTAAACCATCTACAAATCAACGCCAATAGTCATCTGGCGGTGGCGGCAAAGCATACAAAGATGCACGCATACTATCCGACCATTGCTGGCGAATCATAGAGAAATACGGATCGGTGTCATATAAACGTCGACCTTCAGGGAAGTCAAAACTGTCCACTTTATAGACCAATAAATCCAGCGGCGTACCGACTGACAAATTAGAGCGAATCGTCGAATCGAAAGAAATCAGCGCACAACGCATCGCTTTATCGAGCGGTGAATCGTAGCTTAAGGCACGATCCAAAATCGGTTTACCATATTTACTTTCACCAATCTGAAAGTATGGGGTATCCATTGTTGCCGCAATAAAATTACCTTGCGGATAAATATTATACAGCTCAGGCGGTTGACCTTTAATCTGTCCACCGATCAAAAATGAGCAAGAAAACTCAGAATCATCAGAGCCAGCCACAATAGATGCCGATGCTTTCATGGTTTCTCGTAGGTATTGCCCCACCAAACTAGCAGCGTCAAAAATCGTCGGTACATTATTCAAATGCTTTCCAATATCCGCTTGAATGCTATGGAATAAACGCGTAATCACTGCTTGCGAAGTCGCCAAATTACCGGAGCTTTGAATGACTAAAAGTCGCTCGCCAGGCACGCCTAAACGATGTAATTTACGAAAAGTCGCAATATGATCAATACCCGCGTTGGTGCGTGAATCACTGACAAAAATTAAGCCTTCTTTCAGCCGCATCCCAACACAATAGGTCATTTCGTTTCTCACAGAATTGCGTGGCTATACCAAACAATATCATTCAAATAGATGGATAAAAACCGCAACGGTCAAGGCCGCACTCAGCCTAATCCAAAGATATCAGATTAGGCGCGGTCTAGGTTTATTTTAGTACATTATGGGAATATGAGGCGAATTAACTTAATCGCTCACTCAACAAGTAGCTCTACAACTAACTCACCAGCACTTGAACCAACGCGCTCAGTGACTCTTTTCCGCCGCCCTGTCTCACACCGCGAACAGGCGCTGCATCAAGATAATCTCGCCCGACCGCAGTTTGAATGTGACGGGTTGGGGTAAACAGCTGATTGCTAATATCAAAGCAATACCAGTAGCCATCCAGCAAGACTTCGGCCCACGCATGGCTCGCCATGTGGCTCATAATCGGACTGTAGAGATAACCCGAAACATAACGCGCCACCACACCGTGATCACGCACACATGCGAGGAACACGTGGGTATGATCCTGACACACGCCTGATTCCAGCTTAAACGCTTCGCTGGCGGTCGTTGATACATCGGTTGACCCTGAGGTGTATGGCATCTTGGCGGCAATCGCCTCAGCAAAAGCGATCAAACCCGAACGATCGAGTGACTTTAAATGCTGACGCGTAAATTCGCGCATCGCCTCATCACTTTGCGTCATCAGTGTTGAATGCAAAAACAACTCAGGCGCATGTCGATCATCACGACTGCATTCAGCCTGATTATCAATCTCGATTTCACCTTGCGCCAGCAAATATAAATCCTGATGTGGCTGATCGAGCGACAAAGTCGTCCAGACATTACCAAAACCATCTGACTGAGTCATCGTCTTTCCGGGCACAGAGAGTTGCCAATTTAGTACTCGTTGATGCGCCACGGTTTGTGGACTCATGCGCAAATACTGAATGCTTCTACGCACCATTTTTTCATAACGATAAATGGTTTGGTGGTTCACAAGGAGCTTCATACACCATTCCTAAATAACTCATGAATCCGATCACTGAGGTCATAAAACGCAACGCGATCATAGCGTTTATTCAGCAGCATAATCGGCTCTTTCAGACGTTGCCAACCGATTGGCAACAAGTCCAAGACTTCACCCAGCGCCTTAATATCTCGCGCTGGATCTTTGATGAGTCGTAAATTAATATCGACACGCTCAACAGACTCACCCATACGCAAAAACAATTGCACCATCGTGCTTTCTTGTTTTAACGCAGAGCGGCAATCCCGTAGCAAATCTTTCAGGTCTTCAACCGTTGAACCAACTGAACAACATAAGGCATGAAACGCCTCAAAGGTCGGAGCAGTCAATACACCGCGTACCGCTTGAATATTCTGTTTGACCGCATCGAGATTAGATGGCAGTGAACCTGATTGGCCTGAATCATGAATCAGCGCATTTAGCGTTTCGGCATTCCAAGCAGGTAAATTGAATGCATGAGCAAACGATTGCGCCTCAAGGTCGTCGGTGAACGGAAGTAAATGACATAAGCCATCGACACGAACTAAATAGCGTCCTAACCAATATAAATTAGCCGCAGTAGATAGAGGTAAAATCATACATTTGCTCCTATCTTTGAGGTTCCGCTTGGTGTGGATTTTGTTGCAGTGATTGCGACAGCTTGATCTAAATCCAAGTCAGCAATCTCATGAGCAACGCTTGCAGCTATTGCAGATTCAGCGCTCAGCTCATCACTTTTTTCGAGATCAACGACCCACGTATCTTTAATTCCACCACCCTGTGAAGAGTTCACGACCAGCGAGCCTTCGGTCAATGCAACCCGTGTCAAACCACCTGCCACAGTCCGAACTTGCGTAGGACTACTCAGGATAAATGGACGTAAATCAATATGACGTGGTGCGATTTTTTCATCGACCAATGTCGGGCAAACTGAAAGCGCCAACGTAGGCTGAGCAATGTAGGCTTCAGGTTCAGCAATCAACTTTAGTCTAAATTCTTCAAGCTCGGCTTTGCTGGCTTGTGGGCCAATCAACATGCCGTAACCGCCAGAACCTTGCGCTTCTTTCACCACCAATTCAGGTAAGTGCGCCAAGACATATTTCAAATCATCAGGCTTACGACATTGCCAAGTTGGGACATTGTGCAAAATCGGTTTTTCGCCCAAATAGAAATCAATCATGTCAGGCACAAAGGGATAAATCGACTTGTCGTCGGCAACACCAGTTCCTGGTGCATTGGCTAAAATCACATTGCCAGCTCGATAAGCTGACATCAACCCTGCAACACCCAACACACTGTCTGGACGGAATGCCAAAGAATCCAGAAATGGATCATCAAGACGACGATAAATCACATCGACTTTTTGACGACCTGCGACCGTGTTTAAGAATACTTCCGCACCATCGACAAACATATCGTGACCATTGACCAGCGGCACGCCCATTTCACGGGCTAAAAACGCATGCTCATAATAGGCACTGTTAAATCGACCTGGCGTTAACACCACAATCAAAGGATTTTCAACCGTGGTCGATTCAATCAAGGTTTTCTTAAGTAGTGTTGGATATTCTTCAACACCGAGAATATTGTTCTTAGCAAACAGCGACGGCATCAGTTGCTGACTAATCGAGCGCCCTTCTAACATATACGACACCCCAGAAGGCGTGCGCAAATTGTCTTCTAATACGTAGTACATACCGTCGCCATGCCGCACAAGGTCAATGCCACTAATATGCGCATAAATTTGACCAGGTAGATCGACATTCAACATCCATGGTTGAAAACACGGATTGGCAAAAATCTGCGCGGCAGGAATAATACCCGCTCGAATAATGTCCTGTTTATGGTAAATGTCATGCAGAAAGGCATTCAACGCACGAATCCGCTGCGCACAGCCCGCCTCCATAATGCGCCACTCTTTCAGTGCAATAATGCGAGGAATAATATCAAACGGAATCACACGCTCGGTATTACAAGCATCTGTGTAGACAGTAAAGGTAATGCCTTTACGATAGAAATTGTCAGTTGCGGCTTCATTTAATGCCAGCACATTTTCTTTGCTCTGCGAATCAATCCAACGAACCACATCTTGGTAAGTTGGTCGAATAGAACCATCCAAAAAACGCATTTCATTAAAAAATTCAGGAGCAGGATTCACCGCCCCAATCAAACTATTCTCGGATTGAATCAATTGATTGACGTCAAGTGTATCTGCAACATTCAATAACGGAGAACCCATCATGATCACACCTCGTCAGTACCTGCAACTTCATCTAAATCAGATCGGTGCACAACATAAACCATGCAAAGTCAGTACCAGTCTTACAAGTGATAACGCACGCTGTCCTAAATATTGATATGCCACACCAGAATACAAAAATAAAAAGAAGGAGAAAACTAGCCCTCTGCTCGTGCAGATTCATTAAAAGAGGCTATTTTCATCTATACAAGAACACACTTAAAACAATCAGTAAATATTAGCGATATCAATAACATAATTATTATAAAACGTAAAACACTTCATTCTTTTATACACAATGCGGTACGCACCAAAGCTGAGCATACCACCTAGAAACATGCTCGCAATATGCGCCCCACATCATCCAACAAAGATTCACATAAACCTTCATGGAAACCAACAGTACAGGAAACTTTATATACAACACTACTCAATCAAAGGGGCTGTACTAGATCAGGTTAAATTTGACACCAAAATCTCAGAGTTTTAAGCTGTTGTTTTGGTGTTCCATAATTAAATCTAAACTCACATTCTTTCAAAAACAAGGAAAATGATTCTTTAGGAATTCCGTTGTATTTTC
>JANYEL010000199.1 GCA_025363155.1 Moraxellaceae bacterium
GCGTATAAAATCCTGCACGAACATTATTCGTCATCATCCCAACATCCCTTTCATGAGCGCATTCACCTGCGCTGGATTCGCTTTGCCTTTACTGGCTTTCATCACTTGTCCAACCAGACCATTAAACGCTTTTTCTTTACCTGCACGATATTCCGCCACCATCTCGCTATTTGCCGCCATGACTTCACGGATAATTTGTTCAATGGCACCAGAATCTGTTTCTTGCTTCAAGCCTTGCGCATCAATGATCTGATCCGCGCTATCTCCTGAACCTGTCATCATCTCGGCGAATACTTGTTTGGCGATTTTACCACTGATCGTATTGTCCACAATACGCGCCACCAATCCGCCCAACTGCACGGGTGATACAGGCGATTCTGCAACATCTTTTTCTTGAATTTTTAGCGCCGCCAACAATTCACCCATCACCCAGTTAGCAGTGATTTTCGCCGAAGAAACACCTGTCACAGCAAGCGCTGCTTCAAAATAATCCGCTAACTCGCGTGTTGACGTTAACGTACTGGCATCATAATCAGTCAGTGCAAAATCTTGGATAAACCGAGCCTTACGCGCCGCAGGTAGTTCAGGCAGTTCGCTACGAATACGTTCAATCTGCGCATCACTCACCACAACCGTCAGCAAATCAGGATCAGGAAAATAGCGATAATCGTTGGCTTCTTCCTTACTGCGCATACTGCGCGTTTCATTCTTGTTGGCGTCATACAGGCGCGTTTGCTGCTTCACCACACCGCCCGATTCAATCAGGTCAATCTGGCGCTCTGCTTCGACCAAAATAGCACGTTCGATAAAGCGAAAAGAGTTAATATTTTTCAGCTCACAGCGCGTCCCCAGCTCGCCACCGACTTGACGTACAGAGACGTTGCAATCACAGCGGAACGACCCTTCTGCCATATTGCCATCGGAGATGCCTAACCAGCGCACCAGCGAATGAATACTACGCACATACGCGACCGCTTCTGCAGCCGAGCGCATATCAGGTTCGGAGACGATTTCTAATAACGGTGTGCCTGCGCGGTTCAGATCAATGCCCGTCATGCCTGAAAAATCTTCATGCAGCGACTTGCCTGCATCTTCTTCCAGATGCGCACGTGTGATGCCAATGCGTTTTTCTGTCCCGTCTTCTAGGCGAATATCCAGATAACCTTTGCCCACAATGGGATGATCTAACTGGCTGATTTGATAACCTTTGGGTAAATCTGGGTAAAAATAATTCTTCCGCGCAAACACCGACGCTTGCCCAATTTCCGCATTGATACCAAGACCAAAGCGGATCGCTTTATTCACCACTTCCGCATTTAATACAGGTAACACTCCAGGCATCGCAAGATCAATAAGGCTTGCTTGCGTATTCGGTTCTGCACCAAAAGTCGTGCTGGATGCAGAAAATAATTTGCTGTTGGTATTTAATTGGCAATGAATTTCTAGACCAATCACCAGTTCCCAACCGTGTAATAAATTACTCATGAATTATACTCCTGTGGCTGCAACGGTAGCGGTCTGGGCATGCCAATCGGTTGCTTGCTGATACTGATGGGCGACGGATAGCAATTGACTTTCTGACCAATAATTACCAATGAGTTGCAAGCCAATCGGCAACTGACCTTGATCACTAAAACCAACAGGCGCACTAATCGCAGGCAAGCCCGCAAGATTCACCGCAATGGTATAAATATCGCCTAAATACATCGCCACAGGGTCTTGCTTCTCTTTTAATCCATAAGCAACCGTTGGTGTGGTTGGGCCTGCAATTACATCACACTGGGTAAAGGCTTGCATAAAATCCTGCTGAATCAAGCGACGGACTTTTTGTGCTTTCAGATAATACGCATCATAATAACCAGCAGATAACGCATACGTACCAATCAAAATACGTCGCTGAACTTCCACGCCAAACCCCTCAGTACGCGAGCGTGTATACAAATCATTGAGATCTTTTGGACTATCGCAACGATGCCCATAACGCGCACCATCAAAGCGCGATAAATTACTCGACGCTTCCGCAGGCGCAATCAAATAATATGCAGGAATTGCCGCATCCGTGGTCGTTAAGTCTATATCCACCAAGATCGCACCCAATGATTCTAATACTTTCAGCGCATCTTGGATCTTCGCTGCGATATCGGGATCTAGTCCAGCAGATTGAAAATATTGGCGTGGCAGACCAATGCGCAAACCTTTAATTGATTGTGTTAAACCAGCCACATAATCATCTACAGGTTGCTGCATACTGGTCGAATCATTGACATCATGCCCAGCCATGACTTGCATGAGATACGCAC
>JANYEL010000229.1 GCA_025363155.1 Moraxellaceae bacterium
ATCTGGAGAATTATTTGGGATGGCGAAGGTTTTTGGAGCGTTGGGGAAAAACTCTAACTCCAGAAATTGCGCTAACAGTTGCTTTGGCTAAAAATAATCCATTTCAACTGTTAACGCAGACATAGCCTTTGCAAAGGGAGGCTGGGAGGGATTTGCTGTTGATCTGTTTCTATTTTGTTGGATCTTTTACCAACGCTTTTACTTGAGTACGAATAATATGGCGGGCAGTAGTTTATTTGCATTGATTGATGATATTGCAACAATTTTGGATGATGTTGCGTTGATGACAAAAGTTGCAGCCAAAAAAACCGCAGGCGTTTTGGGTGATGATTTGGCGCTGAATGCACAACAAGTTCACGGCATTCGTGCCGAACGTGAATTGCCCGTGGTGTGGGCCGTGGCTAAGGGTTCAGCGGTTAATAAGATGATTTTGGTGCCTTCGGCATTATTAATTAGTGCATTGCTCCCTGCGTTGATTATTCCACTGTTAATGATTGGTGGTTTGTATCTATGTTTTGAAGGCGTTGAAAAACTCGTTCATAAATTACTACACCTCCATGAAGATTCTGAAAAAGAGCAAGATGCTTTGGTTGAGGCTTTCCTTGATAAAGACGTCGATATGGTTGCCTTTGAAAAAGGTAAGATTAAAGGGGCGATTCGCACTGATTTTATTTTATCGGCTGAGATCATTGTCATTGCACTTGGAACTATGGCCGTGGGTGCAACCCTGCTGCAGCAAGCGCTCGTGTTGTCGATTGTGGCTGTCGTAATGACGATTGGCGTGTATGGCATTGTTGCAGGTATTGTGAAGTTAGATGATGCTGGTTTTTACCTTGAGCGTAAAAACAGTAAAGCCTTGCAAGCATTTGGCAGAGTACTGATTGCTGCTGCACCAAAGTTAATGCGGTTTTTATCCGTTGCTGGAACGATTGCAATGTTCTTGGTTGGGGGCGGGATTTTAGTCCATGGTCTACATGGTCTAGGCATTCATAGCATTCCAAGCTGGATTGAACATGTTGGACATGCGAGTGGTGCGTTAAAGGGTGTCGTTGAGGCGATTTTAAATGGCGTATTTGGTGTTTTAGCTGGCGCAGTGGTTGTGGCTGTGGTGATGTTCATTCAAAAAATACGAGGTCAAACTGCACATTAATTAATAGCTTGATGGATGGCTTTGAAAAATGATTAGGACTGCTCAGGGATGGCTGAAAAAGAAGACTCAAGCTTGGCAAAATAGACGTTTGCCGCCTGTGAAACAAATACGCCTTACGCAAAGACAAGTCTTTATTTTTTTAAGTAAAGAAGGTGGTTTGTTTGTCTTAATGATGGCTGCGATTTTTGTCGCAGGTGTAAATTATGCTAATAATTTGATCTTGGGATTATGCTTCTTCCTCGGCAGTGTTTTGATCATCGTCGTGCATCACACCTTTAATAATTTGTCAGGTTTGCTCCTCGAGGCGGTTGATGCTTCTGATAGCGAAGCGGGCACAGTCACCAATTATCGAATTCGAATTACACCGCATGGACGACACGTTCCGCACCTAATTCAATTGGAGTGGGATGGGCAGACTCGTATCCTTAATCAAATTGATCGCCCAACGCTTGTCGCTTTTCAATTGGCGACGCCGACGCGTGGGCGGTTTTTGCCACCACGATTAGGCGTTTCGACGGTATATCCGCTGGGGATTTTACGCGCATGGACATATATACGGTTCAGTGAACCTGCGTGGGTGTCACCAAAGCCCATAGAAGGCTTGTTACAAGGTCAGCGCGTCATTTCAGGCGAAGATGATGACGCGGCGACACGGGTGGCTGGGCAAGATGAGTTTGATGAATTACGTACGTTTATAGAAGGTGAATCATTAGCACGTGTGTCATGGGGGCATCTGGCACGTGGGCAGGGTGTGTTGACGAAGCGTTTTTCTGATGCGGTCGGACGTGAACAATTATTGGATTACGATGCAATGTCGGGCGGACATGAATTGCGCTTATCGCAACTGGCATATTGGGTGAAACGATTGACTGAGGAACAGGTCGCATTTGGGCTAAAAGTTCGTGATCAGGCGGTTACTTTGGGGAGTGGATTCGGGCATCAAACTGCTGCATTACGCTTTCTAGCAGAGGTGGAATGATGCGGCTATCGATGCGTAATGTACTCATGCTCACCCAATTTCTCGTGATTCTGCCGCATCTCGGGCATTTGCCGTATTGGTTAATTGGCCTTTCAATTGTTGTTGTGATTTCTCAATTAGGTTGGGTCTACCGACGACTTTTTGCGCATTCGAAAGTCCGCCAAAAAACGGCTCAAGTTGTGGTGTTTTTGTCAGGAATGATTGGCATTTTTCTGACTTTTCATACGTTAATAGGTGTGGAGGCTGGCACTGCGTTTTTGATCATGTGCTTGCTGGGTAAGCTGTTTGAAGTGAATACGCGGCGCGATGCGTATGTCGTGCTTACGTTTGATTTATTCATTACTGCTGCACTCTTTCTATTTGATCAAGATTTGTTTACCGCAATGTGGGCAATGTTCGCAACATTAGGCATCTTGTATGCGATGGCAATGCAAAACGTTGCTGAAAATACATTACTTGTAAATGATGAAAAAATGACTGAGGTTGAACCTCAATCACAGGTTCGTAAGCGTAGTCCGTTGACGACTATGGCATTAATCGTGATGCAAGCCGTTCCATTGATGATTATTTTGTTCATATTCTTCCCTAGAATGCCACCGTTTTGGACCATTCAACTGGACAAAGGCAGTGCGCAGACAGGAATGAGTGACAGCATGTCACCAGGTGATATTGCTGATTTAAGTCAGTCGACTGAACTCGCATTTCGAGCGATATTCACCGAAGGGAAAATTCCAGCTAAATCTGATTTATATTGGCGCGGTCTAGTATTGGGGTCATTTGATGGCCGTACTTGGCGATCAACTCCTGATCCAAAGTTGAAAATCGTGGTGTGGGGCAATACGGCTTCAATTCCTTCGTGGTTGGTTCAGTCCGTGAACCTTCAAAAATCGCAACCCGTGAGATACCAACTGATTGTCGAGCCGACACAACAGCCGTGGATGTTCGCCCTGAATTTTCCATTTAGTGTTAATGGACAAGCTGGGTTAACTCGCGAATATACCTTACGTGCAGCAGATGATATTGTTCAGCAAACTTCATTTGAGTTAAATCAGTTTAATGTCAAAACCGTTGATGCTGAACTTCCTGAATGGCTGGCGCGTGACACATTACAACTCCCTATTGGTAGTAATCCTAAGACTCATCTCTTTGCAGAACGTCTCTTTGCGCGTATGAACCATAACCCTGAGCAGTATGCCAATACCGTACTCAATTGGATCCGACGGGAAAATTTCGTTTATACCTTACAGCCGCCGCCGCTGGAAGGTGATCGTATTGATCAGTTTTTGTTTGAGACGCGGCGTGGATTTTGTGAGCATTATGCCTCTTCATTTACCTTCCTGATGCGTGCAGCTGGCATACCCGCGCGAGTGGTGGTGGGTTATCAAGGTGGACAGCTTGGTCGCGACGGCAAGAGTCTAGAAATACGGCAAATGGATGCGCATGCGTGGAGTGAAATTTGGCTAGCTGGGCGAGGCTGGGTGCGGTTTGATCCCACGGCAGCCGTTTCTCCCGAACGCATTGAACGCGGAATGAAGGCTTTGACGGCGCAAGATTCGTCAATGTTCGGTTCGGGTGTTGCAGGCGCATTCCGTTATAACCAATTTAAGATGTTGGGGCAGGCGCGCGAGTGGGTGGATTATGCCAAATACATTTGGCAACAAAAAGTCGTTGGTTTTGACGAGGAAAATCAAGGTAATTTTTTATTTAATATGTTTGGTTTCCGCTCCCAAATGATGCAAGTTTTCGTTATGGCTGGTGCTTTTGTCGTTGTACTATCCGTCGTGGTTGGGGTGATGTGGTGGCGACGACGACCTGTATGGCATGCGTTAGATGCACCGTTGATTAAGCTGTCCAAACGGTTAGATAAACAAAACTTGGCGCGTGAGCCGCATGAAGGTGTCTTGCAGTGGTTGACGCGCGTGGGTCACTTACCTCGATATAAGGAGCAAGCAAAAGAGATCGCGGCGCTTTATAGCCAAGCGCGCTATGCACATCACAGTGAAGATATCCGCTCAGATAAATTGGCAAATAAAGTGGCGATCAAGCAACTTCAGCAATTGGTGAAAAATTGGCGTATGCGTTCTTAATGAGCTACGAAACTTCTACTAAATGCCAATATTGCTTAAAATTCTGCCAGTCAGTCATGTGATTGTGTAAATAAGTCAATTTTCTATTGCGCATCACGTCGAACTTGCCTAGAATCCTGCTCCAGAACAGGCGTATAGCTCAGTTGGTTAGAGCACCACCTTGACATGGTGGGGGTCGCTAGTTCGAGTCTAGTTACGCCTACCAAATTTGGTAGATAAATTAGCCACTTACATTAATTTGTAGGTGGCTTTTTTGTGCAGTCATGGTTCCCTTAAAATTCCCCCATATTATTTAATACTAAAAAATACTTTATTAACAATATTTTGCTCGTCATCAAGCACCACTTATTCTCTTTCTTAATAATATGGCTGAAATCGATTATTGCTGCTCTAAAACCAGCTTGACAGCCTCAATTCTGAATTCTGAATTCTGAATGGGTTGTTTTGCGCATCGGTTGACACCATTTGACTTTATTTTACTTTCAAAAGGTGTCCGCTTTTCTCAGCAGTGGTCAGTTCAATAGCGTCACATGCCCTCGTGATTATTCAGAAAAAAAGGGGGCGAGAGAATTATCAAATATAAGTACTAAAAAAATACTTGCCCTAAAATTATTGAATTGTTGCATTGTGTAAACGATAGTTGTTATCATTTACATTAATACGTCTTAGCTGATTGGTCATATTTGGGTCTGTCATTATTGAGCTGGGCAATACTTCCAACAATAGTCATTCAACGAGTAATTATTGTTTCTACTTTAAACCGATAGGATAAAAGATGAGATCGTTAAACGCTGCAAAAAAAATGACAACTTCTTCGGTCACAACAACTTTACATACATTATTCAAAAAACAATTGCTCGCTGTAGCGATATTAGGTTCGTTGTCAGTAGTGGCATTTGCCGATGATGGTGTGACTAAAGAACAGCTTCAACAACAAATGAGCGAGCTGAAGTTGCAGATGCAACAGCAACAACGCCAGTTAGATGCCCTGATTAAAGCACAAGAAAAATTGAATGCTGCAACACCAGCGTCAAATGCAAACGCAGTAGCCACAACTTCTGCGACTAATACACCGAACACCACGAATGTCTCTGCAAGTAATGCAGCATCAGATACTACAATCGGTGGTTATGGTGAGATTGCTTATAACAACTATCGTAAAGACAGCAGCAAAACTCAGGCTGATTTAAAACGTTTCGTCTTGTTCTTCGGTCATCGTTTCAATGATCAATGGAGCTTCAATAGTGAAGTGGAAGTGGAACATGCGATTGCCAGTTCGAGTGATGCAGGTGAAATTGAAATTGAACAGGCTTATCTGAACTATCAATTAAATCCGAAGATCAATATTAAAACAGGTCTGTTTTTGATCCCGTTTGGATTTATCAATGAAAACCATGAGCCACCTGTATTTTACGGTGTAGAGCGTAATGAAGTTGAATCTCGCATTATTCCAACGACTTGGCGTGAAGGCGGTATTAGTGTAAATGGTAATACAGATATTGGCTTAGACTGGAATGTCGGCCTTACCACAGGTCTAGATATGGCGAAGTTTGATGATTCTTCTGCACCAATGCATGCGAGCCATCAAGAGCTGCAATTGGCTAAGGCGCACGATTTGTCTTACTACGGGGCTTTAAATTATCGCGGAATTCTTGGTTTAACTGTGGGTGGTGCGTTATTCACAGGCAATACAATGCAAGCAAACGCGGACTTTAAAGCAGACAATTCTCAGCCTGATTTTACTGGAATTAAAGGTCGCGTGACATTGGGTGAGATGCATGCACGTTGGCAACGTGATGGCTTAGATTTACAAGCATTGTATGCAAAAGGAAAAATTAACAACGCAAGTAAAATTGACGCTACCCTTGATGCGTACAACACTGCTAACGCTGATTCACGTCCTTTCGTCCCGAGTGAATTTTACGGCTGGCTCGTACAAGGTGCCTATACAGTTTGGCAAAATGGTGATATGTCGTTAACACCATTTGTACGCTATGAAAAATTCAATTCGCAATCAAAAATGCCAGCTGGTTTTACAGCTGATCCTGCCAATGCTGATCGCGTAGAAACGATTGGTGTCTCCTTTAAACCTATTTCTCAATTGGTTTTCAAAGCAGACTATCAGAATTTCCTTGATAACTCTGAGAACAACCGCTTCAATCTTGGCTTAGGTTATATGTTCTAAATCTAGATTTAAAACTGGGGAATACAAATAAGGGTCTGGCAAATGCAGGCCCTTATTTATTGAGATTTAGCGTTTTTTTTGTGGCTTGAGATGTTCATGGCTTTGATAAATTGCCTGTGCGTGTCAAACTTGATGCTAGTTTTAGGAGTTTATGATGAGCCGTAGTCAATGGACACTCATTCCACTTGCCGTCGTTTCGGCGTCGAGTTACGCGACTGAATATTTTACGGTTGAGCAAGTTCAACAAGTGATTTTCCCCAGTGGAAAATTCGAACCTATGTCCATCATTTTAACCGATGAGCAGATTCACCACATTGAACAGGTTTCAGGTGTGAAAGTTTCACATAAAGACGTGAAAGCATGGAAAGTGGCAAGTGGTGGCTGGCTGATTGTTGACGAAGTCATCGGTAAACACGAATACATTACTTACGCAGTCGGGATAACTGCCACTGGTAGTATCAAACAAATTGAGATTATGAATTACAAAGAATCTTACGGCTATGGCGTGCGTCAGGTCGCTTGGCGTAAACAGTTCGTCGGCAAAACCAGTGCAGCGCCAATTACGCTCAATAAAGATATTATCAATATCAGCGGCGCAACCTTGTCTTGCCAACATGTCACGGAAGGCGTCAAACGTGTATTAGCGACTTATGCTGTTGCCCTTAAATAATTCATTTCATCATTTGCGTCGTGCCCGTCCTCTACTCGGTACACTTGTCGAGGTCTATGCCGAAGGTGAAGCTGGGCTTTTGCCTTCAGCCATAGATCAGGCGTTTGCAGCCATCGAACATGTGCAACATCTGATGAGCTTTCACGATTTGCAAAGCGATGTCACAAAAATCAATGCCGCACCCGCAGTTGTAACAATAAAGATCGCTGCAGAAACCTATAAGGTGATTCAGTTTGCTCATCTGTTGAGCAATCTATCGCAAGGTGCATTTGATATTACGATTGCCGATGTTTTGGTGCGGAGTGGTTTTTTACCTGAATTAGAACAAATCACATCGGCTCGATGTGATACATATACAGTGACTTACCTTGATCTTGAATTACTCGAAAATAATACCGTGCGCTGGCAGGAAAAGGGCTGGATTGATCTTGGCTGGATTGCCAAGGGTTATGCGGTCGATTGTGCGATAGAGAAACTTCAAGCACTCGGTATTCGCAATGCAGTCGTGAATGCAGGAGGCGATCTACGTTGTATTGGTGATAGTCAACAGATTCACGTCCGCCATCCTGATGAACATACATCAATGATTGCTTTGGGGGGCTTGATTGATGCGGCAGTTGCGACATCAGCAGGTTATTTTTCTTCAAAGATGAAAGACAATCAAGAGATTCACCCTATTGTTGATCCAAAACAGAGACAATGTACGACTTGGGGGCAAAGCATCAGTGTAGTGGCATCAAGTTGTATGGTTGCGGATGCTTTAACAAAGATTGTGCGGCTAAGTCCTGACGATAGCTTTGATATTTTGAGTCATTTTGATGCACAGGCGATTGCGATTGATCATCGTGGAATGATGATTTGTGGCGCTGCACGTTTAACTGAGATTGTGATGAATAACTACAATGAGCCAATTTTATGACAACTAGACATCATCGCGCACCGATACGATTGAGCAAACTCCATGAGCGTTGGGTCTATGTGATTGGCGGAGTATTGTTTTTTTCAGGATTGGGTTGGTTAGTGTTTCATTATTTTATGGCTATACCAAATGAATTCGGTGATGTGCACAATCCCTATGAGCCATGGTGGTTAAAACTGCATGGTGCTGCGGCAATGGGCTTTCTAATCATCATGGGTTCATTGTTGCCTGTGCATATGACGAGAGCTTGGCGCTTACGGAAGAATCGATCAAGTGGGCTGTTTATGGTTACACTTTTATCGGTTCTGATTACTACTGGCTATGGGTTGTATTACTTGGGTAGTGAGCAAACTCGACCGTGGATTAGCTTGATTCATTAGGTGATTGGTGTGCTTGTCTCTACGGCATTGCCAATGCACGTTTGGCTGGGAACTCGAAATCGTAAAACTCAATGATTTCAATTTATTAGGATTTATTTTTTCATCAAGTCTGAGCACCCTTCTATACCATTAGACATAGAAAACGACCTCTACGCGTAGACCCGATTTAGTTTCCTCATTAGCATAGCCCAGATTAATTTCTGCTCCCGCTCGAAGGGCAATGGTTTTAACAATCGATAGACCGAGGCCAGACCCATTCTCATCATTACCTAAGATTCGGTAGAAAGGATCAAACACACGCTCTCGTTCCTTCTCAGCAATCCCTTGACCATTATCTTCCACCACAAGCATCGTCTTTCCATCTCTGTTTGAAACAGACAAATCAATTTTTCCATTCGCTGGAGTGTAGCGAATGGCGTTATCCACTAAATTTTTAACCAGCGTGATTAAATCAATTTCATTGATGAGTATTTGGGCATCTTTGTCGCTAACTACGCCGAGATCAATGTTCTTCAACTCAGCCAATGGCAGTAAATCTTCAACAACGCGTCGAAATATCTGGTTGACTGATACAGTGATCGTAGGTGAATTCGTTGAGGATTGCGCACGTGCAAGCGCTAACAGTTGATCTAATAATGTTCTACCGCGCTCTATTCCTTGACGTAGTGTGTTGAGTCGTTGTTGCGCCTCGATAGAGATTTCAGTTTGAGCAAGCCGTTCTGCTTGTAGTGATATTGCGGTTAAAGGGGAACGCAGCTCATGAGCAGCATCGGCAACAAAACGTTTTTGTACATTGATCGATTGCTCCACGCGGATCAACAGTCGATTAATCGCTTCAATAAAGGGTCTTATTTCGATGGGTAATGATTCTGGTGCAATCGGATGCATTTCCTGTTCGCTGCGCTGATCGATTTCAGCTGCCACATCTACAACAGGTTTGAAAATTTTGCGGACAATATCCGCGACGATAAAGATCAGAATTGGGATGAGTAATAAAAACGGGAGCAGGGTGCGTAATGCACTATCCCGTGCAATTTCATCGCGAACATCCGTTTCTTGAAATACTGCCAAACGATGCCCATCGCTTATGGATTTCACCAAGACACGATAGGTTTGATCGCCTGATGTAATGGTTTGCAGTCCATCGGATAGATTTGGTTGCAGCACGGGTGTGTTGGAATGTTTGATAGCTTCGTTTGAAGCTGTCGAGGTAAGAGATTGCACAAATACGCGTGATTCAGGGTCGTGAACGACTTGTTTTTCAATATCGTTAATTTGAAGAGCACTTAAATTCTGCTGTTCAAAGAACGACGCGACTTGTCGTAGCACATCATCTTGTAATTCATGCGCTTCTTTGAATGCCGATAAAAAGGCGAATACGCCACCCGTCAATGCGACGGCTAAAATGGCAACCGAAAGCCAGACATACAGTCGGAATCGGAGCGATTCGGTTATTGGTTTTTTGAGACCATCCATCCAATCCCCCTGATGTTTTTGATTGATTCGCTGCCTAATTTTTTGCGGACACTATGGATTAGAAATTCGACCGCGTTGCTCTCGACTTCTTCTCCCCAACCATAAATACGCTCTTCAAGCTCGCTCCGCGAGAGTATGGCGCCGGGACGTACCATCATGGCCTGTAAAAGCGCGAATTCACGATTGGAAAGTTGTATTGTTTCGCCATCGTTTACTTGTGCTTCACGTGTCGCAGGATCAAGAAATATTGTTCCATTGGTCAATCGGACAGTTGCAGCGCCACCTTTACGACGGAGTACGGCGCGCATTCGCGCCAGCAACTCAGTAATCTCAAACGGTTTAATCATGTAGTCATCTGCGCCGCAGTCCAATCCGCTGATGCGAGCATTGACATGATCACGTGCGGTAATGATCATGACGGGCACTGGATTATCCTTGCTACGGATAGACTTCAGCACATCAAGTCCATCTTTGCCAGGTAAACCAAGATCGAGCAGGACAATGTCGTAATGTTGATAGGAGAGGGTATGTAGTGCGGTTTGTCCATTCTTGACCCAATCGGTGGCATAAGAGGCATCTTTTAATGCGTCTTGAATCGCCTCACCAATCATCGGATCGTCTTCGACTAAAAGTACTCGCATTGATTCAACCTCTCCCAAGTTCAGCGTTAATGCGCGATTTTCGCTGCCCTCTGTTTGAAAATGAGGATACAACCCAGCATAAATACGATAAGAGCGAGTGATGCAGAATAACGACTTAAATCAAGACCACCGTGGCTGATAGGTTTATCCAAAAAATCACCAACTACCGCACCAAGCGGGCGTGTAAGGATAAACGCAATCCAAAATAGCATAGTACGGGAAATATTTGTCCAATAATAAGCCGCTACAACAAGTAAGAGTAGTCCACTAAATACTACAGCCGCGCCCACATAACCAAATCCTGCGGTGTCAGAAGTCCAGTCACCGAGCGCTGTGCCCAACGTCTGAGAAAACATAATGGTGATCCAATAGAACATTTCTGCTTTGGCAGAGCTGATCGATTTCACGGAGATCGTCCCCAGCGTTCGATGCCAGATCATTAAAGAAATCATCAATAGCATGATGAGGGTTGACGATCCGCCTGAATAACCAATCCCAAGCGAACGATCTGCAAAATCAGCCAACGTTGTACCAACGGTGGTGGTTGCAATAATGGTTGTCCAATAGAGGTAAGGGTGAAAGCCTTTTGCTCTGATTTGTGCAATGACAGCTGTGATAAACACTGCGGTAAAAATTAACGTACCCACAAGATAGCCAAGGTTCATTGACATCGAGACGGCATCTCCAGCCGTCTCGCCTAACGTGGTCGCTGCAATTTTAATAATCCAGAAAATTAAAGTGATTTCAGGGACTTTGCTCAAAGTGTGTTGAATAGAATTATTCATAGTCGTTTACTTTTCTTCAAGGTTGGGAGTTTGGTTCTTTTGAGTGAAGGTTAAGTAAGTCACTAACCCAATGATTGTCGCGAGAAACAAAATACTGGTACTGACTGTTCCCATGCCCATACCACCGTTACTGATAGGTTGGGACAACAAATCGCCACACGATGCGCCAAATGGACGTGTGAGAACATAGGCGATCCAAAAGCAGGCAACGGCATTGATCTCAAAAGCATAATAAGAGATAGCTGTCGCAGCGATGAGACCACCAAATAGAAGTGCAGCATTGGTATAGCCAATATTTAAACCTTCGGCAGCCCAATCACCTGCAGCAGTTCCTAAAGCAAACGTGAACAAAATGGCTGTCCAGTAAAACAACTCACGTTTTACTGAATCAATCGAATGAATTGAAAGTGTCTTTTCTTCGGCGTACCAGATCGCAAATGTCGCGATTAGCGCCGTGGCGAATGCACAGGTAGAGCCGGCAAGAGGTACACCTAGGTTATCGCTAAGGTTGTCCGTGATGAGTGTGCCAAATACACTGATGAATACCACTGATATCCAATATAGTGGCGGGGAATATGACTTCGCGCGAATCTGAAAAAAAAGCGATATGATTAATAGAACTCCCATCACATTGGATGTCCCTATTAATCCAAAATGTAGGTCGGCATTCAGAAAATCAGCAGCTGTTTCTCCTACAGTCGTGGACATCATTTTGATGATCCAAAAAAGCAGGGTGATTTCGGGTACTTTATTGCGCCAGTTTGGCGTTGTTTGGTTGGTCAGAATATTCATTGCATGTTCCAGAACAATTGGAAGAGTAGTGAAAGAAGTCTGACCGACCAAACTTAGATGAAGCATAGATAGATATTATATAAATTGATAATTTAATTACCGCGCACCGCCAGCGAACGCAAACAAGTGCCAGTAGTACTTATATTCGATATCCGTAGGATTTGGACGAGCAACTCAGCAGTGATTAAAAACTGGTATACCGCAAATCAGTACCATGTTGAGTTGTTCAAGTCTGGCGATGGTAAAACATTGACCGATTCCAAAGTGCAGAACTTGGTCAATGCGATGTCTGGGATGACGCCTCCAGCTTCGGGTCAAACTGATCTATTACCAAGTTATCAAACCAGCTTAAATCCTTTACTCGCTGCAAAATGGATTTAAATATTAGAGTTTGAGTGAAGAAATCCCTTTAGTGTTAGTTCGCTAAGGGGATTTTTTATTGTCTGGTTTATTTTGTGGCGTGGAACTGTTTTTCCTTGATTCTTTGAAAAAACTAACGCTTACTTATTCCTCACGTTTCCAGATTTGACTACGCCCTAATAGAGAAATGCCAATAAAGCCACGCACATTGAGTTGTTTGCCATCAGGGCTGATCTTGATTTTGGCACGATAGATATGACCACTCAGTGGGTCGAGAATTTTGCCGCCCACAAAAGCGCTGTTATCATCGGCATCGGTTTTGAGTCCCCACAAAATGTTTAATCCTGCGATTGGTTTATTGGTAAAGGGGGCCGGACAGTCGATGCAGGTTTCTTCAGGTTTGTAGCCAGGTTGAGCAAATACTTTGAGAACGGTGCCACCGTAGGTGTCATTGTTCGTTTTATTGATTCGAATAATTGATTTTTCCAACCCCGTTTTATCATCAATGCTATGCCAAACGCCTGAAATATCAGGGCTGATGACTGCAGCATGACTGTAATTGGCGAGCAGTGCAGTGCCGAGCAGCAGTGTGCCGCAAAGCGATTGGAACGAAGGGAAGACTTGCTTGAGTTTTAAAGTAGAGCGCATGAAAATTTATGCCTATTGTTGTGCTAAAGTTTTTTGTAGGTCGCATATTGTTCGATTTGTATGTTGCATTTTTTCTCTTAATACCCTCAGAACTGAGAGTATTAAAGCGATTCTATTATGATTTACTTACATATTTAAAGCACGCATCCAAGGCCAGTTCATAATAGGCCAGCCCTTGCTCTGCGGCATGTAGGGCATTTTGTTGTGCAATAGGGTCGTGGTCGCACAGACGTTTAATGAGCTCCATGGCTTCGTAGGGATGAGCATCATCATAATGAGCATGGGCGCGTAACCATGCCATCGTTCTAGGGGTGATGGTGATACTCGGGTCGTCGGTATAACTTTTGATGCCTTTATAGACTTGAATCGTCCATTCACCGGTAGCCCATTCGATGGCGAGATTGGTAGCGGCAATGCCTTCTGCGAGGCTGGCGCGATAATTGGTACTCCATAGAAAATGATTGACGGCGTTCATAGCGGGTGGCGGCGTTACGCGATCAAGTTCATCCACGGTCAGACCAAAACCAACTGCCCAGTCGCGATACCAGAACAGGTGACGTTCTTCGACTTTGATATTCTGGATGAGCCATGTGCGTGTATCGGTGACACCCGGCTGATGAAATGCGGTTGCTTTGGCGAGATTGACTGCCATATAAGAGGGAAAGTGAGCAACCAAGGGGTAGAAATTTAGCAGCGCATAACGGATGTGATCAACGCTTAAGCGACCAGCGGCCCACTCAGTAAAAAACGGGTGATTTCCCACACGATTTTTGGCGGGTATGAGTTTATCTAGAAATGCTTGCGACCAGCCGCTGTGCGCGGTAATAACAAGCCCTTTTGAATAGGATTCTTTTTCTTGTACATTCATTCGTCTGATCCTTCATTGTTTTTTACGACCTGTATCAAATCAATACACCTACGGTATTACAGTCCATCATAAAAAGATTGTTATATAACTTATAGCGAAACCTCAACAGTATCTAGTCCACTGATGTTAAATTTTTTGCCAATCATCTGGTTGGCAAATTCTAATGCCACAGGTTTGGAGAGGAAAAATCCCTGTGCAAAATTGCAGCCTATTGCCTGTAACAATTTCATTTGCTCAATAGTTTCCACACCTTCAGCAATTACAGTCATCCCTAAGTGGTGGGAGAGCGAGGTAATGACCCGAATTATATGGGCATCTTTGTCGCTCTCACTCGAATTCTGCACAAAGGATTTGTCGATCTTGAGGGTGTTGACTCTGAAGTTCGCCAAATAGTTTAACGAAGAGTAGCCCGTGCCAAAGTCATCAATATAGATCTCAACCGAGGCTTCACGTAGGCGATTGATATTGGTCATACAGATATCTGCATTATCGACAATTTGAGTCTCGGTAATTTCCAAATGTAGAGTGCTGGGGTCAATGTTGGCAGCGTTGATGATTGCTAGAATCTGATCTGGCATATCATGCTGTGTCAGGTAACTAGCACATAGATTCACGCTGATGCTCGTAGTTTTATGTCCAAGTTGATGCTGCCAGATACTGAGCTGCTGACAAGCTTGCTCTAGTATCCATTCGGTTAAAGGCACGATCAACCCAGTCTCTTCAGCCAATGGGATAAAGAGCCCCGGCGGTAGCATCCCGCGCTCAGGATGTTGCCAGCGAATCAAGGCCTCAAAGCCAACCACTGAGCCGTTGCTCGTGCATACGATAGGTTGGTAATGCAAAATGAATTGTTTCAGAGCTATGGCGTGACGTAGATCCGCCACCATCTTGAGGCGTTCAACCGCTCGCTCATGCATTTCGTGAGCGAAGATTGAGAAGGTCCCCCGTCCGTTTTGCTTCGCGTGGTACATCGCAATGTCAGCGTCACGTAGAAGCTCTTCAGGTTCGGTATAGTGCGCGGCATACATCGCTATTCCGATACTGAGACCCGGATGAATCTCATGGTCGTTCAGGGAAATGGGTCGTTCCAACTGCAGATTGATACGCTCCATGGCGGTAATGGCCTGTGCCTCATCCTCAATTCCTTCGATCAGAATGGCAAATTCGTCACCCCCTAACCGAGCGACGAAATCTGCTGCTTGTATCCCATGCTGCAAGCGTTTGGATAACTCGACCAGCATGCGGTCTCCGACGAGATGGCCGAGACTGTCATTAATCCATTTGAAACGATCGACATCGATGAAAAGTACGCAAAATCCATCGCGGGCATCACGTTTTGCTCTGGCGATATTTGTCCGTAACCTGTCAAACAAGTAAGCCCGATTTGGTAGCCCTGTCAGCACATCATGCAATGCTTTTGCTTTGAGATCCTGTTGTTGGCGTTTGCGTTCAATGACTCTGCCCAGTTGATAGCCAATATTTTCCATGAGTGACAGTAGCCGTTCATCTGGCTTTTCCTGATGCATCGAAAAGAACTCAAGCACAGCCATGACTTGATTGTCGAGTTTTACTGGAAAGATTAAACGCATTTTGGGGGTATGTAGCTTGTCCAAGGCGTCAAGACTTAGAATATTGCAGTCTTGCCAGTGAGCGGTGCCTGAAATTTCGACCTGTTTGACCCAGTTAGGCGGAGAAGAACGCCATATCTGTTCAATATTAAGCAATGTGTCGTCAGCAATTTCAGATTCGATATAGCGCGCGCTCAATTTTAAGTCAGTATTTTCTAGTGATAAAACTCTGCCTGCTGTCCAATGGGTATGCGCACACACCCGTCCAAGTGCCATTGCGAGTACCGCTTCAATATCATCGACATCATTGACCAGAGCGGTCATATCATTCACCATTCGGAGTTTATCCTGCTGCTGGATCAGACGATGGATGAAGTCTCGTCGGGAAGCATACTCCAGTAAATAACCTGTAATAGCACAGATCAGTAACGGCACCAAAAAGTAAAGAAACATACTCACCCACGAGATTGGGTGGTTGGTGAAATGAGCTGTTAGTCCTGCTACTGCAAAGGCAGCGATGGCGCTGCCTAAAACGGCCAGTATTCGGAGCATTAGCAGGGAAAATCCAACGATGAGAACATATATAGTCTCACAACCCGCCACCTGACCAAGTAAAGTATTCCCGAGCGCCAAAGTGGCATAAATAGTGCCACTGAGCGAAAGAAAAACACCGAATCGCAGCGTGAACTCTACATAACGGTTGAGTGGGGGTAGTTGGGTGCTGACCCATATAATCAATAAGGCAATGCCAATTGGGTAGACAGCAAACAGTCGCCAAATGTCTTTGTCTGAATCGTTGATTAAAAAAGATACTGGTAGCACGACCAATAAATAAAGTCCGATCAGACCATAAACCGAATACCTTACGGTTGCTGCGGCTTTGCTACGATAGTACTCTCGAAATGACAGCTCCAGACTAGGAGGTAGCCGTAATAGGCTAAAGAAGGTTAGGCGGGATAAGCTTTTGAGTTGAGTAAACTCTTGGAATCGGGGGTCAAGATGCTCGGTACCTCCTACAGTGGACTCGATGTTCTGCGCATCGGACAATTTTTCTCTCATGCCTGTCAATCCCTTAAACGCTATTGCCTAGTTCGCCAAAGACTAGGCGCATCATGCTTTTTGTATATTTTTTTAGGTTAATACGCTGGGTCGGTTCTATGCAAGTCATTTCATCTGCCAGACAAGAGAAATGGGATATAAATAACGGTCATTGACGCTGGCTGAGAAAAAAGGTTTAGTCGAAGATGGGCTTACTGATATGGTTTTGAGTGATAAATCCATTTCGTCACGTTGATGCGCGTTTATAATGGAGTGTGACATCAGTGCTGTAGTGAATTTGCTGAGGGAGTTATTTAGTCGTATTAGTTTTCATTTTTCGCGTATTTAGTTTCAATTTTCATCCTTCGTATTGGATGTTTTTTTAACAGAAAAATATCTTTCGGTTTTTAACGCTTCCATGATCAAAACCCATGGCAGAAAATCAGGTATATCCTCCGTTGTTGTCATGCCTGGTTGAGCCATCGCATGATTTTTAGCAATTTTAGAGTCAGTTGAATCAAGTACACGGTTAAGATTGGTCATTTATTTCTACTCTCTATGTACACCTATAAAACGGGTGTGGTTAAAATGGATGCTTGCGTGATCGTGTTTGAATAGGCGCTTTACTCAGCGCCTGAGTGACTTGTTAGACTTCATGATGGGAGGTCATTTGGCGTAAATGTCATGCCAATGATTTTGGGAGTACACAATCCAATGCATTGGATAGCGTCTAATGAAAAGTGATATTCGGCTTACGCGGTTTCATTGCAGGTGAATGAGCCCACGTAGGACGCAATAAGCCAAAGCCAATTGCGCCAGCCGTAGAAGATTATGGGATTCTAAGATCGTTTGTTCTTAAAAGTTATAACGCATACCGACCATTGGGTCTGCAGAGCTGGTATGCAGATAGCCACTGGAGAGTCCATCTTTCACTTGAGAGAACATGGCGCCGCCATAGAGGTTTAAGCGTTTACTGACTTTGTAGTCCAGCGAGAGTGAGGTTGCGTTTAAACTACCGCCACAAGAACTTGCGCTATTGTCTTGACAGCTGTTGCCTTTATAGCTGTTTTGACTGTAATGATAATAGGCGCCTGTCAAATCCAATTTAGGGGTAATTGCGACTTTAGCGCCTAACCAAGAAATGGCGAGGGTCTTATTGTTCGTATAGGCATTATTATTGACGACACTAAGTAAATATCCTCCAAGACCCGTCGTGCCAGCCCTGAGCGGAGATGACGGATTTTCATAGCGGATATGTTCATAGCCAGCATACAGATTGACTGGATTGAATGTGTACTTCGCCATCAAGGTGTACGCGGTATTATCAGAAATCGTTGCCGCAAGGGAGCCAGTAGGCGCAGTTAATACCTGAGCTGCACTCAGTGACGAAGCACTGACTGCACCATTTTTTTGTGTGTAAAACGCGTCAAACGACAGTTTGCCGTAGTTGCCTAGACCCAGATCAGCTAAAGCAACATCAGTTCCTAAGTTGAGCTGATAGGCATGGCCTTCATTACCATTACTGAACTGATAAAGCGTGGCGGCGCGGGCAGGTCCCCATTGATTTCCGTAGCGGACGGATGAGTCTAAGCGTGCATTTTGTGTGTTGCCGCCGCCGACCATAACTCCTGAGTAGCCAATAAGTGAGAAGGCATATGATCCGCCTTGTGGATCATATTTGGCGAGTGCATCCGTTTGTAGGTTATTTTGTCGACCAACCGTCAATGTGCCCCATTTCTTTGAACTGACTCCAGCGTAAGCAGCGCCTTGAAAGATTTGACCCGCACGGCTTGAGTCAGAGTTAGAAGTTTGTTCATTGAGCGGGACACCGTTATTGGCAACCAATGACTTAGGGCCATCACTAATCATGCCGCTCGTGGGATTAAATCCTGTTTCAAGTTTAAAGACCGCAGACAAATCTTCCGCGATTTTGATGTCGCCTTTGAGGCCGATTTTTGATGCGCTTAAACCATTCGGGGCGAGTGTGTTGATTGATTTATTACTATTTTTTGAAACGACATACTCTACGCCACTTTGCTGACTGTCACTGAGTGGCGCACCATGGGTTTGATGGACTAAACCAATATCAATGGTTCCATATAAGGTGATGCCAGCATAGGTAAGATCGTCGTGATTTAAGAAAGCGGATAACGCTGGAGTGCTTGTGACTATGACTGTTGCTGGTGTATCCGCAAAGGCAGTTGGTGCAAGGCTTAGAGCGGTTGCAAGCAGGATTGAATTTCTGACTGCAATTGCGATCTTGGTGCGATTGAGCGGTAATTGAATTAACATGATGAGTTCCTTTTCAAATAAAAAATAACTGGAAAAAAGCGTCCTTACTTTTGTCAAATCTCACGAGCACTTTTTTTAGGCAAAAATGACCCAGCCCTCTCTAAAGAAAGCTGTTCAATACATGTGTGGTTTGGAACTTACTGATGCCGATGAACTGACATCAGGTTGAAGTGTTCACCATTAATTATTAATGGTCTTTTCCTTGTTCAGCACCTACGCCAGTAATGGAGCGGACGAATTGTGCGTCGAACGCGGCTTGTTCTTCTTTAGCCCGTGCGCTTTTGTCGGTGATTGAAAAGAACCAGCAGCAAAAGAACGATAAGAAAATGGAGAACATCGCAGGGTTTTGGTAAGGGATTGGAGCAGTCTCACCGAAGTGGAATGTTTCGACATACACCGCTTTGGTCAGGCAAATCAGTAGCACGGATGACAGCATGCCAATGACACCACCTGCCAATGCGCCACGTGTGGTGAGACCGCGCCAGAACATAGACAAGAGCAATACTGGAAAGTTCGCTGATGCAGCTACGGCGAAGGCGAGACCGACCATAAATGCGACGTTTTGTTTTTCAAAGATAATGCCGAGTACCATGGCAAAGATTGCAAGTCCAATTGTTGCGTACTTGGATACTCTCATTTCATCTTTTTCGGTCGAACGACCGTGAGCGATGACATTTGCATATAGATCATGCGATACCGCCGATGCACCTGACAGCGTCAGACCTGCAACCACCGCGAGGATCGTTGCAAAAGCCACCGCAGAAATAAAGCCGAGGAAGAGATTTCCGCCGAGTGCATGAGCCAAATGGATGGCCGCCATATTGCTGCCGCCTTTTAGTTCAAGCTTACCAGTCACCGCCATTTTGACCGTGTCTAGATAGTCTGGGTTTTGGGCAATAAACAAGATCGCGCCAAAGCCAATAATGAAAGTCAGGATATAAAAGTAGCCGATAAACCCAGTGGCAACGACGACTGACTTACGTGCTTCTTTTGCGCTGCTGACTGTAAAAAAGCGCATCAGGATGTGTGGCAAGCCAGCAGTACCGAACATCAGCGCCATGCCTAATGAGATCGCATCGATTGGGCTGCTGAACAAGGTGCCAGGTCCCATGATTTTGTTGCCATCAGTATGGTTGACGTTGCCAAATACGGTGACGGCTTCACCAAACATGCGGTCTAAACTAAAGTTAAAGTGATAAAGCACCATGAACGCCATGAACGTCGCGCCGCCGAGCAACATGGCCGCTTTGATGATCTGTACCCAAGTTGTAGCAAGCATGCCGCCAAACAGCACGTACACCATCATGAGCAAGCCGACCACAACAACAGCGATCGAATAGTCTAGTCCAAACAGGAGCTTGATCAATTGACCTGCACCGACCATTTGCGCGATCAGGTAGAACGCAACTACAACCAGCGTGTTCACCGCAGCCATGGTTCGTATGGGGACGCGTTTTAAGCGGAATGAGGCAACATCGGCGAAGGTGTATTTACCGAGATTACGTAAGCGTTCTGCGACCAAAAATAGCAGTAAAGGCCAACCAACGAGAAAGCCGATGGAATACATTAGCCCATCATAGCCTTTGCTGAACACCATGGCAGAGATACCAAGGAATGAGGCCGCAGACATATAGTCTCCAGCAATCGCGAGGCCGTTTTTAAAACCGCTGATGCCACCGCCAGCAGTATAAAAATCAGATGCTGTACGGTTTCTGGCGGAAGCCCACTTGGTAATCATGAGTGTAAAGGCAACAAACACCACAAACATAATAATGGCGGTCCAGTTCGTCGCCTGTTGTACGGTCTGTCCAAGATCGGGCGATGCAAGCGCTACGCTTGAACATCCGAATGAGGCGAGGGCAATCAATTTAATGGCTTTCATTTTTTGATCTCCTCAATCACTTCTTTGGTGAGACGATCAAATTCGCCATTCGCACGCCATGCATAGATGCCACAGAGCACAAATGCGCTGACAATCACGCTAATGCCGAGTGGTATACCGATGGTGGTGGCACCGCCAGAAAGAGATTGATGGAGAAATACGGGATGATAAGAAACGAGATAAATATAACCAAAGTAGATGATCAGCATGATGCTCGATAGTGACCAACTCAACTGCGACTTCTTACGAACCAGTTCCTGAAACTTTGGGTTCTCGATGATATTTTTTACGCGATCTGTTTCCATGATGCGTGCTCCTTGATGCGATTGTGTGTTCAAAAAAGCGATTGCGCTACGACGCCACAATACAAGTTTTGAATTTAATAATTTTTTACGCAATCACATTCCTAATTTGGATTGCGTTCGATTTTCTACACATTCACCATAACAGGCTTATTTACGAATTGATCTTCGACTTTAGTCGTGCACAGCGTTGTTAAAGCGTGATTTGGAATAAAGTTGGGATATAGTGTTTTAGTCAGGAGATGGCAGGACTCGGAATGTGTAATGCAGAGCTGCATTCACAACAGCAAGCACAACATAAAAATTTGGTAAGCAAGGAAAGGATCATCACAATATGAATGGCTGGCTGGTCGTCGGTGTTTTAGGAGTTTATGTCCTGCTGCTTTTTGTGTGCGCGATCTTCGGTGAGCGGCATAACAATTGGCTGGGTCAACGTGGCCGCATCATATTGTTTAGCTTGACGCTCGGTATCTATTGCTCATCTTGGACGTATTACGGTGCCGTAGGTGCAGCCGTGCGTGATGGTATCAGTTTCCTGCCGATCTACTTAGGGCCACTATTATTTCTATGGTTGGGACGTGACGTTTGGCAGCGGTTAGTGCAAATCCGCAATCGCCAGTCCATTACCTCGATTGCTGACTTTATCGCTGCGCGTTACGGCAAATCCCCTAAACTTGCGGCATTAGTTACCATTTGTGCGGTGCTGTGGATTTTGCCGTATTTGGCATTACAGCTTCGTGCGATTGCACAAAGTGTTGATGTCCTGATGTCCGATCACACAAGCCTTGGCGTGACGTCTAATGGCGTTCTGCTGCTCACAGGCGTGCTTGCAGTCCTTGCCATGCTTTTTGGCAGTCGGCATCTGACCAGTAGTGAGCAGCACAGTGGATTGATGCTCGCGATTGCACTTGAATCGATGGTGAAGTTGATTGCACTGATGGTCATTGCGATCTTTGCCTTAATGAACCTCGATTCTGCCAATCCCATTTCGTTGGAACTGAGCAATCGAGTTGCACATTTACAAGAAAGTGGGCTGCCTTCTGGATTTTGGACACAGACCTTATTGGCTGGGCTGGCGATGATTTGTTTGCCGCGGCAATTTCATGTCGGTGTTGTTGAATGCCGCGATCCTAGCTATATCCATGGTGCAAGACGTTGGTTTTCTGGGTATCTGCTGTTGACCGTTTTAGCCATTATTCCGATTGCCCTGTGGGCAAGTCATATGCCGATTAATGTGCTGCCAAATCCTGATACGGCGGTGCTGATGTTGCCGTTGCTGAAAGGTGAAACAGGGCTTGCGCTATTGGCATTTCTTGGTGGATTTTCGGCTGCGACAGGAATGCTGTTGGTGGCAACAGTGGCATTATCGATCATGCTTTGCAATGATTTGATTTTACCGTTGTTATTTCATTTTCGAATCGTGCAGCATGATGGCGCGCAGCTTGAAAAAGTCATTCGGATCGTCCGTCGCTTAGCGATGTTCAGCGTGATGGCGTTGGGTTTTCTAACCTATCGACTGTTTGAAGACTTTACCCAACTTTCTGCGATTGGCCTGCTTGCCTTTGCTGGGGTTGTACAATTTGCGCCTGCACTTTTGGGTGGTTTATATTGGCGGGGTGGTAGCAAGACGGGTGTGATCATTGGGTTGATCGCAGGTTTTATCATGTGGGCCTACACCTTACTACTGCCTGCTTTGGTGTCGAATTTACATAGTTATGCATTCTTTGCAATGCAAAGCGATTTGCTTGCTTGGCAAAACCAAGGGCTCTTTGGCTTAAATCTATTACGACCACAAGCCTTACTCGGTATGCAAATGCATGACCCACTCACTCATGGTGTCCTTTGGTCTTTGGGGGTGAATGTTGGTTTGTTTGTTTGGCTCTCACGCCGTTATCGCCCGACGGTCAGTGAGCAAATGCAAGCCGTCCATTTTTTGCAACCGTATGAGCAGGATTCATCCTTAAATCCTATCGATGGTCAGCAAGTAGCGACTATCGATGGGATGTCGGATAAGGTTTCGCGGCAGATGTTTACCATTAGAGACTTAGCGGCGCTGGCCGAGCGGATTAGTGGGGAAGCAGTCACGCAAAAGGCATTTATCAAGTTTGCCCAGAGTCAGGGCGAGTCATTAAATTGGCAAATGCGCGCTGATCGTCGTTGGTGGCAATTTACAGAACAATTGCTGGCAGGTGCGATTGGTTCGGCTTCGGCACGCACTTTAATTACCACAGCACTTCGTGATAACGGTTTGGGTCTAGCCCAAGTCGCTGGACTGCTGGATCAAGCGTCACAGTGGCAACGGTTTAATCAACAATTATTGCTCACCATGATGGATCATCTGACTCATGGTTTGAGCGTGGTGGATAGTCAAATGTGTTTGGTGGCGTGGAATCGTCGCTATTTAGAATTGTTTAATTATCCTGCAGATTTAGTTTATGTGGGGTGTCCCGTAGCAGATTTGATTCGCTATAACGCCGAACGTGGTGAGTGTGGGGAAGGTTCGGTTGAGTCGCATATCCAAAAACGTTTGAACTGGTTGCGTGCTGGCAATGCGCATGTTTTTGAACGTATTCGTGCCGATGGGCAAGTCATCGAAATGCGTGGGCAGCCAATAGCTGGCGGTGGTTTTGTTACGACATTTGCCGACATTACCCAGTTCCGTCAAACAGAAGCCGTTTTAGAGGCGCGTGTTTCAGAGCGCACCGAGCAATTAGAACTTGCGCTCTATGAACAAAAAATTGCCCGCATTCAAGCCGATAAAGCCAATATTTCCAAGAGTCGTTTTGTCGCCGCAGCAAGCCATGATTTGTTGCAACCGATGCATGCAGCTCGCTTATTTTCAGGCGTTCTTGAGCAAAGTGATCTCAGTGATACTGACCAACGCACGTTGAAGCAGTTGGATCGGGCCTTACACGGTGCAGAAAGTATTTTGTCGGCATTGCTCGATATTGCCCGTTTGGACAGTGACATGTTGCAACCTAATTTGGCAGCCGTTGATCTCTCCGCATTGCTGGCTGATTTAGAGGCTCAATATGCACCAATCGCTAAACAACGCGGATTGAGTTTGCACGTTCACCCCACGAAATTATGGGTAAAAAGCGATCCACAATGGCTGCGCCGCATGATTCAGAATTTACTGAGTAATGCACTGCGTTATACCGCATCTGGACGAATTGTGGTTGGGGTATTGGGTCATTCGGATCGCAGTGGATACGTGCGGATCGGTGTATGGGATACAGGCTATGGTATTGAGGATTCACAAAAAGAATTGATCTTCCAAGAGTTTCAACGTGGGAAAAATACTTCACCGTGGGGCGAATTGGGTTTGGGTTTAGGTCTAGCCATCGTTGAGCGTATGGCAAGTCGATTGGATCATCGACTCGATTTATATTCAACGTTGGGGAAGGGTTCCTGCTTTATGTTGAACCTGCCTATCGCTCAACCTGTACAGTCGCGAGCCATCTCCAATTCGGGTAGTAGCGGCGTATTACAAGGCTTACGTGTGTTGTGCGTGGATAATGATGTGGAGATTTTAGATGCCATGCAAAATTTATTACAACGCTGGGGATGTGAGGTGGTGATTGCCACTCATCCCACGCAGGCCATTGAACTTGCAAAACAAGCAGAGCAGGATGGCAAGCTGATCCAGATCTGGCTCGTTGATCAGCATCTGGATGCGTATTGCGAAGGATTGGACTTAATTCGAATGCATGCGAAAGACGTCAGCACAGCATTAATCACCGCGGATAGTGATCCAGACCTCTTTGAACGTACAAAAGACGTTGGTGCTGTTCTGCTCAAAAAACCACTGAAACCGGCGGCGTTACGTGCATTTTTGATGTCGGTTCGGGTGAATTAAATCTTCGGTGCTTCCAAATTGAGCGTACTCAAAGCCAAGACCGCTTGAGTGCGATTTTGTACATCCATTTTTCTAAAAATCGCCGTGATGTGCGCTTTAATCGTGGCTTCTGAAACTTCAAGGGTATAGGCAATTTGTTTATTCAATAGACCTTCTGCCACCATCATCAGTACCCGAAATTGCTGTGGGGTTAATGACTTTAATTTTTCTGCGAGATCGGTTTCCCGATTGTCGCGAGGATCATTGGTATTTAAATGCTGTTGATCAGGTAGCCATGTTGCCCCAGCTAAGACGGTGTGAATCGCCGCATGAATCTGCTGAGGTGGGGCTGATTTAGGAATATACGCGAGTGCACCATGCGCCAATGCACGCTGCATGATGGCATGGTCTTCATGGGCAGAAACCACAATGACAGGCAGCGCAGGGTAGGTCGCGCGTAAATGGATCAATGCCGAAAAGCCAGTGGCATCTGGCAAGTTGAGATCGAGTAATACCAAATCGGGTTCAGGCTGTTGCTCTAATATTTCGTGCAAACCTGCAACCGAGATGGTTTCTGAAATTACAGCTTCTGGCAGCGTTTGCAACACCGTTTGGGTGAGCGCGCTGCGAAAAAGTGGGTGGTCATCAACGATGAGTATGTTCATCAGCACGAGAGTAGACTGCTTCAATCAAATTGTCCACGACAGATGGATCCGCCAAGCTCGAAATATCACCAAAAGAATCAAGCTCTCCCGCCGCAAGTTTGCGAAGAATTCGACGCATGATTTTTCCTGAGCGCGTTTTAGGTAATGCGGGTGCCCAATAGATCGCATCTGGCGTTGCGATAGGACCAATCTCGCGGCGTACCCAGTCACGCAGTTCACGACGGAGTTCATCGCTATATTCCACATCGGCTTGCAACGTGACAAACGCACAGATGCCTTGACCCTTAATATCATGTGGCATTCCAACAACTGCAGATTCAGCGACGGATTTATGCGCTACCAACGCACTTTCAATTTCTGCTGTGCCCAAACGATGACCCGAGACATTGAGCACATCGTCTACACGTCCAGTAATCCAATAATAGCCGTCGCTATCGCGTTTTGCGCCATCACCCGTAAAGTAACAATTGGGATAAACGGAAAAGTAGGTTTCGATAAAGCGTTGATGATCGCCATAAATAGTTCGCATCTGCCCAGGCCAACTGCCTAGAATCACCAGATTCCCTTCACACGCACCGCTCAAAATCTTGCCTTCTGCATCAACAATGGCCGGTTGTATGCCGTAAAGCGGCGTCGTGGCAGATCCGGGCTTGAGTGCGGTGAAGCCTGCAAGCGGTGAAATTAAAATTCCGCCAGTTTCGGTTTGCCACCATGTGTCCACGATCGGGCAGCGTGATTCGCCAACCACCTTGTAATACCAATTCCATGCTTCAGGGTTAATCGGTTCACCCACAGAACCTAATAATCGTAAGCTGCTGCGATCACTTTGCCGTACAAAGTCATCACCCTCACGCATCATCGCGCGAATGGCAGTCGGTGCGGTATAGAGAATCGTCACATTGTGCTTATCGATAATTTGGCCGACGCGCGCCCAAGTTGGATATTGTGGAACGCCTTCAAACATCAACGTAGTCGTGCCATTTGAAAGCGCGCCGTACAGTAGATAACTATGCCCAGTAATCCAGCCTAAATCAGCCGTACACCAATACACATCATCAGGACGCAGATCGAAAACTTCTCGAAACGTACTGGTGGCATAAACTAGATATCCTCCCGTGGTATGCAAAACGCCCTTAGGTTTTCCCGTTGATCCAGAGGTATAAAGGATAAATAAGGGGGCTTCCGCATCCATCGCAACAGGCGGGCAGATCTCATCCACCTCTGCGATCAAATCGTGATACCACGCGTCACGGTTGTGCCAGATCACATCGCCGCCCGTTCTACGGACGACAATCACCTTTTTGACGCTGTTACAGCCATAAATCATGAGTGCGGCATCGACATTTTCTTTGAGCGGAATTGCTTTACCGCCGCGCAGGCCTTCATCGGCCGTGATCACCACTTTTGGACGGCAATCATCCAAACGACCCGCCAAGGCTTCAGGCGAGAATCCACCAAACACCACTGAGTGAACCGCACCAATGCGCGTACACGCGAGCATGGCAATCGCAGTTTCTGGAATCATCGGCATATACAACGTGACGCGATCACCAGTCTTCACACCTTGATTCTTGAGCACATTGGCAAAACGGCAAACCTCGGCATGTAGTTCCCGAAATGAAATGATTTTATGGTCAGCAGGATGGTCACCTTCCCAAATGATGGCGGGTTTATCTGGGTGAGTGAGCAGGTGGCGATCTAAGCAGTTTGCCGAAACGTTTAATTGTCCGTCGGCAAACCATTCGATTTTGAAGTTATTGGGGTTATAAGAGACATCATTGACCGTGGTAAACGGTTTGATCCATTCGACACATCCAGCCTCATCACTCCAGAACGCGCTATTGTCTTCAATTGAATGTTGATAGCGTTTTTGATAAGACGCTGTTGCCGTATGGATGTGATTCAAATTTATTTTTTGATCTGGAAATACGAATTCAGTATTTGCAGGCGTGATATCTGAGGTCGTTGGTTTCGTGTCGGAGACCGCGGTAGATTGGTTAGAGTGCAACATAATGTATGACTTCCATGTGAGAGATGGTCTTTATCAAAGAAAATTTATTTCATGAATCGGTTGGTTTTGTTCTGTGCTGAGTGTGGGCGCAAGATCCAACGCTGGAAATTAGGCTTTAGTCGTAGACTCTGTATGAATGACGACCTAACGCAATAAGAGTCAAGCATTGAATCAAATCGAATCCATGGAATTTTTATAATGATTTAACCGTTGATAGTTTTAGAAAAAACTTGATTTCATAATAAATTCCTATAAAAAAGCCACTTTCATCATTGGATGTCAGTGGCTTTTTTATAGGTCTGCACGTTCATTAGATTGAACGATTAATCAACCTTAATGGCGTTAGGAAAACATTGAGGAAGTCCAGATAAAGACTGAGCGCACCTAAAATAGGTTCTCGATTGCGAGGCACACAATCAGGCCATACTGTGTAAAAGCGGGTTTTAATTTTAGGGGTATTGAACGCAGTGAGGCTTGAAAAAATGACAATCCCGACTGATGAAATAATCAAGTCAAGGGGTGTTGACGGGCTCCATCGGTTGATCAAGCCTAAGACTGAAAGACCGACGATACTGAGTAATAGTAAAGTGCCCATTCTGGTTAAGCCACGTTTGGTGAAGAAACCCACCAAGCTTAGAATAAAGAACGCACCCGCGATCGCAAAGAATGCTTTGACCACACTATCACCAACATAAACCTGAAAAATCCCCGCGAATGAAAAGCCAATTAAAATGGCAAATATTAAAAAATAAGCATGGGCTTTGGGGATACTTACTTTTTCGGTTTGAGCGCTCATGATGACTACAATGACGAGCGGCAATGCAAGGAGTGTTGGTAATACGAACGGCTCAGTTGCGATGGCTTGATAAAATGAGCTACTTGCACATAAATAAGCGATCAGGCCACTCATGCACAGCCCGAATGTCATGTAGCGATAGATTGAGTACAGATATTCTGGGAATCCATCATCAAACTCTAGATTCCAAGTTTCATCCCTTTGGTTTTCAAGTAAGCTCATGGTTATCTCCGATCGTATTTTTTCACATCATTCATATTAGACATCTATTTAACGATTAATGCGCGTAATGTTGCTCGAAGAAATCTAGGCTACTGACTGTTTTTTCTTCACAGATATCAACAACACTGAAACTTAATGTTGGATCTGACGCTAAATTTAGATCACGAAAATGTTGTCTGACGCTATTTATCGCAAGCAGCGGAATAAAGTCATGGATTCTGGCTTTTGCGCGTAAGTCGCCGAGAATGGATTGATAGGTGCTTCGCACATGATCCAAACTGGTATGTGACTGGCTGGCAATCTCTTTTAGAATGGTTTCATCTATACCGCTATTCATTTGATCTCTCCTTTGCCCACCATCAAGGTCTTGCTTGTATTCTGGAACGGGGAGTTATTGGTACAACTTAATTTAACCGATGGGTGAAACTAAGCTTTGATCTAGATCAATAGAGCTGTCGATTTTTTTAAATTTTTGCGCTGTGAATATGTTTAGTTGCTTTCGGTTAATGTTTTTTGTATAAATAGTTAAATTTTATCAATTAGATGAATTTTTTGGCCGCCTGTAGTTCATTATAATTTTAGCAAGGGGCGGCTAAGGCTAAGAGTTCTTTTCGATTCAAGACGGTGATTTGTTTTCCATTGACGGATATCACGCCAAGCTCTTGGAAATGAGTGAATATTCGACTAACCGTTTCGAGCGCGAGTCCGAGATGGTTACCAATATCGGCACGAGACATCGGCACGTGAATATTATCTTCACACAAGTTTCGGCGTTTATAACGCGTGGCGAAGGACAGAAGCAAAGTAGCCACTTTTTCTTCTGCGGGACGCTTGCCAGCCATTTGCATGATTTGATGATCACTGCGGATCTCAGAACTCATAAGTTTGAAAATATGATGGTTCAGCGTCGTATGTTTTCGCGAGAGTTCTTCAAGTGCTTCAAACGGAATGGCACAAATCGCAGTCGACTCTAATGCAATCGCAGTACTTTCATAAGTCTGATGTCCAATGCTATCTAAACCGACAATTTCACCCGGGAAATAAAAACCGGTAATTTGTTCCTCGCCATTGGCTGAGATCGAGCAAGTCTTGATTGCGCCAGAGCGCACCGCATAAATGGCCTCAAACTGAGATCCGTAACGAAACAAAACCCCGCCACGCGGGATAGGGCGATTACGTCCAATGATATTTTCTAATTGATCTAAATCTTCATCTGCCAATGCAGGGGGGAGGCAAATGGGGTTAAGTGCGCACTCCGAGCAATGTACTGCTCGGGACTCACGAAGATTCAAATGCTTAATGTCCATTTTTAAATCATCTCATTGATGCAATTATTATAGAATTTCTGCAATCAATTGATGCTAACACTTTTATTGAAATTCTTGTGTGGTAGAACGCGCATAGCCGTACATAGAGCAGTGGATCATTGATTTAAATCTTAGGATTTTCAGTCTTCTAAGTCGTGCATTAAGCAACAAATCCTCTCGTTAAAGAGGGATTTGTTGGTTTCGAACAAGTAATACAGGGAGTTGCGATTGCCGAATCAGCATTTCAGCGATACTGCCAAAAAAGAAACGGTGAAAGCCACGTCTGCCGTGGGTTCCAATCACAATCAGATCCGCGTGATACTGATTTGCTGCATGCTCTATCGCCAGCGAAACATCGTAGCTTGAGCCTGGATTAATGTCGATGACATGTGTCTCGAACTGAATGTGGCCATGTTTGATGCCTGTTTCTTGAGCTTGATCAAGGATGTTTTTGCAGTGCAGAAGAAGCTCATCATGTACTTTTTCATAGTCATACATGACCATATAGCCCTGTAGCGGATTTTCAACGACAGAGATCGCGGTAATCTTAGAGCCGACGTCGGCGATTTTGAAGGCTTCTTGCAATGCGAGATTGGAAGTCGGGCTGCCATCCAGTGGCACTAAAATATTCTTGTACATGGTTAGGCTCCTTTATCCAAATGAGTTGTTTTAGAGAGACTACTAATAATCATTACGGGCGTGAGTGATTGGCGTATCACGCGTTCAGCAACGCTACCCATAAAGAAACGCTTTACGCCATTTTTTTTGCCGTGTCTGCCGATCAAAATCAGGTCGGCTTGGTACTCTTTAGCCGCATGCAAAATCTCAGTTGCGATATCTTGTTCTGATTGCAGGCCTAGATCGATCAGTTGAGTTTCAAGTTGAATATGGTCTAGATTTTTTGCATCTATTTCAGCTGTTTTGAGGACATGCTTGCTTTCATTCAGACAAACCTCGTGAATGTTTTCATAGTTGTAACTAATCAACGGTGTGCCATAACCCGCCAATGGGTTTTCAACGATGGTTATGGCCTTAACGCGAGAACCGTCTTTGGCGATGCGTAGTGCTTCGTGTAGTGCGAGATTAGATGTAGAGCTGCCATCAATCGCCACTAAAATATTCTTGTACATAGCCGTACTCCACGATTTGTTTGAAATTCTGAATTGCCCTAGAGCTTGCTAGGTTTAGCCGTTATCGATCTTGATCCATTTGGATCAGCGATAAGGCTCTTAAAGCTCATGTTACGCGTCCGCGAAATGCTGAACTTGACCTAGATCAATGAAATGAGCGTTAGATGTATTGATCGTGTTGTCTGATGAAAGCAATACTAAATACACGGTTCAAATGAATGGTGGTTTACGACTTGAGAGCATGTGAAATTGCTCCACTGCATTGTCAATCGTTGGGAAAAAACGCGCTTCGCCCCATTGATTAAAGACTTCGTAATTTTTAAGTTGATCTTTGACGGGATCTTTCATTTCAGCGAAATTCAACGTGATGTTGACTAGCTTTAATTGCTCAGTGAGTTCTATCAACATATCAACTGCGGTCACATCAATATCCGTGATCGGTTCAGCTGCGTTGACGATCCTCTGTGGCGGCGTTGCGGCATTTAAAATAGCTTCTTGGATATGCGGACGGAAGGTTTTTTGATTGGCAAAAAACAGTGGCGCATCCCAGCGAAATATAATCAAACCAGAAATCTGTTTTGCTGCTGGGTTGCGTGTGATGTCGTGATAACCCTGATCTTTCACATGACCTAAAATGGCATCATAAGGACATTAAGCACGCCAAACAAATGCAATGAGCGCGACACCGACCGCAAAGAAAATGCCTTGAACCACATCAATAAAAGCCACGCCCATAAAGCAAATCATTGATAGTGATTCATTGAGCTGATTTAAGGGTGAAAATATTGATCATCGTTAGATACCTTAAGGACATTACCCAAATAAATCATTGTCGGCATCTGGGCTTCGAATCAGCAGGACGGGTAGTCGTGACTGGCGGATTAACTGCTCAGCAACACTGCCTAAGAAGAAACGTTTGATTCCACTTCTGCCATGCGTGCCAATGACGATCAGATCAGCGTGATAATCATCCGCAACTCTTGTGATCGCTGGTGCTATATCGTTGTGACCTGAATTTTTCCCCATATCTACTAGACAGGTTTTGATTTTAATATTGGCGATTCGCATTGCCTCACTTTCGGCATTTTCAAGAATGTTGTCCGCAATCGTATGAAATTGCGCGTGTGCTTCATCAAAGTTGAACATGTTTGTGTATGGCGTGCCATAGCTTTGTAACGGATTATCGAGCACCGCAGCTGCAGTTACTTTAGTGCTGCTAGTCGCTAATTTCAGCGCTTCACGAAAAGCGTGATCGGCAGTCGAGCTTCCATCGATCGCGACGACTATATTGTTGTACATGGTCTCTATCTCCCAAGACACGTGCGGAATTGCATAAAGTTCATGCTACGCTTCGTGTCGTACTTGGGATTGATCTAGGTCAAAGAACCGTTACTTTATTCAATTTTTTATTGAGATTATTTTCACCAAATTTGGTAGGCGATAGCAAAAAAGCCACTGAGCGTTCATTCGCTAAGTGGCTTTTTTATGTTTAGGAAAATCTTTAGAAAAACGTATTTGCATGAGCTAGATGCGAAACACACTGTTTAGTTCAAGCTATTGAAATTTAGAAAATGTTCATTAATTTCATATTGATTTGATTGTCACTCTTAAAACCATTTTCAACGTTGATGTCTCTACCGTAGGTGAGGATCATTTGGTTTTTCTGTGACAACCATAAACCTGTACCCAGCCAGAATTTACTGACGGTATTGGCTTCTGAAGTCACGCCATTCTGCTTGGTATTGCCAGCATCCATATAAGAAACTCCTGCACGGATATCTGTCGCTGGGGAGATGGAATATCTAGCACTGGTTTGCAGCTGATAACCTATTTTTTGTGACAACGTACCGCCACCCACCGCATCACTATTATTGCCATAGATAGTCGCGTCAGCTGCAATATCCCATTTGATTTTTGGGCACACTTGGGTAGAGAAGGTAAGCTGTAGTAAGCCACGATAGCGATTATGACCAAGGTTCACTGCGTGGTTAGCGTCATAACTGCCTGTTGGAAGATACAGAAATGGGGCGACTACCAAGTAGGTCTGCTGTTTAGGATTGTTATAAGCCCAGAAGGGTATCCCTAGAATAAGATCATTTAATCCTTGATCTCTGCCTACCGAATTCCCCATCACCGTTGAGGATGCCTGACCAAAGGGTAAAATAGCTATAGGCACCGCGAGCTTCCCACCAATGTCCATGTAGTGCATTAGGCTGACGATACCAATTTCGGTATGAAGCCTGTTTCTGCCTGGCACAGCATTATTACCGTTGTAATAGCTGCTATGCAGACCATTTTGTAGGTAAAAATTGGCAATCGTTGTTCCAGCAGGCGCAGGATCATAGTCTCCTGCATTCAGGTCTAACGCCTGTGCGTATGAGGAAAGCATCATGCTTGTGAAGATTGCTAAGAGTTTAAATTTTTTCTGATTGACCATTTTATTAAGACCTAGCGAATTATCGTATTTAATTGGCTTTGTGTTAGCCGCATCCATGCAAAACATCTCATCCCTATCGAATACAAGTTTCGATAGGGATGAGATCCCCAATTTACAGGAATCATACATTAAATTCTGTTGGAATTTATGAGTTCGAGCAAGGAAATCGGTTATGTCTATTTCCCGACCTCGGCCATTGTGTCGATTATTTATGAGTTAAAGGACTGTGACTCTGCTTAAATTGCAATTGTAGGCAATGAAGGCGTTATCGGAGTTCACTTTTTATGGTCAGTGGCTCCACCGTCCGTCGCGCTGTGGTGCAAAGTGGCGGTAAAGGTTTTAGGATAAAAGCAGATTTCTTTGTAGAACAGTTTGAAAATTAAGCACCTTTGATGTACCTATTACTCCGTTATGCGCAAGCGCTCATTACTCAAATGTCCCTCACTGCGGTATGCAACCGACACCACTCTATAAATCAGTTAATCTATTTGAGAAGACCAACTTCAGATATTGTTAACCCAATAAAGAACTCAGTTATCTTCATTAAAGATTTTATTGAAATGTTGCATTGCATAATCTTTGACTTGGTTAACGATATTGGCATGAGTGATTGCGTGACCACAGTTGATTACAACAAAATAAGAATAACAACCATCCTAAATTGAGTATGTGCGTTGGCGCGCATACAAGCGCTGATGGATTTATCTTAATGAGAAAAACAATGATTACCGTGCTGGCTGTGTTCAGTCTCCATCTGCCAAGACGCGTGCGAAATTGCATAAAGTCATGCTACGCTTTGTGATGGATATGGGATTGATCTAGGTCAAAGAACGGTTACATTGTTCAAATTTTTATTGAGATGTTTTTCACCAAATTTGCCAGAAAAATGCATAAAAAAGCCACTTTGCGTTAATTCGCTCAGTGGCTCTTTTGTGCTTCAGATTTGTTTGTTTAAGCCAGATGAAAAACTCTGCATCTGGCTCTAGGGGTGATTAGAAAATTTGTATAACTCGCATTTTGATTTGACTGTCATCCTTAAAGCCATTTTGAACCTTGAAGTCCTTGTGGACAGTTAATGCCATCTGGGTCGAACGAGATAACCAAAAAGCTGTACCCATCCAGTATTTACTGATGCTATAAGACTCCGTTGTTACACCATTTTGCTTAGTCGCACCTGCATCCGTATAAGATATACCCGCACGGATATCATTCCCTGTCGAGAAATAATAGCGAGCATTGGTTTGCAACTCGTAACCGAGGTTTTGCGAGCGTGTGCCACCACCAACCGCATCGGTGTTGTCGCCATAGACTGTCGCATCTGCGGCGATATCCCATGCAATCTGTGGGTTGAGGTGGGTCGAAAAAGCCAGCTGTAAAGTGCCACGATAGCGGTTGTCACCGAGATTCACGGCGTGATGACTGTCATAGCTGCCTGTGGGTAGATATAAAAATGGCGCAACAGCTAGATAAGTATGCGTTTTGGTATCGTTATACGCCCAGAAGGGCATGGCAATGATGATGTCAAATAACCCTTTGTCATTGCCAAGAGTGTTGCCCATTACCGTCTCGGAAATTTGACCAAAGGGCACGATCACGATAGGTACAGCAAGGACGCCACCGATATCGACGTAATGTTGTAAGCTGACGATACCAATTTGGGTATGGAGCTTGTTCGTTCCTGGCACAAGATGACTGCCGTTGTACAACCTATTGTACAGACCATTATCTAGATATAAGTTAGCAACGGTCATTCCAACTGGCGCAGGATCATAATCACCAGCACTCAAGTCTAACGCTTGTGCGCATGGGGAGAGCATCAAGCTCGTGAATAGTGCCAAGCTTGTGCAAATTTTTTGATTGATCATGTTGTTAAATTTCAGCTAATAGTCGTGTTTTTTAAGAGGCTTTGTGTTTTAAGCCGAATTAACGTAAAACATCTCATCTCTGATTTAAGTCTGTATTGAGATGAGATCTTCATATGTACATGAATTATACATTAAATTACATTTGACTACATAAGTAAGCGTAGAAGTACGAGTTAGCTGAACTCGTGCTCATTTAACTGTTCACTCGTTAACAATCAATCACTTGTAGCGACCCCAAACGTTGCCTCAGTTCAAACTTCTGGATTTTACCTGTCGAGGTTTTTGGTAGCTCGCCAAAGAACACAGCGCGAGGTACTTTATAGCCTGCGAGGTGTCCTTTGCAGTGGGCGATGATCTCTGCTGCGGTCGGATGGCAATCCGCTTTGAGTTCGATAAAGGCGCATGGGGTTTCGCCCCATTTAGCATCAGGCATGGCGACGACTGCCGCGACCAAAACCGCAGGGTGGCGATAGAGCGCATCTTCAACTTCAATGGACGAGATATTTTCCCCGCCAGAGATGATGATGTCCTTGCTGCGATCTTTGATTTTGATATAACCATCTGATTCCAACACGCCGAGATCACCCGTATGAAACCAGCCACCTGCAAATGCTTCTTTTGTTGCTTTAGGATTTTTTAGATAGCCTTTCATGGTGAGATTGCCACGGAACATCACTTCACCAATGGTCTCGCCATCGTTAGGGACTTGTTGCAAGGTGTCAGGATCAAGCACCGTTGCGCCCTGTTGTAGATGGTAGGCAACGCCTTGTCGTGCCTGTAGCTTCGCCCGCGCTCCGATATCTTTCGTTGCCCAGTCGTCATGCGGTACGCAGAAAGTTGCTGGACCATAAACCTCGGTGAGACCGTAGATATGGGTCAGGGAAAAGCCCATCTGCTCCATGCCTTCGAGCAGTGCCGCCGAGGGTGCTGAACCACCAATAAAGGCTTTGACGGGATGGTTGATATCCGCTTTCATCGCTGCTGGAGCATTCATGAGCGTGTTGTGGACGATGGGGGCGCCAGCATAGTGAGTCACGCGATGAGTGCGGATGGCATCGAACATGGCCTGCGGGTCGACTTTACGTAGACAGACATTGACACCTGCGCGCGCCGCCATAACCCATGGAAAACCCCAGCCATTGCAATGGAACATCGGCACGACCCACAGATAAACTGGATGGATTGGCATATCCCATTCGAGGATGCTGGATAGGGCAGATAGCGTTGCGCCGCGATGATGATAGACCACACCTTTAGGATCGCCAGTCGTGCCAGATGTGTAATTGAGGCTGATGGCGTCCCACTCGTTTTCAGGCAATGACCATGCATAGTCTGCATCGCCTTGTGCCAGCAGGTCTTCGTATTCGATTTCACCAATCATGGGTTGATCTGTGAAGAAAGTATCGTCTGCCACGTCAATAATAATGATTGGAGTCGTTATACTACGCAATGCCAGCGCACTTTGAATCACAGCGCGAAATTCTGGATCGACCAACAGGACTTTGGCTTCACCATGGTCAAGCATAAAGGCAATGGTCGCTGCATCAAGTCGCGTATTGAGAGTGTTAAGTACTGCACCGAGCATGGGAATACCGAAATGAACCTCAACCATTGCAGGGACATTTGGTAACATGACTGCAACGGTATCATTCTTGCCAATGCCTCG
>JANYEL010000083.1 GCA_025363155.1 Moraxellaceae bacterium
GGCGACTAAGTATCTGGAGAATTATTTGGGATGGCGAAGGTTTTTGGAGCGTTGGGGAAAAACTCTAACTCCAGAAATTGCGCTAACAGTTGCTTTGGCTAAAAATAATCCATTTCAACTGTTAACGCAGACATAGCCTCCTTTAGCCGGTGCATTGGGGTTACGTCGTTCAAGTTTTTTCATATTTAGTACGGCGGGCGCGGCACTTTGGGCGGGAACATGGTTAGTTGTTGGCGCCATTTTTTATCAACAAATTAATGGAGTTTTGGTCACGGTTACTGAGTTTGGTAAAACTGCGGTATTTGTGATTTGTCTACTTTTAGCGGCTTATGTGATATTTCGGTGGTGGCAACGCTATCGGATTAAGGTTTTTGCAAAACAAACGAGAATAACACCCAAAGAACTCGCTGAACTTCTCAATCAAGAGAAGCTTCCCTTGATATTTGATGCTAGATCTTCATTGGCGAAGAACTTGGATTTAGAGAGAATTATTGGTGCTCGTCCACTGGATCCCAAAACGCTTGCGGAAACGATTGCAGATATTCCGTTTAGCCAAGTGATGGTGGTGTATTGCTCCTGTCCAAACGATGTCAGCGCTGTTCAGGTTGCAAGGCAGCTCAAACAGCGGGGATATACGCAAGTACGATCTCTGCTCGGTGGAATTGATGCGTGGCGTGCAGAAGGTTTTTCTGTTGAATACTATGGAAGTGCTGAGGGGTCGTAGTCCATAGGTCGCACAACAGCTCAGATCCCACGATATGTTCGGTGCGCAATGCGCATCCTATGCACTGCTAATGTACCTAAATCATAGGACGGGCTGAAGCCCATCCTACATATAATTCGCTTTAATTGTCACATTCAAAGTATGAACTTGCCAGCGTCAAACCGACGACTCGGCTATACTACCGCTATTGTCTGATTCTTGATTTAGGATTTTTTTATGTCACTTAAATTTACTGGCGTGCTGGTTGCGACATCAATAAGTGTCTACGCTTGTTTGAGTTTGGTCGGCTGTGGTCAAAAAGGTAATTTATATTTACCAACCACAAGTCCTGCTGATGCAAGTGTGATTGAGAAAAGAAATGCAAAGAGTAACTTCATTTTCGGTTCAAAAGAAAAAACCAATGCTTCAACTCCAGCATCACAAGCAGTAACAGGCGGTAGCGCATCATGAGTTTTACCCGTATTGAAGGTGCGTTACACGCAGAGCGGTTACCACTGGCGCAATTAGCTGCACAATATTCAACACCACTGTATGTGTATTCCCGTGCAGCATTGACCGCGAATTATTTGGCGTTTGATCAGGCTTTTGATTTTATTGATCATCAAGTCTGCTTTGCGGTGAAGTCCAATTCAAATATTGGCGTATTGAATATTTTGGCAAAATTAGGCGCAGGCTTTGATATCGTCAGTGGTGGCGAACTTGAGCGCGTGCTTGCAGCTGGCGGTGCGCCTGAAAAAGTGGTGTTCTCAGGGCTAGGTAAAACCGAAGCTGAAATCGAACGTGCGTTACAAGTGGGGATTGCCTGTTTTAACGTGGAATCAGCGGCTGAAATTACCCGAATTGATCGTGTTGCGCAGTGTTTAGGTCTGCGTGCGCCCATTTCTTTGCGCGTGAATCCTGATGTGGATGCACAAACTCATCCGTATATTTCGACGGGTTTGAAAGAGAATAAATTCGGGATTCCAAGTGATACGGTGTATGAGGTTTATGCATTAGCGGCAAGTTTGGCTGGCATTGAGGTGGTCGGGATTGATTGTCATATTGGTTCGCAGTTGACGACGACGCAACCATTCCAAGATGCATTGGATAAAGTCATTGAGATGATCAAGACTTTGAAAGCACAAGGCATTAGCTTGAAGCACATTGATATTGGTGGTGGTTTGGGGGTGACGTATCGTGATGAAAAGCCACCAACTCCAGCGCAATATGCCACAGCATTACGTCCAGCTTTAGAAAAGCTCGGAATGAAAGTCTATATGGAACCGGGTCGGGCGATTAGTGCGAATGCTGGGGTTTTGCTGACGACTGTGGATATGTTGAAACCGACTGCTCATCGTAATTTTGCGTTGATTGATGCGGCGATGAATGATTTGGTGCGTCCGTCACTCTATGGTGCATGGATGGATATTCAGCCTGTAGCGAAACCGCGGACTGAAGATGTCAAAGTTTGGGATTTGGTCGGTTCGATTTGTGAAACTGGTGACTTCTTGGGTAAAGAGCGGGAGTTGTCGCTTGAAGCGGGTGATGTGTTGGCGGTGATGGGCGCAGGAGCATATGGCTTCGTCATGGCGAGTAACTACAATACGCGCGGACGTGCGGCTGAGATCGTTGTGGATGGTGATCAAGCGCATGTCGTTCGTCAACGTGAAGTCGTGAGTGAGCTTTGGGCATTGGAATCATTAGTACCGTAAGTGATTCGCAGAGGTTGTATAATCTATGCAAAGAACCCATATTTGTAATCAATAAGCGATAAGAGGAAACCGCGATGCGTGTCGAGTTCAGCAAAATGCACGGCTTGGGCAATGATTTTATGGTCATTGACTTAGTCAGCCAGCAAGTGACGCTTGATCCTGAACTGATCCGTGGTTTGGCGAATCGTAACTTTGGAGTGGGCTTTGACCAATTACTTTTGGTCGAACCACCAGAGCAGCCAGATGTGGATTTTAAATATCGTATTTTTAATGCCGATGGCAGTGAAGTTGAGCAGTGCGGTAATGGCGTACGCTGCTTTGCACGGTTTGTCCATGAACGTGGTTTAACCCGTAAACCGTTGATTCGTGTCTCAACAAATAGCGGCATTGTCGAACCAGAAATCAATGAGCACGGCTGGGTTCGCGTCAATATGGGCGCACCAAAAGTACGCCCAAGCGAAATCCCATTTCAATCTGATGTTGAGGGTTCGAGTTATTTTGTCGATGTTGCTGGACAACCTATTGAGCTGGATGTGGTCAATATGGGCAACCCGCATGCGGTGATTGTTGTTGACGATATTTTGAAAGCGCCAGTGGAAACCATTGGCCCAGTACTTGAGAGTCATCCACGTTTCCCAGCGCGAGTGAATGTGGGCTTCATGCAAGTGCTGAGTCGCAACGAAATCTGTTTACGCGTGTTTGAGCGTGGTACAGGCGAAACCTTAGCGTGCGGAACGGGTGCATGTGCGGCTGTGGTGAGCGGCATTCGTCGTGGTTTGTTGGATGAGCAAGTATTGGTTCATTTACAGGGCGGTGATTTGTCGATTGCTTGGCGTCCAAACGATGTGGTATGGATGACTGGCCCGACTGCTACGGTGTTTGAAGGCGCGATTCATTTGCCTGATTGATTGCGGCTTATGGTGATTGGTCGCTTTTGATTGGGGGCTGTACTAGATTAACACTATGTTAGTCTAGGAAAATGAAGATATCTAATTGTAAGTTAACTAGAAAAGTACAGCTTCGGTTGCTTGAGTTTTTTGTACTCGAAGTTACTGCTCGGTCTGCTGCTGATTTACTGAGTATTCACCCTAATTCAGCAGCTCT
>JANYEL010000110.1 GCA_025363155.1 Moraxellaceae bacterium
AATACGAAATAAGGCACGGCATTATTTGGCTGAGTGACTTTATACGACTTCATCATCTGTGCCGCATTGCCAGATAATAGCAGTGCTGGTGTGTTACTCATTTGCTCATCCAGCGTTTGGCGCGTAGCCTGCTGCAAATCAGGATCGTAAATCCATACCGTCTTGCCACTGGTTACAATTAACTGTTTCATCGGACTGGTCGTTTCCCAACGGAACAAACCCTGACGTTTCACTTGCATCACGCCGCTAAAAGTCTGACCCAAATGGGTTGATTCCAAACCCTGTTTTTTCTTTGTAGGTAATGCTTTAGTGGGTGCGGTCGCTTTGGTAGTCTGATTAAAATTGGCTTGCAGGCTACTGAGTTTGCTGAGTAAACCGTTTAAGTTTTTGGTTGCTTGCGCTGGCGTAGCCGCTACTTGCGTAGTCATTTGTGCCGCAGATGCCACGGATGTGACCATCGGCAACGCTAAAAAAATTGAAATAGCCAACACACTTAACGAACGACTCATATTCTTCCCCAATTTAAACCTGTGAATTCAATGCTCTTTATTAACATCTTTACTAATGATGCTATTTTGCCTTGAGATGACTGCGCATTCCACAACGGTTTTGTGTGAATTACAGCGCATTCGATGATATTCGGTAAAAAATATGGTGAATTAAGGAGATAAAAAAAGCACCTTATACGAGGAAGGTGCTTATAAAGTATATTCACTCAAATCTGAATGAATGTAACCAGTTTACTTATTCAGGTTATTTTTTTGCTTTCATATCAATGATTTTACAAACCAATTTCAATTTTAGCTGCAAACTCTTATTCACTTTCACTCCAACAAAATAATCCGCACAGTTAAAATCTTTATCAAAATAGGCCTCTTTGGAAAACACCGCACCGAGGCTACGATATTTTTTAATCAATGACGGTACATCTTTTTTGCGGTACTTGAGTGAGACTTCGTTGTCTTTACCTTCAAAGAAATTTGCTTCTTCATTTTCCATTAGCAAATATTCTTTTAGATTAAAGGCTTTCAAGCTGATAATTTTTTTACTTTTGGCTTTGTCGTGAATGTAGCCTTCAGTCGCGATGATTTTTTCGCTTTTCACACCAAGGTTCACACTGACGGTTCCAATCAGATACTTGGCATTCAACTCTTTCACAATCAACGGCACCATACCCATCCACAAGACTGACAAAGCTTTGCCGCCTCGGTAAGTTTCATCAACGCAGGTGCGTCCAATTTCATAAACTTGATCTTTACCTTTGAGATATTCACCCAAATTGAACTCTAATTCTGAGTAATAACTGCCGAGTTTTTCTTTTGCTTTCGGTGTCACTACGCGGGTACAGGCTGCTATTTCATTGGTTTTTGTATCACGCACCACGATGTGGATGCTGTATTCATCAAAGCGATCAATGTCAGTCCCTTGATCAAAATAAATGCCATACGCCGAACCAAAAACACGGGCGCGAAAACGTTGAACTTCAGCAATCGTTTTTGCGTCGCTGACGACTTCACACTTGAGTACAGGAACTTTTTTAGGTGGTTTATTTTTAAAAGCTTTCAACGCGCCCTTAGGCATAAAACGTAAAACTGGACCTGTGCGCAATATGGTGGTCTGCATATTTAATTTCCGATGAGTAGACTATTATTTGTACTTCATCGTAGCGAGCAAATATGACAGTTTTAAGAAGGTTGCTCATGGTCTTGGTTAACCATTTGTAGTTAAATATTATTTTTATTATTACTAACGTGAATAATGCTTCATATTTACCTAAATTTCCTCATTTTCAAGGATCAATTTCCAATAAAAAATCCGCCAAATGACGGATTTTTTATTTTGAATCACTCAAGGATTAAGCGCTTAACGCACCTAATAGCTTAGAACGCTTCGCTTTCGGCTGAGGCTCTTTATTATCAAATCTTAAGATACCGTCTTCAAACGAACTCTTGCGCAAATGCACACGATCAGCCAAATAGTTATTCATCACCAACCACGGAGCTTTCGAACCTTGGCGCGGCAATGTACTCGCAGCACGCGCAATATAACCCGCGTGAATGCTACCCATGACGGTATCCTTGGTTTTGCAGCCTTCGTGATCTTGGGCAAGCACGGTTTGATAACCTTTTTTGTCCATGAAATTCAGCAAACGGCAAACATATTCAGC
>JANYEL010000187.1 GCA_025363155.1 Moraxellaceae bacterium
GAACTTAATACTCACGGAGGTTTTATTTAAACACTAAATCAGAATGATTTAAACGTTAAAGCGGAAATGCATCACATCGCCATCTTGCACGATGTAGGTTTTGCCTTCCAAGCGCCATTTGCCAGCTTCTTTCGCGCCAGCTTCGCCTTTGTAGCCAACGAAGTCGTCATACGCGATGACTTCGGCACGGATAAAGCCTTTTTCAAAGTCAGTATGAATCACGCCCGCCGCTTGTGGTGCGCTTGCGCCTTTCTTAACAGTCCAAGCGCGAACTTCTTTTACACCAGCAGTGAAGTAAGTTTGCAAACCGAGTAGTGCGTAACCTGCACGAATCACACGATTTAGGCCGGGTTCTTCCATGCCGATTGCTTCAAGGAATTCAGCTTTTTCTGATTCATCGAGTTGAGCGATTTCAGCTTCGATTTGATTGCACAGTGCGACAACGATTGAATTTTCTTTCGCCGCTAACTCACGAACTGCATCCAGATGCGGATTGTTTTCAAAACCATCTTCCGCAACGTTAGCAATGTACATCGTTGGCTTGAGTGTCATCAAACCCATACCGCGTACCAGTTTCAATTGATCTTCATCAAGGGGTACTGAACGTGCTTGATCGCCAGCCGCAAGTGCTTTTTCGATACGTTCTAAAATATCTTTAGTTGCTTGAGCGTCTTTGTCGCCGCCTTTTGCAGACTTAGTTAAGCGCAAAATCGCTTTTGTCACCGTGTCTAAATCAGCGAGCGCGAGTTCAGTGTTAATGGTCGCGATGTCATCTAATGGATCAACACGGTTATTGACGTGAATGACATTGTCATCATCAAAACAACGAACAACGTGAGCAATCGCATCGGTTTCGCGGATATTTGCCAAGAACTTATTACCGAGTCCTTCGCCTTTACTTGCGCCAGCAACGAGACCCGCGATGTCGACGAATTCCATCGTAGTTGGCATCACGCGTTCAGGTTTTACGATTGCAGCAAGCGCATCTTGGCGTGGATCAGGCACAGGCACGATGCCAGTATTTGGCTCAATCGTACAAAATGGGAAGTTTTCCGCAGCAATTGCGGCTTTGGTTAGGGCATTAAAGAGCGTAGATTTACCGACGTTAGGCAGGCCGACGATGCCGCAATTAAAACCCATAATGATAATCCTGTTGATTTTGCGAAAAATTTTATTACCAAGCAGTGCTTTGCAAAAATAACCAGCTGATTGAGTTGGTTGAAAAAGTATGTAAATTTGGCGCATATGATACACCAAAGTCGTTATGCTGTTCTGCACCTTCTTCTATTGCTTGATTTAGTCTTTTTTTGAGAAACGATTATGCGCACTTTGTTCCAGTTTCCGTTGTCCCATTATTGTGAAAAAGCGCGTTGGTTGCTCGATCATAAAGAACTTGATTATGTTGCGAAAAACATCATTCCCGGCCCGCATCGTTTGTTGACCCGTTGGCATGCAAGCAACGACACATTACCGCTCTTAAAAGACAAAAAAACTTGGATCGGTGAGTCTACAGAAATTGCGTTTTACTTAGACGGCGTTTATGCCGAAAAGCCTTTAATTAGTAATGACCCAAAGCAACGCTCAGCAATTGTCGCGCTGGATAAGCAAGCCAATGAGTTGGGCTACCATGTACGCCGTTGGATGTATTTGTACTTAATTGATGTGCCACACACCATGGATATTATGGTCGGCGAGCGTGGTTTTTTGCATACGTTTAAAGGTCTAATGACGCCAATCATCAAAAAAGGCGTGAAGGATTTATATAAGATTAATCCTGAAAAAGCAGCCAAGTCTAAAGAACGAATTGATGTTTTGATTGATGAAATCGAAGCAGTGTTACTTGCAAACGGCTCAGATGGCAAACATGGTTATTTGGTTGGTAAGCAATTCAGTTTCGCAGATATTGCTGTTTGTGCTTTGGCTGCACCGTTGTTTGGCATAGAGGGTACACCTTGGGTTGTCCCAAACCATGTCGTTCCGCCAGAGCCGCTTGAGCAATATAAACAGGCATTATTGGCACGTCCGTTTGGACAGTATGTGACGCGTGTTTATGCTAGTGACCGTAAGGCGCGTGTGGATTGGCGCGGGCAGTAAGTAGTTAAGCGGCTGTGCCCATCACTGGAAGATGTTTAGCTGAGAGACTAACGCATGAATCTCGTTAATCGCTTATTGATCAAAGCTGAAGTTATTGATGGTGCGAATCGCTCGGTAAGGGCGCGTATTTTGCTTGATGATGCTGGCAAGGTGAAGGGCGTGCAAATCAGGCATAGCTCTGGTGATCCTTCACTCGACCAGCGGGCAATTGCGGAATTGAAGAGCGCTCAGTATTCGCCTAGTCGCTTGGGGTCAAAGAAAATACGTGTTTGGTACGACGTGACATGGACAAGTCACGATGAGGTTTGAGTGTTTTGACAAATGATTAAGTAAGTTGAGTTTTCTGAAATTTAAAAGCCACCTTCTATTTGTAATAGAAGGTGGCTTTTTTGCTTCATAGGAAAGGAGGATAGCGTTTCCTTACTTATTCAACTCCGCCATCACTTCATCAGAGAAGTTAGCGTTGGTGTAGACATCTTGTACGTCATCTAAGTCTTCAAGCATATCAATCATTTTCAAGATCTTCTGTGCTTGCTCAACATCGGTAATGTCCGCTTGAGTCGATGGTGACATCGTCACTTCTGCGTTGTCAGATTTCAAGCCAGCAGCAGCGAGCGCATCTTGAATTTCACCAAATGCTTCAGGCGTAGTGATGACGGTAACACTTTCAGAATCAGTTTCTACATCATCAGCACCCGCATCCAATGCGACTTCGACGATTTTGTCTTCTAATGACACATCATCAAAACGGATTTCACCGCGTTGAGTAAACAAATACGCAACTGAACCCGTTGTACCTAAATTGCCACCCGTTTTGCTAAATGCATGGCGAACTTCAGGAACGGTACGGTTAATGTTGTCCGTCATGGTATTCACCAAAACAGCAACACCACCGACGCCATAACCTTCGTAGCTAATTTCTTTTAGATCGTCGTTGTCAGTATTGCCTGCACCACGTTGGATTGCGCGGTTAATCGTGTCACGGGTCATGTTGACTGAAAGGGCTTTTTCAACCACAGCCCGCAATTTTGGATTTTTCGCAGGATCAGCATCGCCTTGTTTTGCGGCACTAACTAACTCGCGGATATATTTGGTAAATACTTTACCTTTTGACGCGTCTTGGCGCGCTTTGCGGTGCTTAATATTGGCCCATTTGGAATGTCCAGCCATGGCTGATTGCTCCTTACTGTTTCTGTAATGTGGGATTGATGCGAGATCAACATGCTGAAATAAAACACAGTGAAGTCATAGCCCAAAGATGAGCGTGATGACCGTTAAAATTTGGCGCAAATGGTAGCAGATTCGCAGTGTTTTGATAAGACACTGCGTTGAGAAGGTTCAAACGAATGATCGTTAGATTACCAGCGATATTTATCGAAGTTTTCTGGGTTCGCCCAATATCGTGAGTTGAGCCAATCAGGGATTTGTTTGTATTCGAGGATGTTGAATTGCCAGAGTTCCCAGCCTTCGATTTGTTCGATTTGACTGAAACCTAAAGCGCGTAATCCAGCAGATTGATCGCCATGCGCGACAACCAAAACACGTCTTGCTAGTAAATCACGCAGGTGGGTTAACCCATGGGTTATTACTTGCGTTGCGGTCGTTTGAGACGGTGTTGTTTGATCATTGTGGGTGAGGGCATTGCTGGTAAAAGAATCATGATCTAAAAAGCATTCATCTAATATAATAACTGCTAAGTCAAAGCGTTGTTGAAATGGTAAACTGGTGAGCAACCACAGTTCACGTTGTTGCCATTGCCCTGTCCAACCTGTACTCCATTCCTTCAGCGACGATAAATCACGCGCGATCAGCAAACCATTTTCGATGGGTTTTTCGTGCGCTAATCGTTGAATGAGCGGTAGGATATTCGGCGGTATGGCTTGCGTCGGCATTGGCAAATCCTTGCTGATGACTGTGGGCTTCAATTCTGTATCGAGAGTCATTCTTGCGACCCCGCTTTGATCATAATGATATGAACATATCATAGCGCATATCAATATATTACAAAGTATATTTGATGGCATTACAGCGACTATATTGCGTGTCGATTTGGTTATGATTAGGTAAAACGGGTTTAAAATAATCCGCCTTCGACGACGCATTGAACATACAATTACACGTTTATTGATTTAATTAAATAGCAACGTTCATCACAATCATTGATGAAATAGCCCATTAGGAAAGATGTATGGAATACGAAGGTCTCTGTCACAAAATGCGCGCTCATTTGGGCGAAACTGTGGAAACTTCACGCGGTACATTGGCTGCAAGTGTTGAATACAACTTGGTGCTGGGCGCGTTTGATTATCCAATGACTGAGAATCTTGGCAAAGAGATTGAGCTGGAGTGGACTGGGCGTATTTTCTGTTTGTCATGCGGCAGTAAAACACCAAAATCCTATTCGCAAGGACATTGTTATAGATGCATGATTTCGAAGGCATCATGCGATATGTGCATGATGAAACCCGAAACGTGTCATTTTCACTTAGGTACTTGTCGCGAACCTGATTGGGGTCTGAGTGTTTGTTTCCAGCCGCATATTGTCTATTTAGCGAATTCATCTGCGCCAAAAGTCGGTATCACGCGAATCACGCAAATGCCGACACGTTGGCTCGACCAAGGCGCAACACAAGCACTACCGATTATGCAGGTCAATAGTCGTAGGCTATC
>JANYEL010000188.1 GCA_025363155.1 Moraxellaceae bacterium
GGCGACTAAGTATCTGGAGAATTATTTGGGATGGCGAAGGTTTTTGGAGCGTTGGGGAAAAACTCTAACTCCAGAAATTGCGCTAACAGTTGCTTTGGCTAAAAATAATCCATTTCAACTGTTAACGCAGACATAGCCTCCCCTAAGGGGGAAGGCTGGGATGGGGGTGCTTTTGATTTTCGTTTCAAAAACCATCCCCATCTAAATCTTCCCCTTGAAGGGGAAGACTTCAAAGCCTTGAATATTCAAAGCAAAATACACCCATAAAAAAAGCCACTTTAAATAAAGTGGCTTTTTGATATCAGCTTAAATCAACGCAGTAATTATTTTGCTGGTTGGAATTTTGCCAACAAGTCAGTTACGAAAGTTTTCAAGCTGCTGTTTGCTTGCAAAGTTTCGAAGTTACCAACAACTGCAGTGCGCAGAAGTGTGTAATCGTTTTTCAGTGCTTGCAGACCGTTTGTTTGAACATCTTTCAACAGGTTTGCCGCTTCAATGTTTTTCAATTGAGCGATGAGGCCTTTTACTTTTTCAACAACAGTGTTTGATTCAGCTTGTACGCGATCAGAAACTTTTTGAACCGCTTCAGTTGCAGTTGCTTTTACTTCTTCAGCCAATTTCTCAGCTTTTGCAACTTCAGCTTCAACAGCTTTCTTTGCTTTAGTTGCTGTTGCTTTCGCTTTTTCAACAGTTTCAGTTGCAGCGACTTTCGCTTTTTCTACAGTCTCAGTTGCAGCTTGTTCTACTTTTGCAAGGGTTTCAGTCGCAGTTTGTTCAATAGTCATAATAGACTCCAGAGATAATGGTAATTGTAAACCTATCATTAAGCAGTCATTTTGAGACAAAGTCTCAGCCTCAATACAACGCTTAACTATAATTAACGTGGTGCTATAGGCATCCTTACCATGCACCGGTTCTATTAGCGCCAAACCGAAATACATCGGATATATTGGCGGTTTTCAGATAAAACGGTGACCCAATTCATCAGATGTGAATCAAAACACAGTTTCAGAAAACATCAAAAGTAGACTTTCAGCTAAGAAAGCCAACTTTTCATCTATTCTTTACATCCGAGGTTGCAATGTAATGAATAAAAATCTAAAAAAAACGTTTAATCAAAAAATAGTTACAGACAAAGTAGGGTGATATTGAATAACATCGCCATACTTCGTAACTGTAAACGTACATGCAATATTTAGGCTAAAGCCAAGCTAAAGCGTGTGACGTGAGGATAGTATCGAATATATAAGCAGCTGATTCAGTACTTTGTCTGACAAACGGGCAGCTTATGGAAAATACGACAAACGGTTACTAAACAAGCAAGACGAAACCCTATTAATTTATAGATCAATGGAATACGAATATGAGTAGATTTGCTCCTGTTGCACTCGCTGTCGTTTTGGCAGGTGGTGCATTAACCCCTGTACTGTTTGCCAATGCAGCAACACCCTCTGAAAAAAAATCTTCGACTGCTAAGTCATCAATCTCAGCAAGCAGCACAGACAATCAAAAAGTCGGTTATAGCTTCGGTTATTTGATGGGTAAAAGTAATGCTGAAGCGGTGACTGATCTCGATATCGAGAAATTCTTTGCTGGTTTTCGTGATGGCTATGGTCAAAAAGCCAGTAGCTTGACCGAAGATGACATGCGCAAAACGCTGATTGCCTACAAAGAAAGACACGATGCTGAAGCGATGAAAGAAATTCAAAAACTCAGTGGCGAAAATGAAGCGAAAGGCACTGCTTTCCTCGCTGAAAATGGTAAAAAAGCTGGCATCACCACCACTGCAAGCGGCTTGCAATACGAAGTGATTAAAGCTGGAACAGGCCCTGCACCAACTGCTGATGATCAAGTTCAAGTTCATTACGAAGGCAAAATGCTCGATGGCACTGTATTTGATAGTTCAATCGCACGCGGTCAACCAGTCACTTTCCCACTGGCGGGTGTGATTGCTGGTTGGACGGAAGGGTTACAATTAATGAAAGAAGGTGGCAAATCACGTCTCTTCATTCCAGCGAAACTTGCTTACGGCGAAACAGGTGCAAGCACGATTCCACCAAACAGCGTATTGGTGTTTGAAGTGGAATTGCTGAAAGTCATCAAAGCTGGCTCAGAAGATAAAGCTGAACCTGCTAAGAAATAATTCTTAGCGCAAGAAAAAACCGCTGACTCAAAGTTCAGCGGTTTTTTTATGACCATGATTTTTAATAAACGCCTTTCTGCTTAATGCTTTTCGGCAAAAACTGAATTGAAGAACAGACGCATCTCTTGCCAAGATTTCTTATCGGCTTTGGCGTTGTACGCCACATCAATCTTGTTTTCCTTACCTAGACGATCCGCATATGGACTTGAGAAGCCATGCTTCGCATTCGGATAGCTCACCAGTTTGTACGGTACATTGGCGGCCTTCATCTCGGCTTTAAATGCCGCGACATCTTCAGCTTTCACCATTGTATCGGCGGCACCATGCAAGACGAGAATTTTAGCTTTGACTTCACCTGCTTTTGCAGGTGTCGCAGGCGCAAGAACGCCATGAAAACTCGCAACGCCATTCAGTGGAATACCTGCACGTGCCATATCGAGGACAATCTTGCCGCCAAAACAGTAGCCGATTGCGCCGAGTTTAGTCACATCCACTTGCGGTTGCGCCTTGAGTAATTCCAATCCAGCTTTGGCACGAACCATGGATGTCGAAGCGTCATTAAAGACACTATGCATCATTTCCATCGCCTCGCCAGCCTTTTCAGTATGCTTCCCCTCACCATACATATCGATGGCAAGCGCCGCATAGCCAAGTTTGGCCAATTGCGTTGCACGATGACGAGCATAGTCATTTAGCCCCCACCACTCATGCACCACAAGAATCCCAGGTTGTTTCACTTTGATCGCATCATCATAGGTGTAATAGCCCACCAATTGAGTTCCATCCGCCGCAGTGTAATGGAGTTCTTTACTTTGAATTGCGGCAAATGACATTGACGCATATATGCTTGCGCCGAATAAAAAAGACAGCTTTATCATTGTTTTCATTACGTTACTCAGTACTAAATTTAATACTGATTAAAACGGATTTAAATAAAAATTGCGAGAGTCTTTGCTTGATTTTTTGTAGGAGAAACGATAAAAGTCTGCGAATTAATTATCTTTTAGAACGGATCATATTAATATTTTCTTTGATTCAAACTAAAATAAACCAGAAATATCCAGCCCCAACCTAACGCCCAGCCTGCCAACACATCACTGGGATAATGCACGCCTAGATACACTCTTGAAAGCCCCATACAGAACATCCATACCAGCGCCAACCCCGAAACCGCAAATCGCCATTTCGTCCGCCAATACAACAGAATAAAAATAGAAGCAAAAGCCGCAGCATAAACACTATGCCCACTCGGGAAAGATGCACCGTAATCCTGAACTAATCGCGGCCACAACATGGGGCGAGGTCGATCAAGCAGCACTTTGAGCAACCAAGAAATACTCGTCGCACCAATCATTGAAATGAGAATGAACGGAATATTTTTAGATTTGGTATACAGGCTATGCACGACCAGCAAGAGCATCATGACGATCGCAGTGGGCATTCCTCCCAAATAAGACAATGTAATGGCGACTTGATCATAGATCGGATGAGTAAACTGATGAACGAACCGCATCAACTGCGTATCAAAATCAAATACAGAGTTTTGAAGAAGATGCATCGTGATGAACAATAGAATGAACAGAGGCAACGTAACGCCTAAGAAAAGCATGGTTTTCTTGTTGAGAATGACCTGTTGTGTAGGAGGCTGAATATCTCTCATCACACCCTCAGTTTTTATTATTAATTACCTAATATATTAACGACTAAGGTAAAACACCTGCAGGTTCACGAAACCAACTTTCAATCAAAAGAACTGCAGCCATCGAATCGGCTGCTGGTGCTTTACCGCGACGCTGCGCGCTGATTTGACGAACATCTTCGCGTGCTTCGCGTGTCGTTAACCGTTCATCAACCATCCAAACGGGTTTATTCAGCCGATGCTTGAGGCGACGGGCAAACTTACGTGCGCGTAAACACAACTCGGACTCAGTATCATCCATATTCAATGGCAATCCCACCAGACAGGCATCGGGTTGCCATTCAGCAAGTGTCTTATCAAGCAGATTCCAATCGGGAATCCCGTCTTTCATGATAAGCAACGCAAGTGGCGATCCATTTCCAGTCAATGACATCCCATAAGCGACGCCTGTCTTCTGCGTTCCAAAATCGAACGCCATAACGCTGCGGTAATTTACAACAGAATCAGCTAAATCAGGCATGTCCAATTTCACTCGACAACCACGGCGAATTCACACCAAATTTAGCAGCGGCCGCCGACCAGCGCTCGTCATACGGTAAATTAAACAACAATTCCATATCAGGCTCACAGACTAACCATTGTCCGCGCTTAATCTCATCTTCTAGCTGACCCGGCGCCCAACTGGCAAACCCGAGCATGATTTGATAATTATCGACGCCTTCGTTATGGGCAATGGCCTCTAAAATATCCTTGCTGGTCGTAATACAGACATTTTCACTGACCGCAATCGAGGAGTGCCAAACGGGTTGTCCTGTATGCATCACAAAACCCACTTCTGGGCGCAACGGACCGCCCTGCAACACTGCATGCGGATCGACCAGATCCGACACGATTTGCAGATCAGACAAGAGTTCGTTGATCCCAACGGTGCTTGGACGATTGAGCAATAGACCCATCGCGCCATCTTCATCATGGCGCGCAATATAAACCACTGCTTCTGCGAAAAAATCATCCCGTGCAATCGCTTCCGCATCGCGCGGCGCAATCAAACAACGATGAGTTAAATATTTAGGCATAGCGGCATCCATATTCATCAAAAAAGTAGTGTCGTTAAGATAATAAATGGAGTAATTCTAAAGTTTTGCAAGTTGCTGCTGACTCAAAGCGAACAAAATATAGTGAATATGAACCAATATACGCTAAGCGGTAGGATTTAGTCGACTACTGAGTAACCCTCTTGCATGCGATAACGTCGCCTCATTGATCTCAACGCCACCAGACATACGTGCCAGTTCACTGACACGCTCATCATCGGATAATTGACGTAAATGACTTGCCGCCTGCTCGCCTTGCTGCTTCTCAACCAAAATATGCTGATGCCCTTGTGCTGCAACTTGTGGTTGATGGGTAATACACAGTACCTGCACATCATCGCCCAATGTTCGCAATAAACGCCCCACCACTTCCGCCGTTCCACCGCTAATACCGACATCGACCTCATCAAATACCAGCACAGGTGCTTCAGCATGCGCCGCAATCATCACTTGCATGACTAATGCAATCCGTGACAACTCGCCGCCCGATGCGACTTTTGCCAAGGGTTGCAGCGGCACACCACGATTGGCGCTAAACAATAAGCGAATCTGGCTGACGCCATTGGCACTTGCAGCGACAGGTAAAAATTCAAACTCAAACCGTGCTTCAGGCAATGCTAGGGGTTTAATTTGATCAGATAAACTTTGAATGAGTGGCGTACTTGCCAATTGACGCGCTTGATCCAATGAAACAGCAGCAACTTGAAACGCTTGTTCGGCTTGTTCTACTTTGATCTGCAATGAATCGGCATCCGCCAAATCATCCAGCTTGAGTAATTCCGCTTCCCAGCCTTCATATTCTTGCTTTAAGTCGGCAGGTGTGGTGCGATATTTCCGTGCTAAACGATGAAACTCACCGAGCAACTCATCAATTTGCGCCAAACGCTCAGGATCTAAAACTTGTTCATCAGCGAATTGACGTAGCGTGGACACGGCTTCTTGCAACTCAGTTTGCGCAGTACTGATCCCAGTAGCAACGGCTTCTAACGCTTGTGCACGACTGGCCTGCATTTCCGCACGACGCAGCAAAGATCCGAGTCGGGATAAAACATTATCCTCGCCGTCATCCAAGCCTTCCAGCAACGCGGATGTATCCAGCATCATGCCTTCAAAATGACTCAAACGATCATGCTCTTGTTCTAAATTCGCATAATCATGCTGAACAAATGGCTGCACATCTTCTATCTGTGAACTCAATAATGCTTGCCGTGCGAGTAACGCTTCACGCTCCTGCAGTGCACTTTGTTGTTGCTTGACGAAGCTTTGCCATGTTTTGTACAACCCACGAACATTCTCGACTTGGGGCTTTAATTGCGCGGCGGTATCCAGCCAATTCATTGGATATTCAGGCTTTAGTAGTTGTTGCTGGCTATGTTGACCATACAACTGAACGAGCAGCTCACCCAATTCACGCAATTCGCCTAAACTGGTTGGTGTACCATTGATCCACGCTTTACTGCGGCCTTCCGACAAAATAACCCGCCGCAAGCGCACTTCATTATCATCATCAATATCTAATAGCTCACGTTCACTCAACCATGCACGCGCGGCCTCACTTCTTTGCAGATCAAACTGCGCGGTAATATCGGCTTTATCCGCGCCAAATCGCACACTTTGCGCATCCATTCGCTCGCCCAGACACGCAGCCAGACCATCCAGCAGAATCGACTTACCTGCGCCCGTTTCACCCGTCAGAACGGTAAAACCCGCGTGTAAATCCAGCACAACATTGTGCGCTAAAGTGAAATTCTGCAAACTTAAACGGGTCAGCATGGGCAAACTAGCCTTTTA
>JANYEL010000218.1 GCA_025363155.1 Moraxellaceae bacterium
GTAGGGGCTACCCTTGTGGTCGCCCGCTTTTGATATTGATTTAGGGCGACCACAAGGGTAGCCCCTACAGAATATTTATCATGTACATCACCAATAAAAAAGCCCCCGATTTAATCGAGGGCTTTCATTTAATCTAACTTAAGATCAACCATCTAGGGTTTCTAAGCGAATACGAACGACAGGCGCTTCAATCGCAGTCAATGCTTCAATGTCACGAATAGCAGCATTCATGGTGGCTTCAAGCACGGGCTGAGTCAGGATAATGACCGGCACATTGCCTTTTTCTTGAATTGGTTTTTGCAAAATCGCGTCGATGTTAATGCCAGCGCGACTCAAAATTCCTGTCACGTCAGACAGCACACCTGGATGATCTTGTGCGGTGAGGCGCAGATAATACGCAGTGTGCATTTGATCGGCTGCCAAAATCGGCGTATTGACCAGCGATTCTGGTTGAAATGCAAGATGTGGCACGCGTCCAGAACCTTGATTGCCCAGCGCACGAACCAAATCCACGACGTCAGCGACGATCGCAGAAGCGGTTGGACCTGCGCCTGCACCCGCACCGTAATACAGTGTTGGGCCAACCGCATTGGAATGCACGAGTACGGCATTTTTTACGCCATTCACGTTCGCAATCAAACGATGTTCTGGAATCAGTGTTGGATGAACACGCAGTTCAAAGCCAGCATCAGTACGCTTAGCAATGCCTAAATGCTTGATGCGATAGCCGAGCTCTTCAGCATACGTCACATCTTCAGCAGTCAGCTTGGTAATGCCTTCGGTGTACACTTTTTCAAATTGCAGCGGAATGCCAAATGCGAGCGATGCAAGCAAAGTCAGCTTGTGCGCCGCATCAATGCCTTCCACGTCAAATGTTGGGTCCGCTTCGGCATAACCGAGTGCTTGTGCTTCTGCCAACACATCGCCAAATGCACGGCCTTTCTCACGCATTTCGGTCAGGATGAAGTTGCCTGTGCCATTGATAATGCCCGCGAGCCAGTCAATGCGATTCGCCGACAGACCTTCACGCAACACTTTAATAATGGGGATACCGCCAGCAACCGCAGCTTCAAAGGCGACATACACGCCAGCCGCTTCAGCCGCTTGGAAAATTTCATTGCCATATTCAGCGAGTAAAGCTTTGTTCGCGGTGACGACATGCTTGCCATGCTTGATCGCAGTCATGACCACGTCATGTGCCAGTGTTGTACCGCCAATCACTTCGATGACGATATCGACATCATCTTGCGTGACGATGCTGAGCAAGTCATCGCTGAGTTTGACGCCTTCTAAGGCGAGATCTGGTCGCGCGCGACGGCTACCAACATGGGTAATTTGAATCTCATGACCCGTACGTCGTGCGATTTCCGCAGCATTGTCCTGTAACAAGCGCACAGCGCCTGCGCCAACGGTTCCTAGACCCAAAATTGCCAGTTTGACTGGTTTCACAAGCTGTTGCCTCGCGTGCAGATTTCAAAGAGCCATATCATAGCCAAAAACGCGTGCTTTCTCCAGTAGAGAAGCACGCGATTCAGGCTGTTTTCGTGGGAGGTGTTGCCGTATCGATGGATTATTTTTTGTCGATTTTCAGCATTTTCGCTAGATCATTTGCAGGGATGTAACCGCCTAAATACTTACCATCTGCAGTGTAGATGGCGGGCGTGCCATTGATGCCAATTTGTTCACCGATGTGGCGTTGTGCCATGACTGGACTTTTACAGGCTGGCGCTTGGACAGGTAGTCCATGTTTAGCAGTAGTGATTGCTGATTTACGATCTTCGCTACACCAGACGGCTTCATTGATAGCAACATCACTTGGAGATCGTGGCCATGCGAGGTAACGAACTTCGATGCCTTTAGCATTAATCTGTTCGATTTCATTATGTAGCTTACGGCAATAGCCACAATCCACATCTGTGAATGCATAAATAACCGCTTTTGGTTTAGAGGTCGGAGAGAAGATGATGAGGTCTTTTTCAGGGACAGCTGTAATCAATCGCTTGGCGTCTTGCGCATTCAGTAAGTCTGAAAGATTGGTGACCTCATTGTCACCGAGTTTAACCAGTTCACCTTGGAGAAAGTATTGACCATCACCGCTGATGAAGACCGCAGGTACCTCATTGAATGTGACCCAGTAAAGATTCGGCATTTCTGTGCTTGTGATCGAGCTAATGGTCGCTTTCAATCCCGCTTTTTGAATACGTGCAGTGATTGCTTTACGGACCGATTCAGGCGCATTACCTAATATAGCTTGAGTTTGTGGTGTCGCTGAGACGCTTGCTGGAGCTGATGTCTGTACATCAGTCGGCGCATCAGACGATGCTTTGCTACAGCCGCTGATGGTCAACAGCAGTGTGGCAGCAAGAGGCCATAACAGTTTCATGCAAATATCCTTAAATGTCGAAAGTTTTATCACCAATGATTCATCGCTATCATAGCAAAACTAAGTGCTTTGATATTGTTGCACGCTTGTGAGAGGTTGTTTTGCCTGACTAATGGTTTTGCTCACTTTTCCTTTTATCCACGCGGATGAAATTCAGCATGAAGCTCTTGCAGTCGTGCGCGTGCGACATGGGTGTAAATTTGCGTGGTGGATAAATCACTGTGACCAAGTAGCATCTGCACAACCCGTAAGTCAGCGCCATGATTGAGTAAATGTGTGGCAAAGGCGTGACGCAACGTATGCGGAGAGAGGTCGCTCTGAATGTCGGCTAATTTGGCATAATGCTTAATCATGTACCAAAAGTTTTGCCGCGTCATAAAGCCACCGCGCACGGTAATAAACAACGCATCGGTGACCAAACCTTGCGCAAGTTCTGGACGCGCGCTGTGCAAATAACGTGAAATCCATTCGACGGCAATTTCACCTAATGGTACGAGGCGTTCTTTACTGCCTTTACCTTTGACGCGAATCACACCTGATTTTAAGTTAATGCCATTGAGCGTCAGTTCAGTCAGTTCTGAAACACGTAGACCGCAGGCATACAGCACTTCCAGCATCGCTTTATCGCGCATACCTATCGCGGTTTCGATATTGGGTGCGCCCAGCAACGCATCGACATCACGTTCTGATAAATCTTTCGGTAATGGACGACCTAGAGAGGGTGTTTTTTGATGCGAGGTCGGATTGTCTGAACGGACATCGAGCGCAAGTTGTAGCTTGAAAAATTGCTTAAGTGCAGACAAACAGCGAGCAATCGAACGTGGACTGCGTTCGGCTTGTGTGAGCATTAATAAAAAATCACCCACTTGCTTTTCTGACCATTGCGGTAGGGGTGTATCATCAAATAAAAGTGCTTGTTTTAAATCACTTAAATAGGCATTGCGCGTATGCGGACTGACGGCTTGCGCGACTAAATTGTCACGAAAAACCTGTAAATACTCAGCATCTTGCGGAATAGTCACAGGCGTCGGTAGACGGGGCTTCCGTGCTGGGCGTGAGGTCATGTGCTAAGGTCATATCTAAAAGTTTATTGAATATATCAGGGTGTAGATTTTATCAGTGCAATATCACAATGAATATGTTAGAAATGTGATGAAGTTTGCGTAAATCAATTTCAAGGAGTGAATTTGATACGCAAATTCGTTGTGAAGATTACTAAAGCATACAGTGATCACGGCAGAGTCATTATAGGATTGATTTGTGGTGATCAAATTGCAATCAATATGCTTCGCACATAAGAATTTGTTTAATTTGCGCTATGTGTTGGGGAATGTCGTGTCGCCCAAAAGAGATAGAGGTTTATATGGATGTAACCGCAATAATTAAAAAACATTTATATGTGATGGATTTACCTGAAAATGATAAAGCGATTATTGTCAATGTAACGGTTTCATTGCTTTACTTCAGCTATTTCTGTATTGCTTATTTCTCACAAAATGTACCGACAGCCCTTCAAGTTTCAAATCTGTATTACCTGCAGGTCACTGAAATTTTAAGCATAACGAGCATTTTATGCTTGAACATTTTGCTGGGCTTTATTTTATATACGCGCAAAAAAAATCCAACCTCAACCTTACCAGGCAATATTCAACTCTATTTTATTGGACAGCCACTAGCACTGTATGCCATTTTAAATGGTATTCCTCAACTGATTACTGGATTGTTGTTGGGAGTTTTGCCTTTTTTGGGACTTATATTGTTTAACCGTAAGCATGTGTTCTACGCAACGTGTTTAATGTGGTTTGAAATTGTCGGGTTGGCAATAGCCGTGAGTCTAGGACTATTGCCCAATGCGCCGTTATATGTTGATCAAGTGAAGCCCGCACAAGTTCCATTGGCTTTTTTGTTAGTTCAGATTTTGATGAGCGCCCCGATCGCAGCGGTTGTTTATATCATGGGGCACTCTCTAATGCAGGGTATCGTGCTGCGAGAAAAGAAGATTCTTGAACTATCGCGTCGAGATGGATTGACGGGGTTATGGAACAGACGTTATTTGAATGAAGTCTTAGAACATGAGATTGCATTGACACATCGTAATTTGTATTGTTTGTCGGTATTAATCTTGGATTTAGATTTTTTTAAAAAAATTAATGACACGTTTGGACATCAAGCGGGCGACAAAGTATTGCTGGCAACAACGGCAATTTTGCAAAAATGTGCGCGGACGACGGACTATGTGGGTCGGTTTGGGGGCGAGGAATTCATCATCATATTGCCGAATTGTGATGCTAGAATGTCAATAGAGGTTGCTGATCGTTATCGAAAGTCGCTTGAGGCACAGAGGGTCACCGTGGGTGATCATGTTATTCAAGTCACAGCGAGCTTCGGTGTCACGACGATGTTACCGACCAATACCTGCCAATATAATATGCAAGCATGCTTGGATGGTTTGATTAATACCGCGGATAAAGCCTTGTATGACGCGAAAGAACAAGGTCGAAATTGTGTCAAATTCCGACCATTAAACGAAAATATACAAGCGTCTATATAGTTTTTTTATCATGCAAACTAAAATATCTCCACGCTGACTTATGCTCAAGAAGCGTCGATATTGATGACAACTAGGGTTAATGACAACCTGAGCTTTTCGATGGCGCAGGATTCTTCCATTGCACCGTCTGCACGTCTTCTTTGTTTGTGTTTGACGCACAAGTACCACAGGTATTGCAACCACTACCGCATCCACTACCGCATCCACCGCTACTAGCGATGGTCGGTTCTAACCATTGCGCGAGTTTTGTCCAACCTTGAGCGTTGAAAGCATTAGCGAGTTGGCGTTGTTGATTTGAAACGAGCTTAGGCATAATGCGGCGCAGCATGAAAAACACGCTCCAGCCGAGTAATCCTGCCATGATCAGCCCTTGCAACACGTTACCGATGATTGCATGTCCATCGTTGACAACACTCATAGCAATGCCTCCGCCACATGATACGTAATCAGTGAAGCACCATACGCCAGTGCAAATAAATACACGGTCATGATGCCAACATATTTCCAAGAACCCGTTTCACGGCGCACCGTTGCCAGTGTTGCAAGGCATTGCGGTGCAAAAATAAACCAAGCCAGTAATGATAATGCAGTCGGTAGCGACCATTGTGCGGCGATTAAACTGCCGAGTTGATGGCTGACGGCGTCTTCATTACCTGACAGCGCATAGACTGTACCCAGCGCGGCAACCACGACTTCACGCGCGGCCATGCCTGGGATTAGTGCAATACAAATTTCCCAAGTAAAGCCAATCGGGGCAAAAATCGGGGCAATGATGTGACCCAGTTGACCTGCAAAACTGTAATCAATCGGCGGTAAAGTCGCGCCAACAGGAGGCTGCGGAAAGTACGCCAAGAACCACAAAATCACGATCAGTGCCAGAATGATTCCGCCGACGCGTTTGATAAAAATCGTCGCGCGTTCATACAAGCCAATGCTGACGCTGCGCCAGCTTGGCATGCGGTAACTCGGCAACTCCATGAGTAGGGCATGTTCGCTTTGATCGGTACGAAACTTTTTCATGACCATTGCCACAATCAACGCACTCACGATACCGCCAAAGTACAATGCGAATAGCACCAAGCCTTGTAAATTAAAGAATCCCCACACCGTTTTTACCGGAATAAATGCACTGATCAATAACGCATAAACAGGTAAGCGTGCCGAACAGGTCATGAGTGGCGCGACCATGATCGTGGTTAAGCGATCACGTGGATCACTGATACTGCGCGTTGCCATAATGCCCGGAATTGCACATGCAAAACTGGATAACAATGGAATAAACGCACGACCCGTTAAACCCGCACGGAACATCAAACGATCTAACAAAAACGCCGCACGTGGCAAATAACCCGATTCTTCTAACACTAAGATAAAGAAAAATAAAATCAAAATTTGCGGTAGGAACGTGAGTACCGTACCGAGTCCAGCAAAGATGCCATCTTTCAATAAACTATGGAGCATGCCTTCGGGCAGGAACGAGGTCGTCCAGTCACTAACCGTGGCCACGACAAAGCCAATGCCATCCATAAACGGCGCCGCCCATGTAAACACGGCTTGGAATATAAAGAACATCAGCACCGCAAGAATCATGAGTCCAAATACGGGGTGCAATAACACACGGTCTAAGGCATCGTCGCGCTGATCGGTTGAACGTGGCATGATAACCGCGTCAGCAAGCAGTGCGCGTACTTCAGCATGAATATCGTCAAGTTCAGCCGTAGTAGAAGTAACCACAGGCAATGCAGGAATCTGACCTTCTAATTGCTGAATCAGTGCCGCAGAGCCATGTCGCTTGACGGCAATCGTTTCGACAATCGGCACACCTAAGCGTTCAGCCAATTTGGCAACATCAATCTTGATCCCACGACGCTCGGCATCATCCATCATATTCAGCGCAATGAGCATCGGACGACCCAGACGGCGAATTTCCAATGCGAAGCGTAAATGCAAACGCAGGTTGGTCGCATCCACGACACAAACCAGTAAATCAGGGAGTACTTCACCTGCCAATTCGCCTAAACACACGGCACGCGTGACCGCTTCATCGGGACTGGTCGCGTCTAAACTGTAGGCACCGGGTAAATCCAATACGCGGACATGACGACCCGAAGGTAGGGTAATCACCCCCTCTTTGCGTTCAACGGTGACGCCAGCATAGTTGGCGACTTTTTGGCGTGCACCAGTGAGCTGGTTAAATAAAGAAGTCTTGCCGCAGTTTGGATTACCCACCAGCGCGATATGTTCCGCCATGCCGTTGGTGACAGTGTCTGTATCGCCAATTACAATCGAATTCATGCGGGTTGTGCCTCAACAAGTATGCGTTTTGCTTCGCTGCGGCGTAAAGCAAAACGGGTAAAACCGACCTGAACCAAGATAGGATCGCCACCAAAAGGGGCAACCGTGATGAGGCGTACAAACTCGCCTGGCACAAAACCAAGTTCTTTTAAACGGTGTGCGATGGAGTCAATTTTGCCAACAGCTGCATGATGTTCAAAAGAATCAGTTGGATGTGAATCTTCAACAGATAAGATGATCGCAGTCGCGTTTTTTGACAGATCAGAGAGGCGCACAGGTATAGAGAACCTAGGTATAAATGAGAATTATTCCTAGTTTCAACCTTTAGACGATTCCTGTCAAACGCTATTTTGGTTAAGGGTTTGATTTAGGGATGACTGGCGGGTTTGATGTGGAAAAAAGCTGAATCATTCAGGAAATATAGAGAATTAAATTTTTAAGCAGATGGGTTGTCGTTAATGCGACTCATCTTCGCTGGGTTCGGACATGATTTCACCGCCTTCCATGATCCAGCTTGCAGGCAGGTCAACGAACACAACTTCAGTCCGTCTTTTCGCACTATCCAAGCTCGATAATGCCGCGTTGATTTGGTCGCTCATTTCTGTCTTTATCGCGGCTGAACGACCACTGCGAATGGAGCCTAAGACATGAAAAGCCGTCTTTCTGGGCAGTGGAATACCTTGGGCAAAAACAACCTGTACATAACTCGCGGGTGCGCCCGTCACTGAGCAATGTGTCTGGGTGATTGAATTCACCACGCTGAGTTTTTTTTGCTCACTCAAAGGCTTTTTAGTCGATACGGTATACAGAGGCATATCAATCTCCTTTAGTCTTCCGACTGATTAATACTCATCTCGAAACGACCTTTCGCAAGTTTATTCTTCACCAACGTAGTCAGCATTTTGACGAGCATAAAAGGTCGAATCGTCGCACGAAAACGCCGCTTGCTAATCGCCGTGAATTCTTTGACTTTGGCCGCATCGATTGCACTAATCACGACCTCAGATTTGCTACAACGCGTGAGCGTGGTCCATTGCTGCAATATAGCGTGGAGAAAGGCTGTGCGTTGTTCGTTCGGCAGACCATCGGCAACCGATGCTGCAATGGTTGCGCAATGAGAAGGTTTTCCAGCGAGGAAGGCTTGACCTCTGGGGATGGTCATCCACAAGACTTTGGTTTTTGATTGAAGACCGAAAGATTGAATATAGGCATCGGCAATGCCTTTTTCCAGTTCACTATAGAGTGCTTCTGGATAAAGTCCTTGTGGTACTGAGCAAATCACCAAATATTTAGACATGATGGCTGCCTGTCTGTGGGTAAGAAACTCAGTTCAATTATATACCTTTAAAGGTTTAAGGGCAGCATGACGTGCGCGCTAATGGCTTGGTAAATACACAGTAAGCCGCAGACAAGCAGCAGCAAAAACGTGAGACCTGCACCCCAAACGCGTCCAAACTTAAACGATTCTGTAAATGAAAATGCGTAACCGTGTAGTAAACGCGCGACCACCAGTGTGATGCCCAAAATGTGCAGAATGATAATCGGGAGATGGCTTAACTCGAGCATGCCGATCAAGATGAGGATAAATGGAACATATTCAGAAAAATTACCGTGCGCTCGAATTCTTCTCAGCAAAACGGGATCACCGCCATCGCCCAAACTGATGCCTTGACGTCTTAGAACAATGATTCGATAACTGAGCACGAGATACAACAGGGCTAGGATTCCAGCATAGAGCGGCGTGGCGATCATTATTATTTTTCCAATTCATTGGAGCGTTTAAAATCACGACATAGGGAGGATTTCGTATCTCTCCCTATGAGAGCCAAATGCGATGTTGTCCACAATATTTTATCGACGATTTAAGCCAAGTAAGCTGAGCCGCCATCATCTTTACGCCACTCTGTATCGCTTTTGATGATTTTTTCTGCGCGATTGGCAATTTTAATAGCGATCGCCACTGATTTCTCAACCAGCTCGTCTTCATTAGAATTGTGTAATGGGAAGTTGTTGATGAGTGAAGCAAAAATCGTTGCAGCCATTTTGGCGACAACTGCTTCACTGTTTTGCAGTTGCATGAATTCTTCTTTAGGGGTATCCATTTTATGATTCCTTCCAAAAAAACAACGTCAAAAAACGAGGGTAATGCTTCAATCCAACATAGCAATAGTACAAAAAGAAGTCAAATACAAATGCAGAATCATGATTGATGGAAAATTCATATTTAATAATCATTTAACTTTTAATTGTTGAAAATAATTTCCGCGATCATTTGAATGCTGTACCTGAAGATTTTCGATCTATTAATGGGGTGTGACCGTCATTGATTTGATATGACGCTTGAGCCTATCCTCAATCGCGTGTATTGATAATATATTGTATTTTCAAGGTTAAAAAAGGCGGTGACTGTTTAAAGTAATCACCGCCCATTGAATCATTTTTCTGTTGTAAATCGGGTTTAGCCGTGCGCTAAGCCCGATGGATTAAAACAGTGGGTTTTTGAGTTTGATATACCAGAGTTGCGTGCGTCGCTCGTAAGGTTTGCCGTTCAGCAGGGTGTAGGTGTAACCCGTTTTGCCCTCGCTATCGGTAATGACTCCGGCGCTACTGACAAACAGCGTCGTCGGATCGACCACTTTGCCTGTTGAGTCCTTGGCTATAAAGGATAGACCGAAGTCATTGTCGTTGGTCAGCGCAAGCGTATGGTTGTCGATCAAGGCCAAACCTTCGGCTTTTTCCATTAACCAGCCATAGTTCTTAAGGTCACCCAAATAGGTTTTGCTGATGCGAGTCACGCCGAGTTCAAGCAGTTTGGCAGGGTCTTTGACCTTTTCTAACTCATCAGAACCTGATTTGATGTTGCTGATATCAGTGGCGCCTTTAATATTAAAAACATAGAGTTTGTTGTGGATCTTGCCATCGGCAAAGGTGCCTTGTTCGATGGTGATAAAGCGACCGTTGCCCAATGAAACGAGGTCACCCAGTTTCGCTTTGCCTGATTTACCATCTTCCCAATCGGCAGGTGTGATTGGATACGCGTAAGTTTTGCTGGTTTTGGTCGCAGGATCGAATTCTACAAAGCGGGTAAATAGCGCAGTGTTTTTGCTGATATCCAACGTGCTTTGTATGGCAGCATAGAGTTTGCCACCATCGCCAAAGGCGAGACCTTCACAGCCACGGTTGGCTTGACGCTTGGCAATGGCAGCAGGCAGTCCTGTCGTGGGGCCAAATTTTTCAACGATTTTGCCCGTTGCCAGCTCGATTTTGACGACAAATGGACCATATTCATCACACGTCCAGATGTGTTTTTTATCCGCATCCAGTGCCAACGCCTCAGTGTCTAAACCATTGATATCCGATGGTAGGCTTGCCAAGTCTTCTGATAGTGCTGTTTCTTTGCTCGAGCCAAGCGCATCATTTGGTAGTGGGCGGCCAGAGATTTTTTGACCATTGACGTTGAGTTCTTTTTTGTCAGAAATCTTTACGCCAGTGCCGTCTACCGTGAGTTTGACCAGCGTGGGTGCAAAGTTTGGGGCAGGGAAGACTTTGGTCGCAATGCCGCCAGTTAATGCAGGTGAATCCGCGTTTGGACCACGGTCAGTGATCGCATAGAATGTTGAAACACCGTTGGTTGTACCGACAAAAGCCAGTCCTGAACCGACGGCTAATGGAAATCCTTTCGGAAAACGTTTTAGTAGATTTGCGTTGGTACCTGAGTACGGGACATATTCGTCAGGTACAGCATGACGTTCAACTTGAGTCACGATGCCATCGGAGAAGGTTTCTGTGGATTTACCCAGCGCCTCAGCTTCTGCAATCAGTAAGTGGTTTTTTGCAGTAGCGGAATCGACGATAGTCGCAGTGGCCCCTGTGTCGCTGAGTAATTTGCCAAGGTTCGTGGCAAACTGAGTCGGTGTGCTGTCGAACGCAATGCTCGCTGCTTTGAGTCTATCCACCGCACTGCTTGGGATTTGGATGCCATTGCTGCTATCGCCATCACTGTCGAGGGTCTGCAACAAGACTGCGCGGTTTAACGTTGTGTCGCTTAGGTTGCCTTGTGCATTGATGCCGTTATTGAGCGTTTTTAATAATAGTTTGTCGCCTGCTTTTGCATTGCCTAAATCAATATTACCCAGTTTAAAGCTGACCGTTTCGCCAGCGACATACTTGAATTGACCGTTTGCATCGGTGGTGCCTTTTTGGCTGCCACTATCAAAGCTGACACCTGAAACCGCTGCATCAATCAGCACACCTTTTTTGACGACAAGCGCGGGTGCTGGTTGTTCGTCGTTGTCATTGTGACAAGCAGTGACTAATATGGCACTGATTGCGAGTGCTAAAACCGTGATTTTAGATTGCATGTGATCGCCAAAAAAGAGCAAAAATGAATTACTCAACAATGCTAGGGGTGGTTTGTGACAGCACCGTGACGTGCGGATTAACACTTAATGAAAATAAATACTGAATAAAAACATGGCTATTTAATGTGGTGTGAATCAGTTGAAAAATAAATTTGACAATCAGGCTATTTAATTGGAATATATATTCCATATAGTTTGATCCATAAGCACAGAGTAGATTTGAATGGCACGTCGTACCCAAGCCCAACTTGCTGAAACCCGTCAGGCGATTATTGTGTCTGCTAAGCAATTGTTCTCGGATAAAGGGTTTGCACGCACCCAAGTGGCGGAAATTGCCCAGAATGCAGGCGTGGGCATGAGTGCGTTTTATGGTCAGTTTGAAGATAAGAGCCAGTTGTTTTTATTCATTCTCAATGAAGTGTTTACTGAGTTGCATGCGGGTATCGTGCAAGTGCGCGAAGGCGTGAATTTGAATGCGCCGCTGGAATCGATCATGGCGACGCAGCAGATTTATGAATTGATTTTTGAAACGCTGAACAAGCACGCACAGATAACCTTGTCGATGTTTCGCTCAGGATTTTCTGCGATTCCAGGTTTAGAAACGTGGTATTGGCATATTTGCGATTCAGTGGCATCAGAGCTGAGTCAGAATTATCAGAAAGCCGAAGCGGCGGGTTTGATTGAGATTGGCAGCCATCGCGATATGTCCGATGCCATGGTGGGCATGGTGCAACATCTGGGGTATCGGATGGTGTTACAAGGTTCGCCCACGCCGATGGAAGCGGCAAAAATGTGTACGCGCTATACCATCGGCAGTTTGCTGATGAGTATGCCGCGCGATAAGTTACCGCAAGTGATGCCGCTGTGGGCGGCGATTCCAGTATGACCAGTTTTATGAACGTGAAGTCCTTTAACCATTGAAGAAGCCAGTGAGAAGTATCATGACAACACCAGAAGATCAAAAGACCGCAACGCCAGCCCCAACATCATCAACGCCTGCGCCTAAAAAGCCAGCGGTGAAACCAAGAGCGCCAGCCAAGCCGAAAGCGGCGGTCAGTAAGCCAGCCTCAGCGACTAAAACGACTGCTGCGAAGCCTAGTCCAGCTAAACCAACGCCAGCACCAAAAGCCAAAGCCGCGCCTGTCATGCCTTCAGAAGTATTGGAAGTGGCGGTGATTGGTTCTGGATTTTCGGGTCTGGGTATGGGCATTCGCTTGAAGAAAGCGGGCATTACCAATTTCCGTATTTTTGAAAAAGCGGGTGATGTCGGCGGTACTTGGCGCGATAACATTTATCCAGGTTGTGCCTGTGATGTGAAATCGCAGCTGTATTCGTATTCTTTTGAACCCTCTGCGGAATGGTCAAATGCGTATGCCAATCAAGGCGAAATTTTGAAGTACATCCGTTTCTGTGCCAACAAGTACGGCATGTATCCATTCATGCGCTTTAATTCTAAAGTCGTGAATGCCGTGTTTAATGCTGAACAGGGTGAATGGTTACTGACGATTGAAGGCGGCGAACTCGTCCGCGCTAAGAATGTCGTCGCTGCACCTGGCCCATTTGCTGATCCTGCTGATCCGCATATCAAAGGCTCGGCAGATTTCAAAGGCACCATCATTCATACCGCGCGATGGGATAATAATGTTGAACTGAAAGGCAAACGTGTTGCGTTGATCGGTACGGGTGCAACGGGTGTTCAGGTTGGCCCAGCGATTGCGCCTGATGTCGCACATCTGACCGTGTTCCAGCGCACTGCCAACTGGATTATGCCGCGTCCAAATCCTAATTTGACCGATGCAGACAAGCAAGAAAGCCGCGACAAGCCACTCAAGATGAAGCTGAATCGTTTGCAGAACTATTGGTTGAATGAAGCAACGGCACCGTTCCTCATCTTGAAATACGATGCGTTTAAATCAGTGCCATCATCGATTTCAAATAGCTATCGTGAAAAGAAAGTCAAAGATCCTGAATTATTGAAAAAACTCACGCCAAATTATAAGTTTGGCTGTAAGCGCGTGCTGGTGTCGAGTGATTGGTATCCGACGATGCAACGTGACAATGTGACGTTGGAAGTGTCAGGCATCAAGCAGATTACGCCGACGGGTATTGAAACGATCGATGGTAATTACTATGAGCTCGATGTGATTATCTTCGCGACAGGTTACGAAGTGCGCAACACGGGTGCGCCGTTTGAAGTGCAAGGTCTAGGCAATGCGTCATTGAATGACAAATGGAAAGATGGCGCAGAAGCGTTTGACGGTATCGCGACCAATAATTTCCCGAATTTGTATTTCTTGGTGGGGCCATTCACAGGACCTGGGCATACGTCGGTGATTGCTTATGCAGAAGCGCAAATTGATTATGTATGGCAGGCGATTGAACTGCGTAAGCAAATGAATTTGAAATACATTACTGCCAAACCAAACGCAGAAGCTCGATTTGTGAAAACCATGGATCAGCGGAGCGAACACACCGTGTGGAAATCAGGCTGTGCGAGCTGGTATCTCAGTCCAAATGGTCGCAACAATGTGCTCTATCCGGGATTCAATGCCGAATACCGTATGCGTATCCTGCGTTTTAACCCAGCCAATTATGTTTTGGTCGGCGCGGAAAATAAGCCAGTGAAGGCTTCGCTGCGTGATCATTTGAGCACGGTTAAGAGAGCTTTCACGGCGTAATCACGACGCTCAGCAATCAATGTTGGAGATTCAAAAAACCGCCTGCTTGGATAAGTAGGCGGTTTTTTATTGCACAAATAATCGCAAAAATAGAGAGCAATTTTTTGCAGTTTTGGATGATTAAAAATGTCCATTTTTTGTTCTATCTATAGATTGTAACTTTGAATTGATGGGTCTAGTATCAGGCCATATTCTGTTGATTTTTTGCACAGCCAAACTGGTTTTTCTCAGGAAGTTTTTGTGTGCGATTTAAGAAAAATAAACAGAATGGCAATGTTGAATGGGGATGATTGAATTGCAGCATTAACGATGAATACGTGATTAAATATTTTAAAATTAAAAGGGAATCAGCCATGAACAAAATCTATCGGGTTATTTGGAGCAAAGCGCACGGAACGTGGATTGCCGTTTCCGAAGTTGCCAGTAGTCATGGCAGATCTTCTCACTCTTCTGTTCGTCAAAATGTGGATGTCCAACAAGATCATTCATCGCCGCAGCAGTTGACTGTCTCTGTTCGATTGAGTCTATTGGCCTCAGCGATCGCAATGGTGATGACGCTGGGACAAGGAGCGTTTGCAGCGACGGGTATTCAGATTGGGGATAACGAAACGCTTAATTCTGGGACAGGCGATGCCATAGCCGCAAGCAACGGTCAAGTCGCGATTGGTTCTAGTGCAGTCACTTCAGGCGTGAACTCGGTCGCTTTAGGAGCTAGCGCACAGGCGATAGGAGGTCAATCCATCGCGGCGGGTGAACATTCGACGGCTTCGGCAATTGCTGCAAGTGCCTTCGGTGAGCATGCGTCTGCAACAGGTTTTAATGCGAGCGCATTTGGGGCAAACACTCAAGCCTCGGGGCCTGTTTCTACCGCTATGGGTGCTACTTCCAATGCAGCAGGTGGTGGGTCGATTGCGGTTGGGAGTTTTGCGCGGGCTTTTGGCGTGGACTCTACAGCGGTCGGGAGTGATTCCATTACCTATAATTTGAAAGACGTTGCGATCGGAGAGAGTGCCATCGCGGGTGTCAGTGGCAGTCTCACAGTTGTCAATGACACCGCGATTGGTAACGATGCACAGGCAACGGGCGGTTCTTCGTTTGCAGGTGGGGATGGGAGTAAAGCGATTGGAGCAAATGCCACTGCACTCGGGACTTTGAGCAGAGCAAACACTACAAATGATGTTGCAATCGGTGCCAGCGCCATTGCGGGTCTTTCAGGGAGCAGCGACACGAACAATACGGCGATAGGTAATGGTGCGCAGGCGAAAGGAGGGTCTTCTTTTGCAGGCGGTGATGGCGCTAAAGCATTCTCCGGGGGTTCAACCGCTGTTGGGATCGGCGCACGTGCATTAAATGTGAACGCGACAGCGATTGGAGCTTATTCAGATGCCACAGGTGTGGATGCGAGTGCAATTGGCGGCGCATCGGCAGCCGCAGATGGTGCTTTTGCCAGTGGCGCGCATGCGTACTCCAATCAAGCGAATGCAGTTGCGCTGGGCAGTGGAGATACAACAAGTGGCAGTCCCGGCGCGAAGGCGACTGGACTTGCTGCGGTGGCGATTGGTGGCGCGGGGACAACGACCAGTTCGGCGGTTGCAAATAATGATAGTGATGTCGCAATCGGGACGGGCACGGTGGCGGGTGTGTCTGGCGGCGCGACAACCAATGACACAGCAATCGGTCATGGTGCATCAGCAACTGGGGGCAGTTCGCTTGCGCTGGGTGATGGCTCTATCGCATCTGGTGCAAGTAGCCTCGCGATTGGCGTTGGCAACAACGTCAGTGGTGCCAATAGCGGCGCGATTGGTGATCCGAACACGATTACGGGCAACGACTCTTATGCATTTGGCAATAACAATACCATTGGTGGTAACAATACTTTTGTGTTCGGCAATAATGTCACGGCTAATAACAACAATAATGTGATTTTGGGGAATAATTCTGCGGATGGATTAGCTGTCGCTGTTGTAGGTTTTGCGGGTGCTAGTCCTGTGGGTTTGGTCTCCGTAGGTTCCGCAGGCAATGAGCGGCAAATCACCAATGTGGCTGCGGGTCAGCTGAGTACAAGCTCAACGGATGCGGTCAATGGCTCTGAGCTTTTTGCCACGAATTCATCCGTTTCAGTCATTAGCAGTGGTTTGAGTAATACCAACAGTTCAGTGTCTGCGATCAGCAGCGGATTAAGTAGTACTAATACATCCGTTTCATCGATTAGCAGTGGCTTGAGTACAACGAACTCTTCGGTATCTTCAATCAGTAGTGGCTTAAGCACAACGAATACAACGGTATCGTCGATTAGCAGCGGCTTAATTGCGACCAATACTTCAGTTTCTTCAATTAGTAGCAGTTTAAGTGCCATCGGTAATACGCTTACATCAGCCAACTCGACAATATCCGCAGTATCCAGCGGTTTGAGTTCAACCAATACCTCCGTTTCTTCGATTAGCACTAACCTGGCTAGCACCAATACAACGCTGTCAGCTGTTTCCAGCGGCCTCAGCACAACCAATACGACTGTATCTTCAATCAGTACGGGTTTAAAAAATACGGGTTTACTCGGCGGTACGGCAACAGGAAGTGGTGCTGTAGCGGGTGGCGTGGGTGCCCAAGCGACTGGTGATCATTCGGTCGCCATTGGGGATGGTGCGAGTGCGTCAGGTGGTGAGGCGGTATCCATTGGTCATTTGAATAAAGCCATCGGCAATGGTGCCGTTGCGATTGGGGATCCGAACGTTGCTAATGGTACGGGTGCGATTGCCATCGGTGCGAATAATAATGCCACTTCTAATGGTACTGCGACGGGGGGCGCTGCCACGGGTGCAGTGGCAATCGGAAATGCCAACGCTGCGGCAGGTCAAGGATCCGTTGCATTGGGTAGCACGTCGAAAGCGTTCAATGCGGGTTCGATTGCAGTTGGCGATACGGCGGTTGTGTCCGCAACGTCTACTCAAGGTGTGGCGCTGGGTTCAGGCGCTTCGGTGAATGCGGCCAATGCTGTTGCGTTGGGTGCGAACTCAGTTGCAGATCGTGCCAATGCCGTATCGGTCGGTTCGACGACCAGTGCGCGGCAAATCATCAATGTCGCACCCGCCACACAAGGCACAGATGCGGTCAACCTCAATCAACTGAATTCAACAACCAGCAGCCTGACTTATCAAATTAATCGCGTGGATCAGCGCGCCAATGCGGCCGCAGCGGCAGCACTCGCAATCCAGCCCGCACCGTATGTGTCGGGTCGTACTTCGTTGCGTCTTGGAGGAGGTACGTATGGCGGACAAAATGCGGTTGGTGTGTCGGTGAGACACACCAGTGAGGATGGTAATTGGTCGTTTGATGGCGGTTTCTCGGGCAGTAGTTATAGCTCGGGTGGACAAGTCGGTATCTCAACCGTCTTGCCTTGGTAGAGCGTTTTCACCGCACGTCAATAACGACGACAAATAGCCAATGCTGTATCATGAAGCCGCCTGCTGATCAGTAGGCGGTTTTTCAATTTCAAATCAGAAACATCGAGTTCAACATGCCGAAAGCCATCGTCCGCCATATTCTCGTCAAAGATCGTGTGCTCTGCGAACAACTGCAAACGCGCCTAGCCAAAGGCGAAGATTTTGCCAAACTCGCCAAACAATTTTCGGCTTGTAGTTCGGCCAAGCGTGGCGGGGAATTAGGCGAGATTAGCAAAGGACAGTTGGTAGGTCCCATTGATAGTGTGGTGTTTACTAAAGCTGAACATGTCGTGCATGGGCCAGTGAAAAGTAAGTTTGGCTTTCATTTGGTGGAGGTGAAGTTTCGTTATTAACGCCGATATATAATTTTACTTAAGGCTAAGTCTACGTTATTCGTTGAAACTACTATAAAAATAGGATGGGTTTATAACCAATCCCTACGAAATGCACATCTCTATTCAACCATAGGGCAGGTTCCAAACCTGCCCTATCTACAAGAAGCTACTAGAACGAAAACTTACTACCAATCACAAACAGGCGTTGATAAGCCGATGGTAATAAACGCTGCAACATATCAATGCCATACGCTTCAGGTCCAATCAATACGCGACGCTTATTGGCTTTGACCCCATCCAAAATAATCTGAGCGGCTTTCGACGCAGGAATCCGCATCACTTTATCCGCTGAGGCTTTGGATTTTTTAATATCCATACCCAGTGTCGATACATTGGCACTCATCTCAGCAGTATGCGCGATGTTGGTTTTGATGCCGCCTGGATGGACGCAAGTTGCACTCACGCCGTAATTGCTTAAGTCCAACTCTTGACGCAAAGACTCAGTAAATCCGCGCACAGCAAATTTACTGGCGTTATAGGCGCTTTGGGTTGGTTGAGCGGTTAAGCCAAAAATACTCGACGTGTTAATGATATGCCCATCGCCGCTTTCTTTCAGATAAGGCAAAAATGCTTTGGTGCCATAAATCACACCCCAAAAATTCACCGCCATCATTCGCTCATAATCATGAATTTCATGACCTTCGACCGTGTTGGACATTGCAATTCCTGCGTTATTAAAAATCAAATTCACTTTGCCATGTTCTTTTCTGACTTTATCCGCCCATGCATAGACTTGTGCTTGCTCAGCGGTATTCACCACATCCACGGTGACTTTGACTTGATAAGGTTTGAGGAGCTCGATGGTTTGGTCTAAGCCCTTTTGGTTAATATCGCTTAGTGCCACATGACAGCCTGCTTGCGCCAGCAGCACCGCCAATTGCTGTCCCATACCTGAGCCTGCGCCTGTGATTGCCGCCACTTTGTTATTAAACGTTTTCATGCTTGTTCTCGATAAAAGCCGTGATAAAAAGGCTTCGGTAAAATGAAATCATAGGCACATAAAGGATGCACACGTAGAATTATACTATAGTTGACAATATTCATTGTCAACTATAGTAAATGGGATGAATTTTATTCAATTCTTTTACTGAGTTTTTACAGTGCGAGTAATATTTTTTCCGCATCCGCATAGTTCATATATTTAGGTACCGCATAAATGCCATGCGCTTCAGCGAACGCCGCTTTGATCATGTCAGGGAAATCTTTGCGATTGATACCTTTAATTTCGGTGTCAATGTTGAGATCAATCAGCAATGATTTAACATGTTGAATAAAGATTTCAGTCGCTTGTTTATCACTGAAATTGTCATCTACTAATCCAGCACGGACCGCAAGTGCCGCCAAACGTTTGGCCGAAACGTGACGATTAAATTCGAGGACATGCGGCATTACAGTTGCGTTCGCGCGACCATGCGGTACGCCGTAATGCGCACCCAGTTGATGCGCAATCGCATGTACATAACCCAGTCCCGCCTGATTCAGTGCCAGTCCAGCATAGTGCGAGGCGAGTGCCATTGCTTCGCGTGCTTCAAGATCTTTTCCATCCGCCCAAGCCTTTGGTAGATTTTCAAAAATCAGCCGAACCGCAGCGCCTGCATAATAATCCGTTTCTTGCGTCGCAAACGTACTCACCCACGCTTCCAGCGCATGTGTCAATGCATCTAGACCTGTATCCGCAGTCACACTGCGTGGCATGCCTTGCATAATTTTTGGATCAAGCGCAGTTGCCAGAGGCACGACTTTAGGATCGATGACCAAGCCTTTTTGATGAGTTTGATTGTCGGAGAGCACTGCGCCAATCGTCACTTCGGAACCTGTGCCTGCCGTGGTTGGAATCACAAAGAGGGGCAGAGAAGGCTTGCGACTTTTTAGAATGCCGATCAATTGTTTCGGGGATTTCTGATTGGCTGCGGACAATGCCATGACCTTGGCAGCATCAATTGCCGAGCCACCACCAATTGCCAGTACGCTATCGCAACCCGAAGATTTTAATAAAACCAACCCATCTTCAACCACCTGAAAAGTCGGATCAGGCGTGACGCCAGAGAATACAGAGGTTTTAATACCGAATTTTTGAAGTTCAGTTTCAATGGGTTGAATGACGCCTAAACCGAGTAATACCGCATCGGTCACGATTAATACATGCTTCATCCCTAACTGCGAAATGCTGGCGCAAAGTTTCAGTGCTGAGTCCGAACCGATAAAGACCAATGGCCGTGGGGCTGGGATGACGAGGGTAATGGCTTTGACGGCGGCGAGCTGCGCTTTGGCTTTGATGCGGGTGGTCAGGTTGGACATGTTGTCACTCTCTCAATATGCATTGTGATGTTATAGGGTGTTTGCGCAATGATTTCACTGGCAGAAATCGTCGTGCGGCGATGATCAGTTTGGCGAGTCTTTCAATTATATTTCTTAAATTGACATTGCTAATTGTCAGGATTGTATAGTATGGTTCTGGCGCTGCATAGATGTGTGGTTCAAGTGCCATGCTGTATGAATTATTCAAATAGAAACTTGAATAGAAAGAGTTATTTATTAGGGTGAACCGCAGATGAGTATCAGTCCTCCAGTTTTTGCTTGTACGCTACAGGAACGCATTCCTGTTGAATTAGAAGCGCTTTATCATACGACACGAACGCATGTCTCTGATGCTGATAAGCTGCACGGTGTTGAGTTGCTTGCCGAGGCGTATTGCGATTTGCTCGACACTTGTTTTGTCCGAATATTAGATGATCTCAACAGAACTAACCCATCCCCAGAGTTGCTCGAAGCGCGCCGTGTTCTCGAAGATATTAAAGAAAAGACCCGCCACTATGTGCGCTGGACTGCGGGCTTTATTGCCAATGATCGAATACCAGCAGTGATCGCACATTTTTATGATATGACGTATAAACAAGGTTTAGGTCGTGATCAGTCCTTTATGGGATTCAGTTTGTCACCTGCGCTTGCTGCTGAAATTGCGCGAGTTGTTGATAGCTTGAAAGACGGCAGTGCAAAGAACTTTGAAGATGGCATGGAGCTGATCATTCTTGTGATTGATGAGACCATGGGGCCGTTGTCGATTGAACCGAAGAATCTGATGAAGTTTAACTTTGTGGTCAATAAAACCTTAGATGGCATCATTTCTTTGGTCAAGGTCCTGTTCAAACGGATGCTGCGTAAGCTTGCACCGAAGTTGCCACCAGAAATGTTCCCGCAAATAGCGGCGCATTTAGAGACATTTTTGATCGTTCGTTAATGATGATCTAAATGAATTTTGTGGAGTGTTCATCGGTTGATGTCATCTCTCTGGTTCTGTCCTTCTAATCATTTTAATTAGGTGATATATGCCGAGTATCCAAGCCCGAGTCGCCCGTTTTGCGATGGCGCAGCAAATGAAGAAAGCCCCACAACGCGAGTCCAAGCCGTCATCCGTTAGACGTGCGGTGGCGAAGGGTTTGGGTTATATGCCAGTGCCAAAAGGCGTGACGATTAGTCTGCTACAAGTCGGTTCGGTTTCCGTCGAAGTCATTCGTCCACAAATGGGTAGCACCAATAAGCGCGCACTGATGTATCTGCATGGTGGCGGCTATGTGGCGGGTAGTCCGAAGACGCATCGTGCCTTTACTGCTCGCCTTGCGTTAGAGCTGAATTGCGAAGTGTGGGTGCCTGATTATCGTCTTGCGCCAGAGCATCCATTCCCAGCGGGGCTGCATGATGCGGCGGATGCTTGGAGTGAATTTCTGAAAGTCCATGCAGGCAAAACAGTGCTACTCGGCGGCGAATCGGCTGGCGGCGGATTATCACTTGCGCTGTGTTACTTACTCCGTGAACGTGCGGTTCGATTACCTGATCAATTATTCTTGCTCTCGGCATGGCTGGATATACGCATGGCGGGCGACAGTTATACCCGTAATGATTCACGGGATGTGATTGCCAAAACGTACCCAACCGAGACAGGCTGCGCACGTCATTATGCGGGTAATGAACCACGAACTAATCCACTGATGTCACCGCTGCTGGGTGATCCTACAGGTTTGCCGCCGACTTACGTGATGGTTGCGGATATGGAAATTTTTGAAGATGACAGTCGTGCGTTTGTGATTCATGCGAGTGAGACGGGAGTCGATGTGACTTTGGAAGTGGGGCATGGTTTATGGCATGCATGGCCACTGTTTGCGCCGTTTATTCCGGAATGTACGAATTCGATCAGCAACATTGGTGATTGGGTCAGAAAGCATCAACACTAAGACTCACTGTTAACTTCTATTTCGCACGTTGGCTGGATGTAATCCTCCCAACGTTTTTTGCGATGTCTTTACGAAAAAATACGATTATCTCGATAAACTCAGCGCCCAACACAGGGTTCGCCTGTTATATTGTTCTGTGATTTCGCGTGATTCATTTTCGATTTATTAAAAGTTCTGGAGAACAGACATGAGTACATTTGATTCGATTAAATCAAAGATTCAAACCGCTGTATCTGAAGTGCAAGAGAAAGCAACAACAGCTTTCGCCGAAGTACAAGATAAGGCAACTGCAGCACTTGCAGAAGCACAAGAAAAAGCCAATGAAGCGTTAGGTAATGCGAAAGAACTAGCAGAAACTGCTAAAGCGAAAGCCGAAGAAGAGTTTGAGAATGTAAAAACTCAAGCCACTGAATTTGCGAACAAAGCAGTGGATGTATCTAAGTCAAAGTTTGCTGAAGCAGAAGAAAAACTGAATGAAGTGGTCGGTAAGGCAAAGACTGAATTAGACCAAGTTAAACAAAAAATTTCTTCTAAAGATACACCGCCAGATGCCTAAGGGTTTTTAGGTGCCGTAACATAAGGGTGGATTTCGCAGAGAATTCCACCCTTTTTGTTGGCCATCGAGAAAGACCTTTAATGAAGAAAGCTAATATTCATTAGCAATGTATTCCTAGCGTATGGAAAAAGCCGATCCAATTTGAACAAGGGATATTCATTAGTTCGCAAGCATTAGGAACTTTTGGATTCCCAGCCTTAGTATGAGTAGTCCAATCAAAATTAGGCAATCCATATTCGCCTGTAATAACGTTAGCAATCTTCCCTAGATTTAATGCTACAGCAATTAAATCGACATCAGCTTGTTCACTTGTTACCCATTTGGAGTTTTGCGAATATGGGTAACGAATAAGGGTGCTTCTGATTGTTTGAATTTCACTGCCTACGTCATCTCGTTCAATGACGATTACTTTAAAATCATTTATGAAATTTTCGAATATGCAAATATCTTGAGAATACATTTCAATTTTCTCTACTATTTCAGCTTTAATTGTATCGCACATATAAAACTTGAAATTTATAGAGACGCAATGTGTATGAAGTTCACTCCATAGATTGCTAAATATGTCTTGAGGATAAACTCGATAACAAAGGTCAAGCACAGCATTTGTGTCTAGGCTTATTTTTATCATTTAAAAAACCTTTTCACGGACTTGGTTCAAAGTATTGGGCTTGTAGTGTGCTTTTATTCCCAATATTTCCTTAGCTGTTGATGTTGAGATAGTATTGTGCCACATGGCATTCATAACACTTTGAACAAAATACTTTCCGAAGTGACTAATAATTAATGTAGATGCTGGAATTTTTATATCTTTCTTTGTTTGTGTAGGTTTAACTTTTCCCAAGCTGCTTAGATATATATTTAACTCTTCTCTAGTGATTCTGCCAGTAATGAATAATTGAATTGCAATGGCTGGGCGGCTTGCTTTAACTTCCTTTCTTATTTGTTTGATAGCTTCATCTAAGCTCAAGTCATTGCGGAAGTATTTATTAATAATGTCTTCGGAGGCTATAACATGTCCAGCAACTTCATCACAATAACGCTCTGTTAAGTAAGATGATTTTGTCATTGTCCCGTCTAAAACACTTTCTTTCAGTCCTAGATGAACAAGTTCATGGATCATTGTAAATAGTCTGCGTTCAGCCGCTTGCCCTGTGCTAAATATGACTATAACGGGTACAGTTTCATAATATAAACACAGTCCATCAGAGTCTAAATCTGTTCTTGATTTTTCAAGTACTAATATGTCGCTTGCTTCAAGAATATTCCGCCATGATGAATAATAGTCGTTGTGCTTTGGTTCTTTACGCTGTCCTTTAAGGTTGAAATACTCTTCAATTAGTTTTGCATCTGCAACAGCATCTTCTCCACTCAATTGTAAGCTGAATTTTTTTGCAGATTCTTGCATTGCATCTAAAACAAAAAGGTAGTTTTCTCTAGCAGAGGAGGCTTCAAGAACGCATGATTTGTATTTGTAGTTATCAGTAGAAGCATTGCTTGCATTTCTGTGATCAATGACTTGAGGAATATTAGGCATATAAGCAATGGAATCGTTGCTCAGATAAATTGCGGGAACGTAAAGCACACTAGCAATACTCTCAAGTTCACTCAATTTGAATATTGGGAAATCTGACTCGATTGCCTGAATTATACTTTTTTTAGGTATGTCTGTTTTTTTTGCGAGTTCCTCTACAGATATTGAAACCTGTTCCCTATAGTGCTCTAACGCCTTTGGCGAGTGCTGTATGAGATTAGACGTAGTCAAAATATTGAATAGAGCCTTGAATAATTATTGTATAGAGTATTGATTTAACCAGAACTTCATATATTTTACTATGGCGATACTGACAATATTGCTCTTTCAGACACAACCCTTTATTCCCCAACCCGTTTCTGAATCACCTCAATACACTCCGCAAATAACCGACTAATCCGCGTCATATCCCGAATCATCGCGATCTGGGGCCATGTTGCACGTTCGCCTAAACGAATATAGTCCACAAGCCCTTGAGGCGTTGGGTTGGAAACGACCTTGAGATAAGCCGTAGGCTTGAAGGGGAAGTGGATATTAATATCACCAAGATATTGCTGTGATGCGATAGCATGTGCTTGATTGAGCAATGGATTAAGCGCTGTCTTGTACGTGAAATTGCGGCCAATATCCAGTAGCTCAGCACTGCCATGATGAATCACCGATGCCACCACTTGCTTGCCAAATGCGCGTACACCGCGATGGTTTTTGTGGGTAATAAACGGTAGCACATGCGGATTAGCCTGACTGACGATGGTTTGGCTGATATTGTGCAATCGCGCCAAACGATCACGCGGAACATCGCCATGCAGTGCGCCGTCGATCCAAGTTTCAGTGCTCATATACGGAACCTGAGATCCATCTGCCTTTCGCGCTTGTAAAGCCACAGCGGGGAAGAGCAGCGGAACGGCACACGAAGCCAATGCTGCATATTCAACAAGTACATTCGGCGCAGTCAGGTAATTTAATAAACGCGGTTTCTGGTGAGTACGGGTTGGGGATACCGTGATATTGAGAATACGTCCGCTACGTTCATACGCTTCAGCAAAAGTCACACTGCCGACATTGGCAGTAATATGCGCGAACAATTGTTGTTCGTCCATCACCGAACCTTGCGCACGTATGCTCAGCGGATTGCGCCAGCGCAAGGCATCAATGTGAATCGTATTTAATTGTTCTTTAAAAAAATGATCTAATTCAGCATCATTTTTATTGCACACGGCGGCAGCGATAATCGAGCCCATGCTCGAACCCGCCAATACTTCGGGCAACAAATTTTGTTCCCAGAGGGCTTTCACAACGCCCAGATGATAAATGCCAAACGCCGCACCGCCACTCAAGATCAAAGCAGGGCGACCATAAATCTTTGCGGCTTGTTCAAACAGCGCCAATTTACGACTCTCAGAGATATGGGGAATGATGCTTTCCGACAGCGTGCGCATCACGCGTTCCACTTCATCCAAGTATTCGTTCACGATATGCTTCGTGCCAGAACGCGCGTATTGATAAAGTTCTGGATTATTCAACTCGCCCGTATGGCGGTAGACACTTTCTTGTAATAAGCCAATTAAACCAACCAAATCATTTGATTGTCGCGATGCTTGCATCAGCTGAATATGCTCACGCATCAGTTGTTCATGACAAAACTCAGACGCATTACTGTTGCGCCAGTCCATGAGGCCATCAACCTGATCTAATTCTTCAGCATTTTTTAGCCATTCGGCGTAACTATTTGCTTGCGCCAAAGATTTTTTTAAGGCACTGCGTTTGCCAGTATTGGGCATCAATTTATTCCCTTAGAATCTTGATCACGCATGTTCATTTACATAGTGCGCTGTGATTTGGTTTTGAAAATTGTAGCACGCAAACAAAGCGTATCAATCGTTAATGCGATGAGTCTAAGATTTTAATATTGCTAGGGAATGACACACAGTTGATCATTTGTGCGGAGTATTAATCGTCAATGATTTTACAGAATGAGAGCCGTGACTTAGCTGTCGCTCGGCGCATCTGTTAATACTAAACCGACCAACTTCTGCACCAGCGGTGCCACTACAATGATGGTTGGAAATGCAACCGAAAATGCGAATGCCCAAGCCTTAAGCCATACGCTAAAGATGTTACTTACAAACCCCATATTAAAAACACTAATCACAAACGACATGATGCACGACATCAGTAACGACATGAAAAATGCAAACACGAATCTTTGATATTTACGGTCGATCATTGGAATCTCTAATGTTTTGAACTCTAGTAATACTTGATACTACTCGCTTCATTGCGTGAAGTTATGAATTTTGAACCGACAATTTTAATCCAACGTCCGTCGATAAAAACGCACCGCAATAAACATCACAATCACGGTAAATAACATCAGCGGCCAAACATTCGGCCATAGATCAACCCAGCCATTTCCTTTCAATAAAATGCCCCGAATCAACCGATTAAAATAAGTCAGCGGCAATAGATTGCCAATAAATTGCGCCCAATTCGGCATCCCTGCAAAGGGAAACATAAAACCAGAGAGCAGCATATTTGGCAGAAAATAGAAGATCGTCAGTTGCATCGCTTGCAACTGATTCTGAGCAATCGATGACAAGGTAATGCCGACGGTTAAACTTGCCGTAATAAACAACAACGCCGCCATATAGACCGCAACCAAACTTCCAGCGAAAGGCACGTGAAATAGAAAACGTGCGCCCAGCAAAATAATCGTTGCTTGCAATAATCCAATCGCAATGTAAGGCATTATTTTGCCTGTGATCACTTCAATCGGGGTGACGGGCGTGGCGAGGAGGTTTTCCATCGTGCCGCGCTCGCGTTCACGCGTCATGGCAAGTCCAGTCATCATGACCAATGTCATCGACAACACCACGCCCATCAGTCCAGGCACGACGTTGTATTGGCTAATGCCTTCGGGGTTATACAGCGCATGCACTTGCACATCAAAGGCGGGAACGCCGCTTTTCAGTCGTGTTAATGCGCCATTCAAATCTTTATCGCTCACGGATTGCACCAATTGCGGTAATGCCGCCAATGCTCTCGCGGTGGCGGTAGGATCCGTCGCATCGGCTTCCACCAACAGCGCAGGCCGTGCGCCACGGACTAAATCGCGGGTAAAATTTGGTGGAATATTGAGGACGAACAGCACTTTGCCTTGAGCTAATGCTGCGCGACCTTCTTCTTCATTGGGCAGTTCATTAACGAGATCGAAATAATCTGAGGTTTTCATGGCCGCGATAAAACTGCGGGTAAATTCACTATTGTCCGAGGCGATAATCGCTGTCGGCATGTGTTTCGGATCATTGTTGATTGCATAGCCGAACAGCAGCATTTGCATGATCGGAATTAGGGTAATCATGCGCAGCGTCACGCGGTCGCGCATGAGTTGCAAAAACTCCTTAAGCACGATGCTCCACCAACGATGGAATGAGAATCCGCGCGTCATGATCCGATACTCATGTGCCCACTCCAAAATTATCCGCCGACTGTTTCATCATATAAATGAACACGTCCTCTAGACTGGTGTCGATTTTTTCCATGCGCAGGTTTTTTCCATGCGCATGGACGACTTGGCGGATGGTTTGTTCCAGTTGCACCGCATCCTTGCCGCACACATGCAAAGACGAGCCGAATGCCACGGTTTGATCGACCGCTGGTTGGTCGCGTAGCTTTTGCGATAGTTCCACCAAATTGTCGCCGTGAATCGCCCACGTGGTGAGATTCTGACTGCTGACGATTTCCGCCGCAGTGCCTTGCGCCAGCAATTGTCCGTAGGCGATATAGGCTAATTTATGACAACGCTCGGCCTCATCCATATAGTGGGTACTGACCAATACGCTGATGCCTTGCGCCGCGAGCAAATGCAGTTCTTCCCAAAAATCCCGTCGCGCCGTCGGGTCAACGCCTGCAGTCGGTTCATCGAGTAATAATAATTTCGGTTCGTGCAACATACACGCCGCCAGCGCTAGTCGTTGTTTCCAGCCACCCGACAGTGAGCCTGCGAGTTGACTCGCGCGACTGGTCAAACCGAGTTTTTCCAGTGAACGATCAACGGCTTCCTTACGGTTTTTCATCTCGTAAACGCGCGCGACAAAATCCAAATTTTCACGAATGCTCAAGTCATCCCAATAGGAAAACTTCTGCGTCATATAGCCCACGCGTTGTTTGATTTCATCACTCTGGCTAATGATGTCAAAACCTAAACATGTGCCGCTGCCCGAGTCAGGCGTGAGCAAGCCACACATCATGCGAATCGTCGTGGTTTTGCCGCTACCATTCGGCCCTAAAAACCCAAAGATTTCGCCGCGTTTGACTTGTAGTGATAGGTCTTTGACCACCTGCTTGGTGCCGAAGCGTTTATTGATGCCGTTCACATCAATGACTAACTCATCATCTTTTGGATTTCCACTTGCGCCGTCTGTCATGACAGTTTCACCGACAGTGGTTGTCCCACGTGCAATTTTGGCGCATCGACGAGATTGGGCTTGGCTTCGATCATGTACACCAGCTTGGCACGCGTTTCATTGCTGTAAATAATGGGTGGGGTAAATTCAGCATTGGTGGAAATATAGGAAATGTGCGCAGATAAATCGGATGCACAACCATCACAATGTAAGGTAATAGCTTGATTCACTTTTAATTGTCCAAGAATAGATTCGGGTACAAAAAAACGAATTTTCACTCCTTCGGGTGGCAGCATCCGCACGACTGGAGTGCCCGCATTAACCCATTCCCCCTCACGATAGAGCGTGTCAAACACCAAACCTGCACGTGTTGCATTCACGTTTTTTTGCGCTAGCCTCCAGTTGGCTTGCGCGAGGACGGATTGTGCTGCGGCGACTTGTGCTTGTTGGGCGCGGATTTGTTCGCTGCGATTTGCCAATTGTGCAACGGTTAATTGGCTTTGCAATTCTTCGACTTGCGCGGCGGTGGTTTTGGCAGCGGCGCGTGCGTCGTCTAGTTGTAGTTTGGAAATACCACCAGCGGGGTAGAGGGCTTCAAATTGTTTGAGTTGGATTTTGGCGCGATCAAAGGCAATCTGTGCTTGTGTGAGTTGCGCGCGCGTCACGGCAAGTTCTTGTGGTCGTCTGCCACTTTGGATGTCGGCGAGTTGTGCTTGGGCGGTTTTAAGTTGGTTTTGTGCTTGTTGTTGTGCGGCGATTTCATTGGCAGATTCGAGGCTAAATAATGGCGCACCCACCGCAATGTGTTGTCCACGCGCCACCGATAAATGATCAAGTCGTCCCGCTTGCGAGGTCGCGACATAAACGTATTCGCCTTCGACATAACCTTGCCAATCGTTTGTTTGATGTCGTGCGCATCCCACCAACACAAGGCAGCTGAATAAAAAGATAAAAGATCGAGGAACGGATTTGTTCTGACGCTGCGGCATGGGATGTTCTTCCCTTTTAGATGAGCCTTATCTTTTAACACGCTATAAGTGAATCTAAACCGATATGTGGGGGAGAACAAGAGGGAGTTATTTTGCAGGTGAGTGCAGATGAGGGATTTTGATGTTTAGTCTGTTTATATGCGTAGACTGCGGGCTTGCCCCAGCTTGTGAGTTGGCTCAGTCGCTGGGGTGAACCTCGGTCTACATTAATTGCTATATATCTTATAATTTAGCAGTTAAACATTTGATGAATGTGTCAACGCAACTTTTTCTAGACGTTCAGCAAGCCACACTTTGATAATAGATTGTCTGGTCACGCCGAGTTTGCTGGCTTCGCGGTCAAGTGAATCAACCATCCACGTCGGAAAATCGACATTCACACGTTTTTGTTGTTGCAGTACGCGCTTTGCTTTTGATAGGTTAAGCGAAGCGGTGAGATCAACGTCTTCATCAAACTGTTTTTCAAAATCTTTAGCTTTCATAGAGTGTTACCTCCTCAGTACGTGAACGACGAACGGAAATCAGTCGGATGTTTGCGCCTCTATAGGTGATCACCGCCGACCAATATTTATCATCAATTATTCCGATGATCAGATACCGCTGCTCATCTTCTGTTTTTGCAGGAATTTCCAAGAGGCTTGGATCATTCCATAAACTTTGGGCATCAATGAAATCAATGCCATGTTTTGTAAGATTCGCCTGACTTTTGGCTTCATCGAATTCAAAGGTGAACGTAGTATATAAATTATACCTTTATTATATAAATATCAAGTAATGGAGGGGTGATTCAATTGTTTGGATTGATCGTCTGTGAAAAGCATTAGTTAGCTAATATTGATGACTTTTCTACATTTTGGAAAATTTGAACAGCCCCAAAACTTATTGCCAATGTTTTGACCTTTCTTTGTTTCTCTCATAATCATTGGGCTTTGACATACTGGGCAGGTTTGAGCATCCGTTTTTTCTTTTTCAGCAACAATGGTTTTAACATGTTTTACATGTTCTCGATTGGTTTTGAAAGAAGGAGTGAGTCTGCCTGCTGTTATTTTCTTTGTAATTTCTGTCACTTGAGCGTCCGTTAATACCCGCTGCGTTTTTGATTTTATATATCGAATGTAGCCGCCACCGTAAGTGACATTTTCAGGCATATCGGTTTTGAATATACTCTTGCCGACAAAAACAATAATGGAATGTATTTGTTGATCATTCAACTCCAATAAAGATTCCAGTGTTTTTACATGTTTATAGTTCTGGTGAAGTGGATTTTGAAATTTACTGGAATGCTTATAAATCTTTTGAGTCCACGTTTTCTGATGAGCATTGCCAAAGATCCAACCTTTCATATTTTTTGTTTCAACCACAAAAACGCCATATTTCGAAACAATAATATGGTCGATTTGGGTGGTTCCATCTTCAGTTGGCAGGGTTACATTTTTGATTAAATGATATTTCTGTTTATCCAGAAAAAGCTTTGCAGTCAGATTGACGATAAACTCACCCATCACGCCTTTGAACCAAGGCGTTTTGATGACAGCCACTAAAATCATAAAGGGAATCAGATACCAAAACACCCTGAATGTTGGAGTAATAATTGGTGTAGCATCCATTGTAAGTTATCGTTATTGCTAATTATTTATTAGGCTGTTTTCATTTTTAGGAGCTCTGCGTCTAACTCGGATTTTGAATACAGTCGACGCATAGACTGATTTTGGAGGTCTAAAGACCAATTTTTTGGACCGATAATTCCTTCTTCGTTTACTTCGTCTTGCCATTTACCCTCAGCTGTTACGACCACAGTTCTCTTATCCAGAGGGAGAGAATCAATAAGCTCTTGAATATGAATTGATCCGTGAAAAGCTTCTCCAGGCTTAAGGTGAAGTTGGTCATCCGTTTGACCTGTATATGGTGGAGGCATAGGCCATTCGCCTCGATAAGTTTGGATAGAAAAATGTATGACACATAAAACATTATGATTTCTTTGATTTTGAGTATCTAAAGACAATGTAGCCACTGGCTCTTTCTGGTAACCAAACCCAAAGTCCAATTGTGTCATCGGTTCGTTATTCACGGCTCTGTAGGTAAAATATGTATACCAAATTAGACACACTAGTGTTGCAGTCAACACTGCAATAGTGGGGTCATATACAACTTCGGTCCAAAAAAATGGAGCAATAGAAAGTAATATCGAAATTAATGACGTAATCCATGCGATAAAGTATGCATGCCAAAATCTTTTTCTAGGAAGTAAACTAATTTTTTTAAACTTCATAAAAACCCACATATTTTCTGGAAAAATATTCTGCCTAACTACTCTTATGCGGCAGCTGTGACACATAAGATGGCAAATCCTGCTACATAAGAAACCTGACTGATTAAAGTTACAGGGTAAAAATTATTTTATATTCAATCGAAAACTATCATAGTTTGAATAGAAATAGAATCTTATCCGTCATTAACTACGACCTTAAACCAAAGCTACCAAATCACAAAACCAAAACCCTTTAGTCTCAACAACCGATTTGCAAATATATTGATCTTCATCTTTGTCATCAGACTGAGTGTTAATCGGCATCGGGGCGGGCAATGGACGATAAATCACTTCACCGAGCGTGACCTGAATCGGCTGACGATAAATCGGGCCTGCAAAACAAAAAGTATGGTATTCGCCATTTTCACCACACGGATCGACATGCGCGGGCAACTCGGCAATAAATGAGGTGTTAATCTCACGCCCAGCCCATGACTGATCTAAATAACCATCATTAATACAACAGGTAATGGTTGAAAACCCTTGTGCCACAAATGTCTGAATAAGCATGGCAGTATTCGAATGCCACAGCGGAAACAACGCGGTTAAACCGACTTTTGCCAATTGCCGCTCACGATATTCGCGTAAATCCTGCAAGAAAATATCGCCAAAAATCACATGCGTCACGCCTTGGGCTTTGGCTTTTTCTAAACCATCAGTCATTTGCTGTTCGTATTCTTCATTGCTGCCCGCGCGTACCCAGACCTTAATCAACGGTAAACCAATCGCCTCCGCTTGCGCGTCCAATAATTCCTCGCGCACCCCATGCATGGAGATGCGACCAAACTCCGCATTTAACGTCGTCATCAGCGTGACGACCTCGCAGCTTTGTTGTGCCTTATATAAAGCCATCGCGGAATCTTTGCCGCCGCTCCAACACATGAGTGCTTTTGGTTTTTCATTGGAAGATATGGATGAGTGAGTCATGGATAATGGATTCTTATTAAATGAAGGATGTATGATTAATATTTAAGGCTATGTATTAACTTGGATTTCTTTTTTTAACATTCACCTGACCATAAGGACAGTTGCGACAAGCATTGCCACAACATTCGCCACGTTTCAAAAAGAACCAACGCGAGAAAACCCATAGCCCATTTTCAATCGTGTAGTCCAGCCCTTCAATCAACGGCTGCCCTTGACAGGCAGTCGCGGCGGCGGGTGCAGTGAGATGCACCGCGCGATCATCAATGGTTTGTTCGATATGGGCTTGGGTCATTGCCGTCAGGCAGTTTGGACAGACGCAGTCGCTGTTGGTTACACAACTAAAAATAGCGGGGTAAGTCATACACCAGCATGCACCTGTTGTGCACCCAGAGCAGTCAAAAATCGCTTGGCAATGGGTGCAGGTTTTATTCATCAAACCTTATCCAATACCGCAAAATAGAACCCATCACCACCATCGGTTTCAGGGAAGCATTGACGACCGAGCGGACGCGTCATGCCCCAATCTGCAACAATCGGCTTCTCAACCGCGTTCGGTGTACGTTCCAAAAATGCTGCGATTTGATCTTCATTTTCTGCTTTCAGCAGAGAGCAGGTGATATAAACCAAACGTCCACCGACTTTCAACTGCGTCCATAGATGATCGAGTAACTGTGCTTGCAACACCACAGTCTGCGCAATATCCGTCTCGAGGCGTAACAAGCGAATGTCAGGATGACGACGCAAAACACCCGTCGCACTACAAGGCGCATCCAGCAAAATTGCATCAACTGGCGCTTCCGCGATCCATTCGCTGGCATCAGCAGTTGTCACTGTCACGCGAGTTTGATCAAACAGTTCCAGACGATTGAGATTCTCGCGAACGCGTTTCAAACGATACGAATCACTGTCGAGCGCAATCAGTTTTTGCGGCGTGAATTGCTCTAACAAATGCGCAGTTTTGCCACCCGGCGCAGCGCACGCATCGAGAACCACTTTGCCATCCAAGCCATTAAAGTTCGCATCATTAAATAACGCCGAACAACGCTGGGCATTTAAATCCTGAACCGAAAACCAACCTTCCAAATAACCTGGCAAACTCGGAATGCTGACATGTTGCAGTAATTGAATCGCGTCTGGCGTATTGGCATCGGTCGCATTGGCATTGACGCCTTGCAGCGCAAGCGCGTTCAAATACGCAGTGCGCGAACGCTGACGTTTATTCACGCGCAAAAACAGCGGTGCGCTATGACGTAACGACTCGGCTAGACCACGCCATTCATCGCCCCAATCTTTTTTCAGTTGCTTGGCGAACCAGTCGGGTAGTGCATGATGCTGATCAAAAATCTCTTGCAGTTCAGTTTGTTCGCGCAACGTGCGACGCAGTAAGGCATTGACCAAACCACTGGCTTTTTCTTGCCCAAGTTGTTTGGCGGCATCAACGGTTTCGCTAATCGCCGCATGCGGTGGAATGCGTGTTTGGAAAATCTGATACAAACCCAAATGCAGCGCCGCTTGCACGCGATTATCGGTCAGCGGTCGCGCCAGCATCGGTTGCAACACCTCATCCAGCGCAAACCAATGACGCAACGTGCCCATCACCAATTCATTAAACAAACCGCGATCACGCTCAATTGTTTTTTCTAATGCTTTGGGCAAGAGTGTATTCAGCGATTCACCTTCCTGCACACTGACAATCACCCGAATCACTTGCGCGCGCAGATTGAGCGCGGCGGGGCGTGGTTTAGCATTGGCTGGCGCATTGTGGAATTTGCGCGGCTTAGCTGATCTTGGAGGAAGGCTCATTGTAGTTGTTGTCCAATTTGAAGTTTTTGCGCTTGAAGGATTTGTACGCTATTCAGCGGTTTACCACCGGCCCATTGCAGTTGGGTGAGGCGTAGCGATTGCCCATCCCCACAACGAACCGTGATGCCAAGTCTGTCAATGTTAATGATTTCACCAGATTGACCTTCATTTGCCGCAGTCTCCAGCAATTCCACCGACCAAACGCGCAACACGTCATCACCGATTTGCGTATACGCGACAGGCCAAGGCTGTAAACCGCGAACTAAACGATCTAAGACCACCGCCGAAAGTGACCAGTCAATTTTGCCTTCAGCTTTGGTCAGTTTCGCTGCGTAATTGGCAAGATCGTTGTTTTGCTTTGTTCTACTTTCTTGATAATGCGCTAATTTTTCTAATGAATGGACAACAGCTTCACCACCCAATGTCGCCAAGCGATCATGTAGCGTGGCACTTGTATCTGTACTTTCAATTGGCAGGGTCGCTGTGTACAACATATCACCCGTGTCGAGTCCTGCATCCATTTGCATGATAGTAATGCCTGTCTCCGCATCCCCCGCCAAAATCGCCCGATGAATCGGCGCAGCTCCACGCCAGCGTGGGAGCAATGACGCATGAATATTCAAGCAACCTAAACGCGGCATATCGAGCACCGTTTGCGGCAAAATCAAACCGTACGCCGCAACAATCATCGCATCAACGTTGTGTTCAGCCACAATTTGCGCTAATTCCGCTTGAGCCGCGCGACCTTCTTCGGTGCTACTTTTTAGATGAATCGGTTGATACACAGGAATGCTATGTGTCAGCGCGAGCGCTTTCACAGCAGATGGCGTGAGTTTTTGCCCACGCCCAGACGGACGATCAGGCTGCGTATAAACCGCACAAATGTTGTGCCCCGTATCAATCAAAGCTTGCAGTGCCGTAGCGGCAAATTCAGGTGTTCCAGCGAAAATAAGATTCACAGTCGTTGTTTTCAATACTTGGTGAGATGGTGGTGATTATAACTGACTAGTGCTGTGCTTGCTTTGAAGTCTTCCCTTTCAAGGGGAAGATTTAGATGGTGGTGCTTTTTTAAATGAGATAAAAAGCAAATCCACCCTAGCCCTCCTTTTTCTAAGGAGGGCACAAAAGCTCCTCCCTTTGCAAAGGCTATGTCTGCGTTAACAGTTGAAATGGATTATTTTTAGCCAAAGCAACTGTTAGCGCAATTTCTGGAGTTAGAGTTTTTCCCCAACGCTCCAAAAACCTTCGCCATCCCAAATAATTCTCCAGAT
>JANYEL010000226.1 GCA_025363155.1 Moraxellaceae bacterium
CATGGTACACATGATGACATCGTGCTGTTACCCATGGGCACAGACGCTCGCGATCAAGTTCAAGCGCTTGGCTGCAAAATCGAATGGCACACCTACCCGATGGCACACTCTGTTTGTATCGAAGAGATTCGAGATATTGGTCAATGGCTGATTGCACGAATCGGTTAATAGTGCTCAATCAAAATTTCCCAATAAAAAACGATCTAAACCAACATTTGGCTTAGACCGTTTTTTTATGCCTTAAATTTAATGACTTAAAGCTTACTCGCCATATAATCTAAAACCATTTTTCTGGTATTACCCAGCCACTGAGTTGGTGTTGCCATTGCAACGATCATCGTTGAATGATTAACCTTCGGCACAACGCCTGTTTCAACAGGAACATTCGCACGCTCAAGCCCACGCTTCATCTTCATCATGTTTTTGATGCCGACCAACTCATCTTTCTCTGCAACAAGCAGCAAATGCGGTGGTGCATCTGAACGGACATGACTATCGGGCATCACGTCTTCAGGCAACAGATTCGATGGAAATGCAATTTTGCTATCAAACTGACGGAAGTCATAAGAGTATGGACCCGCTAAACCAATCACACCCTTTATCGCTTTGGTTGGCACATGACTGTTTTTCCAGTAACGTTCATCATCAACCGCAGCTACGGCATTGAACGCGCCAGCAGAATGTCCCATTACAAACAACTCATTCGGATTACCGCCGTATTCTGCAATATTTTTATAAACCCAAGAAATTGCACTGACGGAATCATTGATATAGGCAGGATAAATATTTTTGGGCGCTAATCGGTAGTCAATCACAACCGTGACATAACCTGCTTGCGCTAGACTACGACCCACAAAGCCATAGCCTTCTTTATCACCCGATTGCCACGATCCGCCATAGATAAAAACAACCACAGGCAAGCCACCGACAAGATGTGTTTGTGGCTTGGATACATCATCGGGTTCAGGCTGATAAATATCTAATCCCTGACGCGGATCGGTACCATACTGAATATTTTTGGAGATCGTAATCCCACGCATGGACGAAATCGCAGTCAAAACACGAGTCGGCGAATATGAGCAGGCGCCTGCAACAACGCCGCTGACAACACCGAATATCGCCAGCTTTCTAAGACCCAATAATTTACTAGGTTTTACAACGACCTGCTGATTCATACATTAACCAAAATATTCAAATGGAATTGAGTAATAACGAAACCACCCATCATTACTGAAGTTGTTGCGATGTCACCATCTGATCAACTGCAATCGGCGTCACAATAGCAGTCGGTTCAGCAGCGGATACAGTGCCATTGCCGTTATTGGTCGTCAACGCTTTGCGCTCAACTGGCGTCGATAATATAGTGGGTTCTGCTTCAGCCAGAATATCAATCAACGAAACAATTTTGGCGACATTTGGTGTACTTTGCAGTGTATCAAGCAACCAATCCACATCACTTTTTGGCAGTTTTCCCATCAAATAAACCACGTTATTTTCAGTCACGATTTTCACACGTGAATCTTTAAAGCCTTTGAGCAACATGAAGTTTTTTCGAACATTTGCAGTCGTTATGCCATCTTGCACTATCTGCGCATAGCCAATTTCATCGCCTACAGTGATGTAGTTTTGAACAGCTTTCACATCAGCCATTGATTTCACGTTATCTTCAGCTAAACGCTTGAGATTGGCATCAGGTACTTGTCCTGTTAATAGCACTACGCCATGAAAGCACGCAATGTTGACGCGCGATAATTTAAAGCGTGGGTCTAACTTATACAGATTAATACTTGCGGTTTTCGCAATTGAATTATCGAGAATGGCTTGACCCCATGAGCGATCGCTCGACTCAATGCCTACTGGCGCTGTTCCTGTATTTGCAGCAAGGAAGGTGCTACAACCCGAAAGCAACACAGTTGCAGACAACACGGAAATCATGGTGACTTGTGACAGTTTTTTTGCACTAATGTTGACGATTTTCTTACCGATCAAAATTTGCATCTTGTAACCTCTATAACACTAAATTCATTAATGATTGAAGTCTAACAAAACCACGTGTAAAAAAATAAGTTGATTGTGTTAATCAATCTAATTTTTATAGAGAATGTTTGATATTAGAGTGATCAATCGACTGTAGAACATATTTCTGACAGTTAATGATTAATAAGTCATAACTGCTTCAAATGCACCTTCAATCCAATTCATATTGGAGATTTGATGATTTAATTGCTTAGACACATCAATAGCAATCACGTCGAAACGGCAATCAAATAATTCAAATTGAGGATGTGACTGTAGAAAAATTGCGGCAGCTTGACTGATTTTGCGTTGTTTACCGATGGTGACACTACTCGCTGCATTACCAAACACACTAGATTTGCGTTGACGAACTTCAACAAATAACAGCAATTCATTTTTAAAGACGATCAGATCAATTTCACCAAACTGACAATGATAGTTCTGTGCGACTAAATGAAATCCTTGATTGAGCAAAAACCGTAAAGCACGCTCTTCTGCTTGCTGTCCGATTTGATGCGTCGGACTGGTCGAACGACCTACCGTCATATTACGTCTACCCTAAGAAAGCCATTTTTTATTATTTTAATGAAATTAGCGCGGAATCAATCCGTCATTCGTCGCACGGAAACAAACAGGCACACGTTTAATATCCGAGACACTCAAGGTAATCTCGCCAGTTCTACCTGCAAATTTAGCACTTGCAGCATGATCTAACAGGAACTGTGCGATCTGCCATGCATCGCCACCAAAAGCGCGTAAACGCTGAATTTCACTGGATGTCGGCTTCTGAGTATTCAGAGCGTTTAACTCTGCCCAATTGCCTCGAAATAAAGCTGGTGTGTCGCAGAACTGTAGGCCAATCGATAACGGAATGCGACGATCAAATACAAAGGCTGGCGCATAGACGCGATCACGCGGTAATTTCTGTTCACCTACCCATTCACTACTGCCTAAAACCAAAAGACCTTGTGTCCGCGTCAAACTTGCAGGGATGACTTTTGCATTTTCAAATTTAAGCTTCGTTGCATGTGTGAGCGCACCTCGAAAGCGTTCGCCCTTAGTAAACTGTGGCTGTGTGACAACAAAAAGCTGAGTTACGCCATCACTTAAAATGGCTTTTGCCAGACTATTAGCATCCTCATCAGGGGAAAGGGCAAATTGCCAAACGTTCTTTTGGGTTTGAGCAACTTCATTTAGTGCAAGCACAGGGATATTAGCTGGAATATTAACCAACTCCCCGACTTGAACTCGAGATAAAGGACCAATCACCAGTTCAGTATCAGCTTTAATCTCTTTAGCCAGCAAAATGTCCATCGGTTGATCACTGCTATCAACAAAACGCAGCGGTGGACGTCGACTTCCTGCATAATATGCCGCAGATAAGCCTTCTTTGACACTTGCGCTGGCTGGTGCTAAGACGCCACGCTCTGGGAGCAGCACTAATACTTCCGCATATGACAGTGGAACGTAGCAAAACCCGGAAATAAATAGCGCAAAACCAAATTGCTGCAACACAGTTTTAGGCATGATGGTCATCTTCTACCTTTAATGGTCAACGATATTATTATTTTTTAAATGCGTATTTTGATTCGACTCTTGTAGATCATCTTAATCAATCCGCAATGTTTATCAAAGTACCCTAGATCGACTGATTTACAATAATCCATGATATTTAATACTCAGGAACAATATTTATGGCTGGAACTCTATTTGTCGTCGCCACACCCATTGGCAATTTTGACGATTTTACCCGTCGTGCTGAGCAGACCTTAAAAACCAGTCAAATCATTGCCGCTGAAGACACACGTCATTCTGGGCACTTGCTTTCTGCCTATAGTATAAACACGCCGACAACAGCTTGCCATGATCACAACGAAGGGCAAAAAGTTCCCGAACTGATTGCAAGAATGCAACAAGGCGAACATATCTCTTTAATCAGTGATGCTGGTACGCCACTCATTAGCGATCCGGGTTTTCGATTGGTTCGTGCTGCGCATGAGGCTGGCATACGTGTTGTGCCGATTCCAGGTGCATGTGCTGCGATTTCGGCATTATCAGCGTCAGGCTTGCCGAGTGATCGGTTTAGCTTTGAAGGGTTTTTACCCGCGAAAACGCATGCGCGGAAACAAACCCTTGAAGGCTTGAAGAAAGACACCCGCACATTGATATTTTATGAAGCACCACATCGGATTGTGGATAGTTTGATTGACTGTGTAGAAGTACTTGGTCGCGATCGCGATGCTTGCATGGCACGAGAAATCACTAAAACCTTTGAAACCATTAAGAAAGCAACGCTCGGTGAGCTACTGGCATTCGTTCAGAGTGATAGTAATCAAGAACGTGGTGAGATTGTACTGGTGATTGGGGGTTTTAATGCGGAACAAGAAGTTGAAAACACCGAAGCAACGGATAAATTACTCAAGCGCTTATTACAGGATTTGCCTGTCAAACCCGCAGCACAACTGGCAGCGGAATTAACAGGGCTCAAGAAAAACGAATTGTATCAACGTGCTTTGCAGTTGAAGGACTAGCAAGCACTGTTGTGATTTGACTCAATGGTTTGAATGAACTATTGACTCAAATCAAGGCAATTTAATCGCGAATACTGTCATCAGCAGGAACTTCTTGAATGCGTCCGCCTTGTGCAAGGAAGCGTTCAAGTTCGTCGGCTAAACGCTGACGCTCATCGCGCTTTGCGCTTGGAGAGAGGCTTTCAGCTTGTGCCAAATCATCAGGTGCTGGACGACCTTCGCCGTCTTCTTTCGCCGCGCCTGATGCGCCGCCGACTTCACCGTCATCCGCAGCGACAACCGCATCTACATCATCAGAGCTATCGTCATCCGCAGCTTCTTCCGACGGATCAACGCCTTCATAATCATCGGTATATTCAGTACTACTCATTTACATCTCCTTTACGTCTTTCTTCTAACACTAGCAATTTTCACGCTTTATATCATATCTTTATTCAATTATGTATAAGATCATGCAGAGACTTTTTGAATGCTCTTGGAATAAGTTTACTTTAGCAAGCGTTTTGGGTTCGCGCTAGTCTTGTCTATCATTTTGAATGGTGATAAATGCCGCTTATCTGGTTTATTTTTTGTAGGGGGATGTTGGTGTATTTCCAGACTTAAGCAATCGACAAAATTGTGCGGACGGCTTCATGAATCTCCCAAGTGAATGTTCTTAGATGTTCAAGGAGTATGCGCCTATGCTTACTTGAAAGCACTCTACTTGAATTTATGTTTTTCCAAACACAGCCATCAGAAAATATATTTTCATCATCTTTGACTTAAGTGCCAAAGAGCTCGGACGTTGGGATCAGTGCCTCAACGCCAACTTAGCCGAACTTACGAGTGTCTTTATAATTACCACCTACTTAAAAATTCCTTTGCACTTTTCAGTAATACCATTACTATCTAAGCCATCAAAAGATATAGGTTTTTTTTTATCAACACCCCAAATATCTCCAGAGAATGGTTCACAGGTTGCCCCAACAGGTGCTATATATTTTCCATCAGTAGAAATAACATTAACTTTGAGTGCGGCATTACCCTGTATGCTATCTATTGGTGCAGGTGAATCAAATCCTTTACCTACTAAATCCCCATTATAATCAGAATGATAAATATATTTTGCGTCAGACTTTAATGGGCTAAAAGGAAAATATAACGGCTTTGATGTACCATAATGATACACACTTGAAAGCAACCTACCATCAATAGTATTTCCACCATTTTTGTAGATGTAAAATTGATTTGTGACCATGATGTTTGCATTTTTATTTATATCAATGATTAATTCATATTTTGGCGCTGCTTTTATTACTATTTTTAAGCCTTTCATACATCTAGTATAAGCAGCCAATATATTTGCAGATCCCGATTTTATTGGATTTTTGAAATCGGCAGATGGGAAGTAAAAAATTATAAATTGACCATCGTTAGAATAACGAAAATTTAGATAGGTGTATTGTGTTTTACAAGTGTAGTGTTTTTCTCCTTGCGTAAAAGTCAACGAATTATCTGAAACTTTAGTAGCAGTAATCTCGTTGGCATTAGCCTTACTTAGCACAGCACCGCAAACAAAAAATAAATTAAATAGAAGTTTGACGTTCATAATCAGAAGTCCAATAGTATTTTCTTAGCTGCTCGAGAGGCTTTTAAGCGGTCATCCCACTGTATTTCCCCCCCATTAATTGCGCGAGTTACCGCTTTTGATGTTGCTTTTTCTGTCTCAATATCTTGGAGAGACAATGCTAGGTAATTAAAATCACCGTCCATTTTTTTATTTACTGTAGGACGTTGAAATGTCATGTACCATCCACCTGAATCCATACAGTTATAAGGAGTTTCAGTTACTGCTTCTGGATTATCAACAATACCAGCTCTTTTAGTCATACCAGCTTCATGATGAGCTTGATATTGCGGATCACTCCACCATTGATCATCAAAACTACTTGCTGCTAACCAGCCTCGATATACCCAATAGTGGACGTAATTGTCCCGACCAGTTAGCTGCTTAAAACCCCTACCACGGAATTTCTGAGCATCAGGATCACCTAAGTTACCGCCACGCCAATTATACGAACTCGCAATCAAACCACCACTGCTATTATATTTTGTTGAACCGTACCAAGCGACCCGCTCGCTAAGCTCGGCTCCCCACCAATGACCAAAACCACTTTCATTCACTTTCGATTGTGGATTTATACCCAATCCATGCACAGAGCCATTAACTGCATTTCCATTCATCGCAGATTCTTGCATTGTTCTAAGATGTGCAGATTCAATTGCACCTTGACCAAGAATATGTGGTAGTCGAGATCTAGTATTCAAAGCATATTTTCTAGTCATTTTATTTAGTGAGGCTATATTTATTTTTATGATCTCTTTGTACGTAGAGATTTTAGTGACATCTGTAGTCTGTCCTAACGCCAAAGGTTTGTAGATTTGCTCTAGTTCATCCTCACTCAACCACCCACACTTCCTAAAGTGCTTAATAAATTCCCTCGGATGGAAATGCCAATGTTTAGTCGGAGGCAAAACTCCCTTCGCGGGTGCTTGCATCTCTTCCCAAAAACTTAATGCAGTTACATGGGCTTTAAATTTCGTATAATCATCTTCAGTGAGCGGCTCTGGGAGTGCGTCACTTGCGGTCTTAATCCAGCTATATTGCGTATCGAATAATGCTTTAGCCCATTCAGTCGGGAAGTTGCAAATTGCTTTGGATAGAATTGCTTGAACAGTTGCATTATTTAAAGCTGCGGTGAGTTCTGCATGGGTATTCTTACTATTACCATCGGTGTCTAACCATTTTTGCAATATAGGCGAATTACATTGACTGTCTGGTGTTGAGTCATCATCAATGAGTCGCCAACCCATCCAGTGAGGAAAGTCTCCGTCACTGAATTTTTTGATCTCTGACACATTCAGGTTTACATAACCTAAGCCGCCACCATAATTGACCTCATGCCAATGCTTAACATCACTAATGTTACTTCGTTCGACATCCGTATCTAGTATTCGACCAAAGCGAAGCAACTCATATACCGCACTGGGTGGAACTGCTGCGGTTGCTTGTTTTGTAGCAATTGTATATAGATCATATTCGTATTGGTAATATTCAACAGGCTCATTGCCATGATGGGGTTTGGCAACTTTAACAAGTGCGGCCTCACCAAGCATTTGATAAATACCACTTCCAGCAGGCACCTCTTTGCGCGTACTGAGATAAGCTTCCCCTTTATCAAACTGCAGGGTCACGAATAAATCAATTTCGGATGCTATCGCGGCACTGCTTGTATCTTTTTGGGCATAAAACTTTGTACCTTTAGACAAATAAAAGTGAATATCGCCATACACAACGCTAGTACGCCCATCTTTGGACAAGTCTAAATCAGGAGTATTTCGCCCAACTAGTTTTTCCAAATTTTCTTGATCGCATACGATTTCCATGTGAATCATGTTCTTATTACTGGCTTTACCAATTAAACCAATCGCTTGTTTACGATAAACTTTTGTCCCTTTGCGTATAACACCCTCATACGAGGATTCTTTCCGCATATGCATATAGACCGAATAATAAGTTACGCTGACTTGATCGCCTATTTCAGTGGTGTGTTGAATGACCACGCAGCCATTATCTGTCGTGCGGTTATCCTCCGTCCCATACGCTAACGGCTCAATGCCATTTGCAGGCGCACCATCCGAATAGCGCGCATACACAACAACCCCATCCGCTATCGCACGAACAGGATCTCCTATTGCGGCAATATCTGTTTGATGGACATGATAGCCACCATGCCATGAGAGGTTATCCAATATTGGAAATTCGCCTTTTTCTGGACCCTGTGGTGGCAGAAGGCTATCAACCCAAGACTCATCCGATTGTTGCGCTGCCTGGGGTTTTAAGATCGGTGGACTAATAATCATAATTTATTCATCAATTTATTTTTAATAATATCAACAACATCAGAAGTTAAGAAAATCTGAATTTCTTATTGGATTTGTAATCACTGGTTGGTAAATTAGGCAGTGGGTTACTGATCTTAGCCCCACTCCCAAACACATGCTGACTCGCCTTATAGTTAATCGTACTCGGGCTGGTCATCGTAATTCCACCATCACCAATCTTGATCTGATTTCCGCCAGCACTCAGGCTAATGTTTTTCGCCGCAATGATTTCTATGCTTTCCTGCGTCGAAATAATCTTGAATCCCAATGCTGCAATCAGCTCCATCACATTGCTTTGTGCTTGAATCTGTACCTTGCCTTTTGCGGCAAAAAATTTGGCACCAAGGTCAGCGGTGTAAAGACTGATGCCTTTGCCAGTGACAAGGGTGTAGTTCTTACCCGCCGATTGATTAATAGATTCCCCTGTACTTTGAGTGATGTTTTCACCTGCGTGAGCGTGAATGTTTTTCGGCGTGGTGAGGGCAATATCTGCTGGAGATGCAAGTAGTAGGATGGCTTGTTTAAATGCTTTGACTTTCGCACCTTCACCTTGGGCTTCCAACGCTTCAATGCAAGCTTTGAGTTTTTCGATTGCATCAAATGGATCAGCATTTTGATGTTGTGCTGATTCTGACAATGATTTCATATGCTCAAGGCTATTGTTGAGTGAATCCTTGGCAGGACTCGCATCCATTTGCTGCCCTTGGGCATTGGATTGCCCATGCGTCGTCAGCAATAAACCTTTGCTGGCTCTGATACTGCCCGACTCATCAGTTCTAAACTCTAATCCTTGTCCGCGCGCATCACCTTTGCCATCGGTTGCTCTTGGTTGAGTCAAGAAACCAAGGTTTATTTGACTGTCGCCATGCTGACTGGCCAGTTGAGCACTGATTTGGCTTGGCGTGTCATCAAGGCGCAGTTGATTGTAGCGCGTGCCTTTGACTTCTTTAGACTTTATACCCGTCACATAGCGATTATCTGGTAATGACGCTGTGTTGCTGAAGGTCGGCGGTTGGCGTTGAGCCTGATACAGGCGACCTGAGATATATGGGCGGTCTGGGTCGCCATTGAAGAAGTCGATGACCACGGAGTCGCCAGCACGCGGCAGTTGAATCGCGCCATATTGATCACCTGCCCATGAACTCATCAGGTCAAGCCATGCTGAATCACCTCCGCTGTCGTTTGCACCTGCACCACCACTGTGAGCATGATCTTCACTTTTGGTATTGGGAAATCTGACTTGGATTCTGCCCCACGCATCACAGTGCACTTCTTCACCTTGCGGACAGACAACGATGCCGATCATTGGATGAACTGGAGGTAAATCTTCTTGTGGATTGAAGGCTGGAACAAAAGGGATGCCACGACGGATTGCGCTAAATCGATTGCGGTAGCGATTGGAGTCGGTGGGGTTAAAGCCTGTGTTGATATTATTTTGCCAGCCATTTGTAGCAATGAGTTTTTTTACGCGTTCATGCACGGGTTTGGGTAAGTTATTTTCAGCTTCAAACCAGAGTTCCGTGATGACGAATTGACGTTCGGCTTCTGGATGAGTGTCGATTTCGGCATGACCGACCAATTCAAACCATTGTCCAACTTGAAGGTCTCGAACATTACCCTGACCAAAGAAACATTTGGCTTGCAGTTCGTGACGTTGAATGTGCAATAAGCCAAAACGATCAACGATAGACTCATCAAGTCCAGTGGCAGGGCTATCGAGCACTGCATCTTCTAATGTTGCACTCATAAGATGAGCGCTGTCACCTTGGTCTCGGTGGTTGTAGAAATTTGAAGTTTGGGTTTGCGCTGTTGTAGGTTGCCATTGTTGAACGTTGACCGAACCACTGACGAGGGTGCGAGCACCGTTAAATTGGGTAATCGTATCGCGTTGTTCGGTAGCGCTTTCTCGCTGAAACTTAATTACTTCCGCGTTATTTTGGGTTAAACGGCTGGCGTCATCAAACAGGCAAAGTTTATGGGTGATGGTTTCATTCAGCAGATCATGGATCGGTTCAAAGTACCAAGAAATTCCCCAACGTTTCCACAGTCTAAATAGAAACGAACGATCATCTTCTCCTGATTGCATGGTGAAGGCAATTGTTGGGTATTCTTGAGTAATACGTGAGGAATCAATTTGCAGGATTGAAGCAAATAAAGGACTACGATTCTTCCATTCATCAAGCAGAATATATGAAATATCCAAAACGCTTTTACTCATAAACACGCGGGTATTGCGGCGACGAGTCAATAGCGACAAGGCATCTTGCATTCTAAGTTTATATGTCGCAAGTCCACCATCAGAGCTGCCAGCGCTGGCTTCAGTAATGACACCATAAATCAGGTGCAGTTCACCGAGATCGGTCACCATTTCAACGGCAATGGGTAAAGCAATAAAGGATTTAAGCGGAATATGTGCGCTGGTGGATAAGCACCATAACTCAATATCGAGTCCAGCGCAGAGGGCATCGTGACCAGAAATGCGTTGGATTAAGAGAGCGTCATCAAGTGATTTATGTTTGTTGGGTAAGCGCAGACATAAAGGACGTGTTGTTTCGGAAAGTCCGCTTGTTAAACTACCAAAGACAGCACCCATGATGTTGCCGAAATAATCTAAACTCAAATTCATTCTTTTTTTCTCATTGACGACTGACGTGAGCCGAGCTCAGTCATGTTTATTGTTTTGGATAGCTGTTGTGGTTATTTTTATCTAATGCGCGGCATTCTAAGTCAAAACATATCAGTTTTGTGAACAATTATTATTAAACAATGTATTTTCAATCTATCTTATCAAGTAGTTGACACAACTATCCATGCTATCTAATAACTAGCATGGAAAGCCTTAATCATTTTTTGGGAAATAATAGTAACTTTATATAGACGACTAAAAAAGGATTTAACTCATCACACGATAACGTGTCGATTTCACTGCGCTACGGCCACTCGCCTGCTCACCAATCACACGGCGTAATCCATCCAACTGCGCAAGAGCTTGCATGCCCTCGCCGCGTAGCCACATGATCCATTGTTGATCTGAACTTTGTAACCAACCTAAGACCGATAAACCATGCATCATGACGCTATTCGGCAGTTTACGCTCACGCTCAAAGCGTTTTAATGTTTGTCTGTTCGCCCAAAGCCCACGTGCACGATCATGCAATAATGCATCAATCAAAACAGCAGCATCTAAGCAGCCCAAATTTACACCTTGACCCGCCATTGGGTGAATCACATGCGCCGCATCACCAATCAATGCCAAACCATCCACACAATATTGCTTCGCTTGCTGCGCTTTCAAGGGAAATACACCACGCGATTGAATCGCAGTTACTTGACCCAACACATAACCACTCGCATGACTTAATGCCGCCATCAATGCCGTATCATCTAAATCCGACAGATCCTGCGCCTGCACCGCAGGCAAGGTCCACACCACGGATTGCCAGCAATCGTGTTCAGCGCTTGTTTGATTTTCATGATTGGCTAATGGTAAAAACGCCAAAGGCCCTGACGGTAAAAAGACTTGTCGCGCAATGCCGCCATGTGGCTTTTCGGTACGAATCGCGCAGGTCAAAGCCATTTGCTTATAATCGAGTTGTTCGACTTGAATGGCAGCTAGCTCACGAACCATTGACCCAGCACCATCCGCACCAATCACTAATGGCGTCTGATACGACTCACCACTTTCCAGCGTGACAGACCAATGCTCACTAAAGCGCTCAATATTTTTCAGGCGTTTCGATTGCAAATAACTCGCACCTAACTGTTCTTGCATGACTTGCTGTAGTGCTAACGATAAAACACTCGGCTCAACCATACTGCCTAACAATATTTTCTCTTGATCGGAATGCGCCTGTTCAAGATCACCAAAATCCAGCACGCCACGACCATCACGCGACCAAACTTGCATGCCTTGATACGGCGCATGACGTACGACACGCGACCAAACGCCTACGCGCTCAAGCAAACTTAAACTAGCAGGGCTCAGCGCCCATACACGCGCATCACGCTTAGCCAGTAAACCTTTCGCACGCGCCTCATCAGTCAGTGGCGGTGCAGCATCAATCACAGTAATTTTGACACCCGCTTCGGCAAGTAACAGTGCACAAAGTCCGCCCACTAAGCCACCACCGACAATGACAACTTCAACGTTTTGAGGTGTATTTTGAATAGTTGCAATGGTCATACTTTTAACCCCATGGCGTAATTTGCAACCATTTGCTTCGCACCAGGGAACACATCAAAGGCTAATAGCCCTGTGTTTCGCGCCAATTTCAATAATGGATTGGAATGAGTAAATCCGCGCACGATCGAATCACAGAATCGAATCACCCGTTTTTGATCGGTTAAACGTGATTTTTCATAATTGGTGAGCATTGTGTGATCGCCCAAATCATCGCCTTGTTCTGCTTGCACAGCCAAAGTATTTGTCAAAACTTGCGCATCACGAATACACAAATTAAAACCCTGTCCAGCGACAGGATGTAAGGTGTGAGCTGCATTGCCCATTAGCACCACTCGTCCAATGGCTTGGCGCTGCGCCAGCACTTGCGACAATGGATAAGCAAAGCGTTTTCCAGTCTTTTCAAATCGACCAGCACGATTACCAAATGTTACCTGTAACGCATCCAAGAAACGTGCATCATTGGCATCACCCAACCACTCTTGCTCTGTTCCTGTGGGCACTGTCCAAACAATCGAACGACGATTCTCTCCACAAAGTGGCAATAACGCCAATGGTCCTTGCGGTGAAAAGCGTTCAAATGCCTGCTGTTCATGCAGCACACTGGTTTGTACCGTCGTCACCAAAGCGACCTGTCCATAATCATGTTCATCAACACCGACGCCCAACGCACGACGACAGAATGAATCACGGCCATCGGCGGCAATCAAAATCGGGCTTTTCACATTAAACGAGTCGCTCGCATCTTCCGAAGTCGTTTTGACCGCATTAATCGTGACGAATTCATGATCTTGAGTCAGTTCCGTCACATTGACACCATCAATCAAGGTAATCAGTTGATTGGCACGAACTTGGCTAAGCAACACACGTCCAAGCCAAGCATTTTCAATCACTTGTCCAAAACTCTCTAAGCCTTCTTGCGTCGCATCCAAACGCGCTTTACCAAAGCTACCTTGCTCGCTAATGTGAATCTGTAAAATTGGCGTGGCAAATTCTTGCAGAACACTCCACAAACCCAGATCGGTAAAAATCTGTACGGTACGACGCGATAACGCGGTATTGCGTGCATCAAAACTCGAATAATACGGCGTAGACTCGGTATTTTCTGGATATTTTACGGCTTCCAAAATTATTACAGGTAACCCTTTTTTTGCCAGCATCAGCGCCAAAGTCAAACCAACCATACCCCCACCCACGATGAGCGATGGTGCTTTGATTAACGGCAAGTTTTCATTGGTGGTAAAATTCAACATAATAATTTCCGTCTAATTTTTTATATTTTCGTCAATAATTGATAAAAAATGATTAAGCTGCGCGACCTTTTTGCATCAATCGCTCAATCTCTTCCACCGTTTTCGGTACATCTCGTGTGAGTACATCGGCGCCATTTGCAGTGACCAACACATCATCTTCAATGCGAATCCCAATCCCACGCCAGCGCGCCTCAACCGTCTCATCATCAGGCGATACATACAAACCCGGTTCAACCGTCAGTACCATGCCGGCTTGCAGTGGACGCCAATCATCATTCAACTTATACGAACCCACATCATGCACATCCATACCCAGCCAATGCCCCGTACCATGCATATAGAATCTGCGATGCGCACCTGCTTTAATCAAGGCATCAATATCAGCATGTTGTTGATCAAATTTGAGCAAGCCCAAACGCACTAAACCTTCCGCCAAGACACGCACCGCAACCGCATCATAATGCTTGCAAGAAGCACCAACTGTTACCGCATCAATTGCCGCCAATTGCGCATCTAAAACCAATTGATACAACGCTTTTTGTTCTGGTGAAAAGACACCATTGACAGGAAAAGTACGGGTAATATCTGCAGCGTAATGATCTAACTCACCGCCCGCATCAATCAACACAAGATCACCATCTTTCAACGGCGCATTGTTCTCAACATAATGCAAAATACAGCCATTCTCACCGCCACCAACAATACTGTTATACGCGGTCTGACAGCCGTTTCGCATGAACTCATAAAGCAATTCAGCTTCGAGCGCGTACTCCATCATATTGGGCTTCACGTTCTGCATCGCGCGTACATGGGCATGCGCACTGATTTGAGCAACGCTACGCATCGTATTGATTTCATGTTCATCTTTAATCAGACGCATTTCATCCAGCAGCGAATCTAATTGAATAATTTCAATTGGAACGGAACCACCTTGACGCTGCGTTGAGACGGCATTTTTGAGCCATTGGCTAATTTTTAAATCAAATTCACTGTCATTACCCAGACGCACATACAGGCGTTTTTTACCCATTAATATTTTGGGGATTAATGCATCCAAATCTTCAATTTTAAACGCGACATCCGCACCGAAGCGCGCTTCAGCACCCTCGGTACCAGCACGTAAACCATCCCAAATTTCACGTTCACGATTACGTTCACGGCAAAACAAACCATACTGGACCTCATCACCATCCAGCAATTGCGGATGTTGAATAAAGGCCAACGCTTCTGGTTCTGCAAACCCAGTTAAATAGTAAAAACTACTATCCGCACGAAAACGATATTCGGCATCACGATTGCGAATATGCGTTGGACTCGTTGTAATCAGCGCAATCGAATCCTTGTCCATTTGCGCAAGCAATCGTGCACGACGCTCCGCATACACGGAAGGCAAAGACATCACAGGCGTAAATTGTTGATTCATTGATTGCAACCTAATCCAAAAACGAAATGCCGAAAATGATTTAACTAGATAGTTTCATGAAAACTACGATGGTTTATCTGGATGAAATACTTCAACCACAGGCACATCAATAGTTTCAGGCTCTTCAACAAGCTCTTCATTTGGCGAAACAATCGGCTTACCCGTCAAAAGCAATGTACGCGATACAGGTATACGTTCACGTCCTACACTCAAACTAACTGGAATGAGACGTGCATACTCGACCAAATCGGTATAGCTTTCTTCGCCTTCTTCATCATCGTCTTCATCGTTATATAGCAGCCCCGCAACATCACTTAAACTGCTTAAAATTTCCGCTTCGTCTTTGCGAATTTTTCCGCCAGTCAAACCAAAGCCCAGCAACACACCGCTACTCCAGCTTGCCAACGCCTCAACGCGTTCAATCAACGGATGATCATCGTCGGGTAACAGCGGTGCATAATCAAGGTTGTCATCAGCCAATGCCGCAGCAGCTTCTTCCGCTTCTTCGGTCAGCAAACGCAGCGCATCATCAGGCAAAGGCTCAAAGCCAATCCGCGCCAAAATCGCCTGCCATTGCTCGCCCGTTGGCGGCTCAGACACCACGACAATACCTGTCAATAGACCATGCAATTCACTCGCGCCTGACAACTCAGACACTTTTGAAAAACGACCTTCCCACTCGGTCCAACCAGACGCATCATCATGCATTGCATTTACCCTTTCGCTATACGCTTAAAAATCTCAAAATCACCAAAATGCATCTCATCGACACACATCATCGGTAATATAAACCTGTTTTGAATCACCAGCTACGATAGAACAACTAAAAAAACACCTATGTTCAGTGATCTAGTTGACCGAACTAGCGGATGCCCACTATATTAGCGCTCAACGCAACACCACGCGAAAAAATTTACGGCGACGAAATCATGTTAGCAGAACTTCAACACCTACAAACACTCATCAGTCGCTTAACTGAGCAACTGGAAACCAAAAGACTTGAAAACCAGTTTCTTCAAGAAGAACTCGCGACATCCACAGTCCGTCCAGAAGACGAACAAGCACGCCAAGCACTCGTGCAACAACTTGCACAGTTGCAAAGTCAATATAGCCAAAGCGAACAAAATCAATTGGATCTTGCAAATCGTCATGCAGATCTTGAACTTGCACATGAACAATTGCACAACGATCATCAAGCACTGATTCAGCAACAGTCCACTACAGAACAACGTATTAGTACGCTTGAACAAGAAAAATTGAGTTTAGAAAACGAGTCACTACAGTTCACAGAAACTAAATCTCAACTTGAAGCTGAACGCGATGCATTAATGCGTAAAAATGATTTCGCCAAACAAAAAGTTGAAGCCATCATTCATCGTTTATCGATGCTCGGTCAGACGTCAACTGAAACAAGTAATTAAGTTAGCAATTCGTCGTTAAACCACAACACATTGCTAAATTGAAAAGGAAATAGTTCATGCCCACTGAAGTCGTTATTTTTGACAAATCTTTTAAACTGGAATGCCCAGTCAATGAAGAACACAACCTGCACGCAGCAGCGAAAGCGCTAGAAAGCAAATACCGTGAAGCCCGCGTCGCCATGCCACGTCTTGAAACCGATCGTGTAGGCGCAATGGTTGCGTTTAATCTGGCGCTTGAACACGCCAAACTACAACATCAATTCAAAGTGTTTGCTGATGAAATTGCCAAAGAAAAACACCAAACCAAACAACTGATTGATGAACTGTCTAAAAAGTTAGAAGCCACATTAACTGAATCTTAAGTCGATATACCTAACTGATCCGCACTGCAATAAACATGATTTGAAACATACCAATATAGAAAATAAACAAAACTATATTGGTTTTATATTAATCACTTAACACCAGAATTACCAAAAGACTCCTCGTTTTCCTTGCATCTCAATAACACAGAGTTATACTTATCTCATCTCTGAGGTACGCGCCAAGTAGCCCAATCCCCTGAGCCGATTTCATCCTAATAGGATGCGTTCTGTTGGTTCTGTGTGCATGTCTGCCCCGAGTAGAAAGCCTGTGAGCCATCGGCGCCTCCTCCTTGAACCTTATTGGGTTCAAGGGTAACGGTTGCTAGCGGTATTTTCGGAGACCTCATTTTTACTACTTTAAAAAACATGGTTACTTTTTAAAGCATCTTTTAAAAGTAACCGTACCGTTTTCACACCAGCTCCCCCGCTGGTGTTTTTTTTGCTTTAAATTCCAACCATTCGCTAACATAAAGTACGACAGCACATAGAAAAAATGATTGAAATTCTATGTAATAAAGCATAAAAATAAACCATGAAAAAAATACAGCACACATCCTATCATTCCACGATTGAAATTCAACATTTGCGTAAAAGCCTTCGTCGCCAACGCCTTTCTCTATCGATTCATACACGCCGTCGCACAGAACAAGCAGTTGTTAGCCACATCAGACGTCAGCCTAACTTTGCTAATGCACAACGTGTTGGATTGTATTTAGATGCCTTTGGCGAAGTACCCACAGGCGCGTTGATTCAACTATGTTTTAAATTGCGTAAAGCCGTTTATCTGCCTGTAGTGCGCTCCGTCAATCAACCTCTCTCTTGGTCGCGTATCACTCGACATCAATGGCAAAATCAGCGCATGATAAAACATCGCTTTGGCATGAAGCAGCCGCTCATGCAGCGCGGGGTTTCGGTGAAAGTATTAGATTGTTTATTTATGCCATTAGTTGGGTTTGACTTGAAAGGTCATCGACTGGGTATGGGTGGCGGATTTTATGATCGAACGTTGGCCTCATGTGCTGCGACAGGAAAACAACGGACCAAACCGTGGCGTATTGGGATTGCATATGACTTTCAGAGTGTGGACAAGCTGCATAGCAATCATTGGGATATTCCACTCCATGCAATCGTTACACAGTCAGGTTATCGACGATTTAAATAATTTAGTGATCTTATTTAGTACTTTAGTATTCATCAATTTAGAAAAGTTACAAATTGACCGCGTAGTACACTGGCAAGTTCTTTGCTACTTAAACATTGATATTATTTTTAATTTTCTGTGTAAGCTGTTCATAAAAGCAACATTTGACTAGTCCGTCGAATATGAGATACGAATTTCGTGACAACGCCCCTTGTAATTTGGCAAGCGTGCATTATTAATAAATGATGACAACTGAATAAGCCGATGTTTCATAGGAGTGATTTATGACCGAGTCTAAACAAACTAGCGTTGAGCACATCACTGCAACAGATCGCGTACTTCCACTATTAGCATTACGCGATGTCGTGGTGTATCCGCACATGCAAATTGCATTGTTCGTTGGACGTCCAAAGTCTATTCGCGCGGTAGAAATCGCCCGTGAAGAGGATGATCTGGTATTCGTCGTCGCCCAAAAAGATTCCCTGACCGAAGACATTGATGACAGCAATCTGTACCAATACGGTACTGTGAGCCGCATCGTTCAAGTCGTCAATCACGAAAATGATGACAACTGCATCAAAGTGCTTATCGAAGGTTTGTACCGCGCCCGTCGTGTCAAAATTATCGACCACGATGACTACATGCGTGCCGAAACGACTCCAGAACCAACACCGATCAAAATCAGCGCCAGCGCACAAAAAACTGAGCGCGAAGCACTACAACAACTGTTTGCTCAATACGCCGAAGCGAAACTGCGTAACAGCCGTGAATTGATCGCTGCATCTGAAAAAATCACTGAACTTTTGGAAATGGTTTATTTCATCGCGACTCGTGCGCCGTTGGCAATCGATGTCAAACAGAAGTTCCTTGAAGATGCCAATATTGCAGATCATGTCAAAGAACTGACCGATTATTTGCTCCGTCAATCGGAAGAGCAAAAAGTCGAACAAGGCTTGCATGAATCCGTCAAACGTCAGATGGAAAAGAACCAACGCGAATACTTTCTGAATGAAAAAATGAAAGTCATTCAACGTGAACTTTCTGACATGAATGAAGGCGACGTCGATGAAATGGGCGAGCTTGAAAAACGCCTATTTGACGCCGAATTGCCTGAAGATGTACGCAAGAAAGCGGAAAGCGAATTCAAGAAATTGAAAGCGATGCAGCCTGCTTCCAGCGAAGCTTCGGTTGTGCGTAACTATATCGACTGGATTCTCAACACGCCGTGGTTAAAAGCCTCGAAAGTACAGATCAAACTTGATAAAGCGCAAGAGATTTTGGATGAAGATCATTATGGTCTGAAAGAAGTCAAAGAGCGCATCGTTGAGTTTCTCGCCGTGCAATCTCGCGTTAAACAATTACGCGGCCCGATCCTCTGTTTAGTCGGCCCTCCAGGTGTAGGTAAAACTTCATTGGGAGAATCTGTCGCGAAAGCAACAGGTCGTGAGTTCGTGCGTATGGCACTCGGCGGCGTGCGTGATGAAGCGGAGATTCGTGGTCATCGTCGTACGTATATAGGTGCGATGCCGGGCAAAATTGTTCAGCACTTGTCAAAAGTGGGTGTAAAAAACCCACTGTTCTTGCTTGATGAAATCGACAAGATGGCACAGGATTATCGTGGCGATCCAGCTTCTGCACTACTTGAAGTCCTTGATCCTTCGCAGAACCACAAATTCAACGATCATTACCTTGACCTCGATTTAGACTTGTCCGAAGTGATGTTTATTTGTACCGCAAACACGATGAACATCCCTGCTCCACTTTTAGATCGTATGGAAGTGATTCGACTGCCGGGTTATACCGAAGATGAGAAGGTCAATATCGCTGAGCGTTATTTGATTCCGAAAGCGATCAAGTCAAATGGCTTGAAGCTGAAGGAATTAACGATACAAGAAGATGCCGTACGCGAATTGATTCGTCGTTATACCCGTGAAGCGGGAGTGCGTAATCTTGAGCGCGAAGTATCGAAGATTTGCCGTAAAGTCGTGAAAGAAGCTGTAACGAGCAAATCTAAGAATGTGCATATCGACGTGAGTGAAGCGAATCTTGCTGACTACTCTGGTGTCTATCGCTTCGACTTTGGTCGTGCGGAAGATGACGCGCAGATTGGCCGTGTGACTGGTTTGGCATGGACTTCGGTCGGTGGTGAGTTACTGACGATTGAAGCTGCTGCGGTAAAAGGCAAAGGCACTTACACCGCTACAGGTTCACTCGGCGATGTAATGCAAGAGTCGATCAAAGCAGCAGTGACCGTCATGCGTACCCGTGGTGATGAATTGGGTATTCCATACGAGAAGTTCAGCACGACTGATATTCACGTGCATATGCCTGAAGGCGCAACACCGAAAGATGGTCCTTCTGCGGGTATTGGTTTGACCACAGCGTTAGTTTCTGCAATGACTGGAATTCCTGTTCGCGCAGATATTGCGATGACTGGCGAAGTGACTTTGCGTGGTTTGGTCTTGCCGATTGGTGGTTTAAAGGAAAAACTCTTAGCCGCGCACCGTGGTGGTGTGAAGTTGGTGTTGATCCCGATGGAAAATCTACGTGATTTGTATGAAATTCCTGACAACATCAAAGCGGGTTTAGAGATACGCGGCGTTAAGACGATTGATGAAGTGTTGAAAGCGGCATTGGTTGAAATGCCTAAACCGCTACCGATTGAGATTCCCGATGTGGCGTTGGTTGCGCCTAAGGAAACAAAAGGTGTTGCGCGTCATTGATCGGATGATTGTCGTTTAGATTAAAGAAAGCCCTCGACCTTTGGTTCGGGGGCTTTTAAAAAAAACTGAAAAAACAATTTTATGCTCGGCGTAAATTAAAACTCTAAATTAATAAAATAAATAGGCTATAAGCATGACAATACTTACCGAATCATCACTTGATTTCGCAAGAGAACATATTCAAAAATATTACGATTCCGATTTTTACCCTAAACCAATAGAGTTTGAAGCACTCTGGTATCAATGGGATGAGGTAAAAGCAGATCTTATGTCAAAAAACGTGGCAAAGCTCTTGGTTACGCCTCCAAAAACGATGACTATTGCAAAACCTAAAGGTGGTTATCGTGTAGTCCACCAATTAGAACCTATTGATACTATTATATATAGTGCGCTTGCATGTCATGTTGCTACGCAAGTCGAAGCGGCTAGAACACCTGTTGCTTCGCATATTGCTTGCTCTTATAGACTTTCAATTGCGAATGGTAGTTATTTTTCAGGCGGTTCAGGTTGGGTTGATTTTATTGCCAAAACCGAAGCTTTAGCCGTCACCAACTCACATGTTCTTGTGACTGATATTACAGATTTCTATAATCAAATTTACCTTCACCGATTAAATAATGCTATTGAGTCGGCAGATGCTAGTTTAAAAACTTCAGCAGATGACATTGAAACCTTCCTATCCAAACTAAACAGTAAGTCGTCACAGGGAGTACCCGTTGGTCCTGCTGCCAGTATCGTTATGGCTGAGGCAGTATTGATTGATGTTGATCAGTTTTTAAGTGCTCAAGGGGTATCCCACACTAGGTATGTTGATGATTTTAGAATATTCTCTAATTCGTCGCGCGAATTATTTCAAGTTCTTGAACGTTTAACACTTTATTTGTATGAAAACCACCGATTGACCCTTTCTGCCGAAAAAACATTTGTCACTCTGTCAGCTGAATTTGTTCAAACGCATCTACATAATAACTATGTAGAAGAAAAAGCTAATTTGATGGAGACTTTGGAAATTTTTAATCCTTATTCAGAAGAATATGAGGAGATTCAGATTCCAGTTGATTTTTTTGATGAACCAGAACAAAAAAACATACAATTACAGGCTGCTATTGAAAAAATTCGAGGATATGAACATTTGGATTTAGGCTTGGCGCGAAGTGTAATTCGTACAGCTCGGCGCAACAAGAATCCCGTCATCGCAAGATTTTTACTAGAAAATTTTGATTTTTTTGTTCCCGTAGTAAATGACGTTATACTTTATTTACACGAAATTACAGATGTTGTGCTTTCTAAGGAATTTTTACCAATTGTTGTTAATCTTATCGAGTCTCCATCGCTTGACAGCCAACTTGTAAGGTTTTGGTTTGAATGGTATGTCGCTCACTACTCCGAATTAATGCATTCTCCAAAAGTACATGCATTTATTTATTCTGGACAGAATATTGAAAACCAAGCACTTGCTGCGATTACGACGAAGAATGTGGCATGGGTTAGGGATCACAAAGGTAGTGTTTTTAATTCTGGTGGATGGTCACGTCGAGCAATATTGAATGCATCTCGTATTTTGCCTAGTGACGAACGCAATAGTTGGTTAAGGTTGTTTATTGGAAACTCCCCTGTGATTCTAGATAGATGGGTTGCTAAATGGGTTCTTGAAACAAGTTAAATTATTTTTTAACGAGCCTGCGTAGGGTGCGCAATGCAAACCCTACTTTTTACATAAGAAGGTCGAAAATGGACGCTGAAATGTCAAAATTTTCCGCTGATTTACTGCAATCAGTCCGTGAAATGAAAGCCAATGTACGTGCACGAGAAATGAAGTTAAATATTAGTGATGTAATCGAAGCACGCCATAAAACTGGGCTATCCCAAAAATAGTTTGCCAATATTTTGCATATCTCCAAACGAACTCTGTAAGATTGGAAGCAAGGTCGTCGTTAGCCATCAGGCGCAGCACAATCATTGATTCGTATCTCACTATCTCGCCCTGATGTCATTGCGGAAGTACTGGCTTAAAATTACTTTTGAACCTCGCAAATGTAGAAAACCTCGAATTTAAGTCGAGGTTTTCATCTTTACCACTAGCTCAAAACCACCTAATGCGCCGCCACCCGTCCATAAAACAAGTCAATATCAGCTTGGGTCAGCTTAAAATTAACCAAGTCTTGTTTTCCAAGAGTTGGATACATCAGTGCTTGCGGATCATTACTATGCTTCAAACCCAATGCGTGCCCAAACTCATGCGCCAAAATCAAACGTAAATTGTCTTTGTTATCAAATTCATAAATATTAATTTCACTTCCTTTATAAAGCCCTGCTTCAAAAGGATGACCGGTATAATTTTGATTATAGTTGTGGGCTTGCTGATTATAATGATCGACTTGCGATTGAATCGTTGATGCTTGATTTTTTAGATTGGTTTGTTTTGCATCAAGAAATGAACTGTTCTGATTAAACGCAGCAACATCACGATTGATTTGATCACCTTCCGCTTGCAACAACTGGGCTTCACTCGGCTTCGCTCCACCACGTGAATTAATCAATGCGACACGCTGCTGATGCTCGCTTGCCCGCGCCTTAAGCACAACGAGCTCAGCTTCATGGCTACGATATTCAGCATCAAGCGCTGATTTTTGCTGTTGAAAATTAGCCGAAGCAGCTTGATTACTCCCCTGACCGTCCGTCAATTCACGCTCAGCATGTTGTCTTGCAATGTTGCTTTGCTGACGCTGATCGTAGATAAAATTAACTTTAAACGCTGCCTTCGGATTATAAAAAAACATTTGGCGGCCTAAAGGTTTCTCCCAAATTCTTGCCGCTTCATGCAGTAAAACCCTAGCTTCACCTTCCGTCAAATTGAAACGAGGATCGATCGTACCAACCTGATAATACACTTCACGCTCAGTTGGAGGCGTCGATAGATCATTACGAACAAATTCGTGCCTTTTCAGATAAACAAAACAAAAAGCGACAACCAAACTAAATAAGATAATGATATTACGCAATGACATAGCCATCCATTTCTTGAAATCGAGTGTTTTAAGTATTTATAGGGTGAAACAAATTACTGACCGCGTTCTATTGCATCTCGAACGGGTTTAAACGACCGACGATGATCATCAATCGCTCCGTGCTCCATCAATGCCGCCACATGCGCCGCAGTCGGATAACCTTTATGCTTGGCAAAACCATATTGTGGATGTATCGCATCTAACGCCTCAAGCTGGCGATCACGCGTCACCTTCGCCAAAATACTCGCGGCTCCAATGCTAATCTCCAACGCATCACCACCCACAATCGCTTGGCACGGTATGTTTGCATCAGGACAACGATTACCATCAATCAACGCCAGACGCGGTACTACAGGCAAACCATTAATCGCACGGCGCATTGCAAGCATTGTCGCGTGCAAAATATTCAACTCATCAATCTCAGCGGGTGTCGCTTCAGCTATACAATACGCAGCTGCATTCTCGATAATCAAATCAAATAAACGATGTCGCTGTTTCTCAGTCAATTTCTTAGAATCGTTAATACCTAGAATCGGTCGTTCAGGATCTAAAATCACCGCAGCAGCAACAACCGAACCCACCAAAGGCCCACGACCAGCTTCGTCTACACCAGCAATACAAAGCATATGCGGTACAACGATCGCTTGCGATGAGCGCACCAAAATACCTTTTTGCTGATGCATTTCTAAATCCTGACTAAACAACGGCATCATTCTTTTCCTCTAATAATGACAACACTGCCGCCGCCGCCGAACTGACGTTTTCACTCTGCAAACGAGTATGGATACTACATAGCTCATCATGCTGAGTTTTCCAAGCGCCCGTACTAAAAGTTTGATCAGCGAGTAATGGCGTCATTTCAGTCACCACATTGTCTACCGTCGCCCTTGATTGAATTAACTCTGGGGAAACCATATGACCTGCGAGAATATTAGGCAATGACAAATAAGGGATCTTAATCATCCAGCGCACAAACAAATACGTCAACCAATGCACACGCCCCACTACAACCATTGGACGACCCAGTAATAAGGCCTCCAGCGCGGCCGTACCTGACGCGAGCATAACAACATCACTTGCAGCCATCACGCGACGACCAGTACTACCCGCAAGCGCGCCCTTTTCCTCTGGCTCAAGGATTTGAATCGCTTTTTGTACTTCAGTCGTTTGTTCAGCAACTAAGTCTTTAATTTGCGCAAGTCGCGCGCCATTTGCCGCAGGAATCATGAAATGTAAATGTGGAAATTTCTTCAGTAATCGCGCGGCACTTTCCAACAATATACCGCCAACCTGCGCCACTTCACTGGAACGACTTCCTGGCAATATGCCCACTGTCGTTTTATTTACATCTATTCCGAGTACACGTTTTCCATCAGCAACTTGATGATTCAGCGGCAAAGTGCGTGCAAGCGGATGCCCCACGAATACAGCATTTACATCATGCTTCGTATAAAAATCAACTTCAAAAGGAAGAATGCACAACACCATATCTACCGCAGCACGAATCCCAACTACGCGCCCTTGTCGCCAAGCCCAAACCGAAGGACTGACGTATTGGACAGTTTTGATATTTTTTTCTTTCAATTGTTTGGAAACACGCAGATTAAAATCTGGCGCATCGACACCAATAAATAAATCAATTTTTTCTTTCTCAAATGTCTCAATCAAACCATCACGGATTTTGAATAATTCTGGCAAACGACCCAAAACTTCAAACAAACCAAATAATGATAGACGCTCAAGTGGATACAAGCTGGTCAGACCTTCTGCCTGCATTTGTGGACCGCCAATACCTATGAACTTCACGTTAGGATGTATTTTTTTTATTTCACGAATCAGATCAGCACCTAAGGTATCTCCCGATAACTCACCTGCAACCATTCCAATTGTAAGCACTCTTGCCGTATCTATCATGCCGCGTGATCCAACCAATATTTAGCGAGTAGTTTAGCATCGACGCATCAGCTCACAACATTTCACGGCAGATTAATCTCGAAAACCTTTTTGGTTCTATGTCGCCGCCCATATATCTCTTTTATTCATAAGCTATCCATTTTTAATCAATTGTAAAGCAAAGCGAACACGCCTATCCTTTCGCAATATTTCCGCTAAAGTTATCAGTATTACTTATATGACTACAGATTATTATTTCATCCTTGCTGGACTCCTCGTCGGTTTCTGCGTTGGCGTTACAGGCGTTGGCGGTGGCTCACTCATGACGCCAATTCTGATCAGTGTCATGGGCATTCCGCCACAGGTCGCGATTGGTACTGACTTGTTGTACGCCTCAATTTCTAAATTCTGCGGCTCGCTTGTCCATGCCAAGAAACTCAATATCGTTTGGCCAATCGTGATTTTTCTATCAATTGGTAGTATTCCAGCATCTTTAGGAACAACTTGGGCGCTACATCATTTTTTCAGTTCTGCGAATGAATATAAGAAACTGCTCACCATTGTGCTCGGTTTTATGTTGGTTTTAACGGGTATTTCAATTCTGTTTCGTGCTCGAATCGAGCAGTTCTTTGCCAAGCGTCGTGGCATGACCCCAGAACAACGTCATTCTCTCCATCATGCAGACAGCGATGAAGCCCAAGCTATACAGGCAAAAGCACTGATTAAAAATAAAACTATGATCATTGTTATGGGAGCGGTTTTAGGTGTTTTCGTCACTTTGTCTTCGGTTGGCGCAGGCGCGTTTGGTGTAATGGCTTTGGTTCTATTATTTCCAAACTTACCGATGATTCGCATTATTGGATCAGACGTCGTTCACGCTGTTCTGCTGACCTTGGTTGCGGGGCTTGGACATTTGGTTTCTGGCAATGTGGACTTTCACATGTTGACCTTTTTGCTAATTGGCGCAATCCCAGCCATTATTGTCGGCACATTGGTCAGTTCAAAACTGCCTGAACATCAAATCCGCCGCGTGCTTGGCGTGACATTACTGCTCCTCGGCATTAACTTCGTGGTCAACCCAGTGAAAGCAAAAGCTGCACCGACTGCACCACCTGTTGCCGCCATTCACAACCCAAAAGTCGCCAGCTAATCTTCGACACTTGTCAATTTAGATAAAATGACTATTAGTTGCATAAAAATCGCTCAATTCGAGCGTTTTTTTTTGGTCAATCCCTTGTACTGATCTCGAGTTGCCCTCATTCTTAACGGTTAGTGCAATTATTAATTTATTTTGGTGAAAACGTCGTGTCTACCGCAGCAGAAAATCAAGCAACACCTCTAGATGAACAAGTAGAAGACATTAACATTGGCGCGATTGAGCTGCTGGTGACTCCTGCTGAACTGAAAACTGAACTTCCATTATCAGCTGCAGCCAAAGCAACCGTGTTGGCGGGTCGTAAAACGATCCGTAATATTTTGGATGGTTCTGATCCACGTCTATTTGTGGTGATTGGTCCATGTTCAATCCACGACCCCAAAGCTGCCCATGAATACGCTGATCGCTTAAAAGTACTTGCTGAACAAGTCAAAGATACTTTGTACCTCGTCATGCGCGTGTACTTTGAAAAACCACGGACAACTGTCGGCTGGAAAGGTCTGATCAACGATCCAGACATGAATGATTCATTCAATGTCGAAAAAGGCCTACGCCAAGGTCGAGAACTTCTGCTTGCGTTGAATGAACAAGGCTTGCCTTGTGCAACTGAAGCGCTTGATCCGAATTCGCCACAATATTTGCAAGACCTGATTAGCTGGTCAGCAATTGGCGCGCGTACCACTGAAAGCCAAACGCACCGTGAAATGTCTTCAGGACTATCCTCGCCTGTCGGCTTCAAAAACGGCACTGACGGCGGTATGACTGTGGCAATCAATGCAATGCAAGCTGTTGCTTTTGGTCACAGTTTCCTAGGTTTAAATGGCGATGGTCGAGTTGCCGTGATTCGCACTAACGGAAATCCATACGGACACGTTGTACTCCGTGGTGGCGCGGGTAAACCAAATTATGATTCAACGGCGGTTGCTTCAGTTGAAGCGGCATTGGCAAAAGCAAAAGTCAGCGGAAAAATCATGATTGATGCCAGCCATGCCAACTCCAACAAAGACCCGTACTTGCAGCCAGTGGTATTAGAAAACATCACTAACCAAATCATTGATGGCAATAAATCAATCGTTGGCTTGATGGTAGAAAGCCATCTGAAAGGCGGTCGCCAAGACATTCCTGCGGACTTATCTCAACTGGTTTATGGTCAATCCGTGACTGATGGCTGTATTGATTGGGACACCACAGAGAAAGCATTGCTCGACATGCACAATGCATTGAAAGGTGTATTGCCAACTCGTTAAGAGCGAGCTAAAAAAGAGAAATATCATGAACGAAAGCCAAAATATGAAAGCAATGCCAGATTCTTCTGCACTGTCCAATATTTTGGCTTTTCAATGTGTGCATGAAAATCTTGCCACGTCAGGACAACCCAGTTCTGACGAACTAGCTCTCATTGCTCAAGCAGCCTTTAAGGTTGTTATTAATCTCGCATTAACTGATGCAAGTAATGTATTGGTTGGCGAGGATCGCCGTGTGCTTGAACTCGGCATGGACTACATCAACCTGCCCATGCTTTTTGATCGCCCTTCCTATATGCAGGCCTTGCGCGTGCTCGATACACTCAAATCCTTACATCATCAAAAAGTCTGGCTGCACTGCGCGCTGAATATGCGCGTCTCTAGTCTTATGTATATTTTTCGAGTTCATCATTTAATGATGGATGAGGTGGATGCAAAGGTTTTTCTTGATCAAATTTGGACGCCAAATGTTGAGTGGTCTGACATTATTCAGCAACTTGAAAAGCATTATCTTGGGCATTTTCAAACGGATTGATTTGGACATTGACCAGCCCTCATTGTAAGGGCGAACCTATGGTCGCCCTAAATGAATTCAAATAAGAGCGACCACAGGTTCGCCCGTACATTACAATTAAAAACCCATCACCAAATCATCTAAAATGATGCTCTTCCGCAACAAACGCCTTCGGCAACACCGCTGGCAACAAATCACGATCAATCACCGCAATAAATCCACCATTCAACAATCGATTGCGCTGGTTATACATAAACGGTCTCCCCGTTAAATCAACCAATGCACCGCCAAGCACTTCAAGCAAACATTGCCCAGAAGCCGTATCCCACTCAGACGTCGGATGCAAACGCGGATAGAGATCAATCTCACCATCCACCATCAAGCAAAATTTATAAGCACTGCCTGCATTGATCGTGTAGAACTCAAATCCAGAATCAGTGAGCTGTTGCTGATATTCGGCATATTGTGGTCGCGATGAACTGCGCGACATGGCTGTATTTAATAAAGGTCCTTTGACTGCGCGAATCAATAGCCCATGTTTACTACCATCCGCATTAACCCGATACGCCTGTTTAGGCTGCGCGTGATGTGCAAGTAAATTGTTGCTCGCTACGTAAACTTGCTTTTTCAGCGGAACGCCAATCACACCAATCAAAACCTGCCCCGCCTCAACTAAGGCAATATTGACAGTGAACTCACCCGTTTTTTTGATAAATTCACGCGTTCCATCCAGCGGATCGACCAACCAAAACCGTTGCCATTCTTTACGAGAACTGACATCTGCAGACTCTTCAGATAACACAGGAATATCAGGCGTTAGTTTAAGCAATGCCGCTTCAATCAAATCATGTGCTGCGATATCCGCCGCTGTGACGGGCGAAGCATCATTTTTTGTTTCAATGTCGATAGAGCTTTGCAAATGATTATTATAAAATACAGTCAGTAGCTCGCCTGCCTGCTGAGTAATGCTAACAATCGCAGGAAGTAATTGTGAGAAATCCAATACGGGTAATGAACTTGTACTGGTCATTTGCAAATGTTCGTTATTCATAAATTTTCCAGTTCAAGATAAATGTATTTGCAGACTATTAATGAAGTCTTCTTAAAAAAGTAGATTACTGCCTTGAACCTGCATGCTGTATCTTTGCATAATCCACATCGACACATAAAGGAATATTACAACATGACCCTCAATATTGATTGGACGCAAATTGATACTGTCATGTTCGATATGGATGGCACCTTACTCGATCTCGCTTTTGATAATTTCTTTTGGCGTGAAGCCGTGATTGATGCTTGGGCGGATTCACAACAAGTGTCTCGCGAGCATGCTATTCAAAATCTAACACCGCTGTTTAAAGCACAAGAAGGCTGCTTGAATTGGTATTCCTTGCCTTACTGGAGTGATACTTTGCAATTAGATTTGCAAGCACTCAAAGCCCATCACAGTGATCTTATCTCGCTACGTGCAGGTGTCCCAGTTTTATTGAGCACACTGCAAGCTCATGGCAAAGAACTTTGGTTAGTCACCAACGCGCACCCACAAGCATTACAAATCAAACTCAACAAAACAGGTCTTGGTGATTTCTTTACAACGATTATTACCAGTCATGAATATGGTTTTGCTAAGGAACAAATCAATTTTTGGCATGAAATGCAGGAAACCAACTCATTTACTCCTTCGCGCAGTTTAATGATTGATGATAGCGAACCTGTTTTGCATACGGCACAAGCTTTTGGTTTGCATGTCCTGGGAATTGAACAACCCGATAGCCAGCTCCCAGCGCGAGAAAACTTACATCACCCGACCATCCGAGATTGGTCAGAATTGGTTTATGGTTTAGACGTATTAGAATAAAGCCTCAAAAACACGTTCTTTGAAATACGCAAATAAATCTGGATGCATATGAAACAAGAAAAATCTTCACAAAATCAATTAAAGAATGAAACGGCTGTTCGGATTGATAAATGGCTTTGGGCGGCACGTTTTTACCGTACACGGACTACGGCAAAAGACGCGATCGATGGAGGAAAAGTTCATTTTCAAGGTGAACGAGTCAAAGTAAGTAAAGAAATTCGGGTTGGGATGGAGTTAACCATTCGCCAAGGATTTGAAGAAAAAACGGTGGTGATCACAGCGCTGAGTGCTGTGCGTGGTAATGCAACTGTGGCACAGTTACTTTATGCGGAAACACCAGCTAGCATCGCTAAGCGTGAACTTTTTCAAGCTGCGCGCAAACTATCGAATCTCGCAAGACCTGATCATCGACCTAACAAACATGAGCGTCAACAATTACAAAGATTTCAGAATAGAAACTCCTTCAACGACGACATTTTAGACGATGGTTTCTAAGTCTAGAAGAACACCATAAAATATTCTTATTCCTATGAACAAGTTGGACGTTTTGTAATCATTTTTCCAAGTTACTGTAAACTGTGAGCCAATCGGCAATTTTTTTATAGAAAATAAGCAACAAGCCTACACTTCGTTACTTTTTTGAGCTATATTGTGAATAATTGATGAATCTATAGCATAGTTATTGCAAAGATACGCTTTAAGGATTGAGCTAAGTATTTTCAAAATAAACAGCAACTTGTTGAGCCGTTCAAGATGAACTGTTTCCAACATTATTATTGAAAGACATAGCCAAAAAGGACCGCTGGATATTTTATAAAGAGTTAAGCGAGAACAACATGAATTTAAATATCATTAAGCTATTAAATGCAGACCTACCGACTAACTCACTTAAAAAATTGTCATTAGTTGGCGAATCTAAGTCTGAGATGCAAACTTGGGTTGCAAGTTTGTCTATGCTCAATGTTGGGGAAACAGCAAAACAACTCTACACTACGCTGCAAGAACTGTTAATTCTAGATGTTCCCGATTCAACACGATTTGAACTCATTGAAGTGCTGCGTCCCGCCGTTTATACCATCATCGAATCTCTTTCCAAACATTATATTAATCAAAATATTTTACTTGATGAACGCGCAGAACGCATTGCAGGCTTAGCACAACAATTACGTGTCTATGCTGCCATGATTTATCGCACCGTTGCCGTCCGTACCACTGAAGATTTGCAAACACATACATTTGGATTATTTGCAGTCGGCAAAAAGAAAGTATTTCTCAATCTTGCCGCGCAAGCCATCCATCGCGGATTGACTGAATTTTTCCGTTTATCAGCAGAGTCTAAAACACTTTATCTGCCAGTATATAAAGGGATGTGGCTCCGATTGCATGAGCTATTCCAAAAAGCACAAACATTAGAGCTCAGTAAATTTGCACTACGCGACGAAAATCAGGCCTATGGAAAAATACTGACTATTGAGCAAGCTTACCTGCGCTCAATCTTTATGTCCGCCTGTAACACCAATAAATTACGTCAAACAGAAATTAAGAAAATCAGCCAACTGAGTGAAATCTGGGTCAGTCTAGTTCGTATATCACCAACACCAAGTGGTCGCGACTTATTCTTAGTCGATACTTCGATCGATGCTCCACCGATGTACATTTCTCAGCTGAAACAAATCAATCCATCGATGTACTACATTGATGTACAAGAGTTATTAAGCCATTTCGAGAATCTAGGTGGAGATCACGCGAAACTTCTCCACCCTTCGGAAGAAACTTTACTCTCTGGCTCACTTCGCCTACATCTACTTCAAACATTGCGTGCACCAGCAGAACGCAGCACAGAAAGACATCCGCATAACGGTGTGATCAATCTATCCTTAGGACTGATTGGTGCTCACTATCAACTTGCAGATCGTCAATCCTTTGAAGAAGTCATTCAAATCCAAGAAGTCATCACCAACCCTGAAATCCCTATTATTCAGCCGGGTTCAGCCCATAATATTGACTTGAACTACAGCATTCAAGAAGGCAAAGTACGCCAAAATGCAACGAAAGAATATCTTGAAGCCTATCAATGCCAAATTATTAACATCAGCCTAGGCGGCTATTGCATTCGCTGGGTTGGGACAACGCCAAACGTACTCCGTAGTGGTGAATTAATCGCAATTCGTGAAAATGATGATGCGGAATGGAGTATCGGCTTAATTCGCTGGGTTCAACAACAACTGAATTCTGGTGCCGAGTTTGGTATTGAAATATTATCTCAACGTGGCAAAGCTTGTGGCGCACGTGTCATCCGTCAAGATGGCTACTCGAGCGACTATATGCGCACGATTTTATTACCTGAAATGAAAGAATTGAATCGCACTGCCAGTATTATTGCGCCCATTTTAGCGTTCAAATCGGGTCACAAAATTTCAATTCGATTAGGTAATGAGGAAGTCCGCGCTCAATTGATGCGTGAGATTGTCGTGACACAAAGTTTCAGTCAATTTGAGTTTGTATTAACTCAACCTGAAAAACTGAACCCAAACAGTGAACTGTCTAAACATACTCAAAAACAAGAAATTCCGAGTGATATTCCAGTCTCAGTGGCGGCGAAAAGTAAGCCTCGCGATGAACTTGATGAGATTTGGGATACATTATAAACAATAAAAAAGCAGCATACACAAATTGAACTGCCCATAGCACTATCGCTATGGGCATTTTGTCTATAAAATCGGTACTCTAATCCCATAATTTTATACTATAAATGTCAGGGAGACGTTTGTTTAAGTATGCTGCGATAGCAAACTCGAACAACCTCAGATATGAAATCAAAGGTTATAAATTGATGAGCAATAAGAGTGAAAGTTTACGTTTGCTAGTAGTGGACGAGTCGCCTGCGATTGCTGAAGCATTAACAAATCAACTTAAATCCCTAGGTGTTGCGTCTCGCTTACAAGTTCTGGATGATAAAGAAGAGCTTGAAAAGGCATTACGCCATGTTTGGGACATTATTCTGTTTATTGCTGGCTATGATATCGCATACGAAGATGTTCTTCGCCTTATCCAAAGCAATGGTCAAGATCTGCCATTGATCTTACTCCTCAATGACCTCAAGGCTTTTGACCCAAATACCAGCGAAGACCCCTCAGCGCCTGTTTTAAAAGCTTACAGCGCAGGTGCAGTCGATGTTTTACCGATCAATCGCCCTTTACAATTGTCGCACTGCGTAAGACGTGAGTTGTCTAATTTAGAACATCGTCGCTCTAAACGTAATGCTGAAATGATGTTGGGTGATGCAGAACGACGCAGCCAACTTCTCCTGAAGAACTCTCGCACAGCGGTCTCTTATATCGATGAAGGCGTCCATATTTACGCCAACGAATCTTATTTAGAATTATTTGGTTATGAGTCTATCGATGAATTAATGGGCATGCCTGTTATTGATCTCGTTGATAGTAAAGACTTACAAGAATTTAAAGAATTTATTAAAACTTACAGCAAAACGGGTCGCAACGAGGCGGACTTTAACTTCAGTGGTATTCGTGCCGACAAAAGCCGTTTTGAAGCGATGCTACAACTCGCGCCAGCCAGTTTCGAAGGCGAACCCTGTATTCAAGTCATTATTCAGCATCAAGCTGTCGCAGATACAAGCCATCTTGAAGCGCAGCTCGCAGCTGTTGAACGTCTTGATGCGTTAACTAATCTTGGTAATCGTCGCGCACTCGAAGATGATTTAGAGTCAACTCGAGATGCGGCTATTAAATCAAAACAACAACATGCTTTGTTGTTTACCAGTATTGATAATATTGGACAAATAAATGCTAGCGCAGGTCTGGCGGGTAGTGATGCAACTGTTATTAAAATCAGTGAAACATTGAAAGCCCAATTCTCTGGCGCACACACATATCGCTTTGGTGATTCAACTTTTGCAACACTGGTCACGAATACTTCTTCTGAAAGTATTAGCAAAATTGCTCAAAAGACAACCGAGCAGATAGCCAAAACATTAATCAGTGTTGGTGCTCGCACGGTTCAGACGACAGTCAGTATCGGCATCGCGATGATTGGTGAAACCTCACCAAGCAGTGAAGAAATTCTGTCACGTGCATTTAATGCTGCTGATAAAGTCAAAATTCAGAATCAAGGGTTGGGGAATGGTATCAACCTGTACAACCCTGCGGAAAATGCGACCGAATCAGACCAAGCGCTACGCGAACTTCTTGAAGATGCCTTAGAAAAAGGCACATTCAAGCTGATGTTCCAATCAGTTTACGATACGAACAATGAAGCAGCACCACTGTTTGAAGTCTACGCTCGCCTTCCACTTGCGAACGGCGAAACGATGATGCCTGAACAGTTCATGCCAGTCGCACATCGATTCGGTATGGAAAGTCGTCTTGATCGTTGGATATTACTCAACGCCTGTAAGCGGCTTAAGTCACAACAAGCAACCCATCCAAATACGCGCCTTTTGATTAATCTCAGTGCAGACTCATTACAAGATACGAGCTTACCAGTCTTGGTCGGCAAACTTGCAACCGCAATTAGTAAAGGTGATAACAAGCCTCTAACCTTACAGTTTAATGAAAATGATGCCATTAGCTATCTAGAACTGGCTCGTAGCAACATTCAACAATTCCATGAAAATGGCTGTCAGGTTGCAATCAATAATTTTGGCGCATCGCTCAACGCGATGAGTTTATTAGATCATTTGAAAGTTGATTTGGTCAAAATCGATAAATCATTTGTTCAAGATCTTGGCAATGAAGAAAACTTCCAAGCAGTCAAAAAACTCACCAGCGAAATCATTAGACATCAGTCGCAAGTGTTGATTGCCTACATTGAAACACCCGTTGCAATGTCTAAAGCATGGTCTATTGGTGCGCGTTATTTACAAGGTTATTATCTACAAATGCCAAGTGAAGACATGGTCTTTGATAGCTAATATGTACATGATCATCTGATTAGGACAAAGTGCATCTTTATAAGTCACTTTGTCCTAATCAGCTTTAATAAGATAAGTCTTGCACCGCTCTCTATTCTTGATTTGCTCTATAACACTAAAAATAGATTAACAAACTCATTAAAAACAACCATAACGCTATTATTCTGGCTTAAATCCACTGAACGTTACATGCAACATATTTGACACAATTTCGTCTTTGCTCATTTTGCTAAATATTTGCAGATACTCCACTGTCGGATCACAAGTACGTGCGTAGTAGCTGAATAAAATCACATTGGTCGGCAGTGATGCACTGAGTTCACCATTCTTTTGGGCAGCAACAACGAGCCCTTCAATTTGATTATTTAACTTAAAAATTCGTGCAATATATTTCAGATTGCGCATCAACATTTCACGTACATGCGCGCTCGTTGATGGTAAAAATGGGATTCCTCCATCCAATCTGACGCGTAAAGCCCATTCTAATAATGCAGTTAGTTTTTCCAACGGACTTAACGCTGCGTCCAAGTCTGCCAAAAAATCAATCGCACCGTCAATGAGGCGAATTAACGCTTCGCCAACTAACTCTTCTTTAGATTTGAAGTGTTTATACAGACTTGGTTTAGAAATACCAACGTTACTGGCGACATCATCCATGGTCATCAAGTCATAGCCTTTATTGCCTAAGATTATTGTCGCCGCGTCAAGAATTGCACTTTCACGTAGCTTAAAGGCTTGGTCTTTAAAACTCAGTTTGCTCAGAATACTCATCAGTAAATTTCCAATACTATGTAGTAGCTTTTATTCATGATTAGTAGTAATGTTAACACTGGTAGATGTAATTGAATACAACTCAATCGAAGAAGCTTCAGGTGATAGCATGAATAACACACGGCAACGTATCGCGGTGATCGGCTCAGGAATTTCTGGTCTCGCAACTGCTTACTTCTTAAGCCGTGAACATGATGTTGTATTATTTGAAAAAAATAGCTATTTAGGCGGTCATACAAACACCGTTGATATCACTATCGAAAACCAAAATCACGCTGTCGACACAGGCTTCTTAGTATTTAATGAACTGACTTATCCAAACTTCATCGCATTGCTCGCTGAACTTGATGTGAAGAGCTACGCCAGTGATATGTCGTTTGGTGTTTCTCTAGGTCGTGATCAACTCGAATGGGCGGGTACCAATCTCAATACAGTTTTCGCACAACGTCGACGTCTTTTCTCTCCAGCATTCTTATCCATGCTGTTCGATATTATTCGCTTTAATCGAAGTGCAAAAGACAATCTCACATTAAGCAATCAAGAACGCTTAACGCTCGGACAGCTTATCGAGTATGGCCATTATGGTGCGATGTTTCGCGATGCCTATTTACTCCCTATGGCAGCCGCCATTTGGTCGAGCTCACCAAAAGATATTTTAGAGTTCCCTGCTAGCACATTTCTACGCTTCTGTTTAAATCATGCGCTATTACAAGTCAATGATCGCCCACAATGGCATACGGTTCATGGCGGTGGGCGCAGTTATGTGCAAAAGATTACTGATCAGCTTGCCGATATCCGATTAAATAATCCTGTCCACTTTATCAAACGTACCGATGAAGGCATTTTAGTCAACAGTGATATCGGTGACGAGGTATTTGATTCCGTCGTATTAGCCACTCATGCACCACAAAGTTTAAGTTTACTATCAGATGCAAGTGGTCGTGAACGTGAAATTTTGTCTCGCATCCGCTATCAACCGAACACGGCATATCTGCATACTGATATCGAGCAAATGCCTCAGAATAAAAAAGTATGGTCGGCTTGGAACTATTTGGGAGGAGCTGCGGTTGATGGACAAAGACCAGTCTGTGTCAGCTACTGGCTCAATCAATTGCAGAATTTACCGTTCAAGACGCCCGTTATTTTAACATTGAATCCATTTACTCCGCCTGCTCCAGAGTCAGTTCTTGCTCAATTTGAATATGAACATCCTATTTTTGACCATGCTGCCATTAAAGCGCAGGAAAAACTCTCCACGATCCAAGGTCAAAATCGGGTATGGTTTGCAGGTGCTTGGACGGGTTATGGCTTCCATGAAGATGGACTCAAGTCAGCCATTCGTATCGCAGCCGACTTTAATCTTGCGCCTCATTGGGCGAAGGTGTGACTTATGCAAGCTCCAGCGCTGCTAATTCGAGGTCAAGTCATCCATGAGCGCTTACGTCCAGCGCGGAATAAATTTGTATATCCTGTGTTTTTCCTACGAGTCAATTTAGAGCGTTTAGCCGAGCTAAACTCATTTTGGTTTGGCATCAATCGATGGCGACTTGCCGCTCTCTATACCCGTGATTACGGTCCTCGCGATGGCTCGAATCTTAAAGAATGGATTTCAAAACTACTGCTCGATGCAAATATTAAAGCGGATGGCGAAGTGTGGTTGCAAACATTCCCACGGCTCTTTGGTTTTGTATTCAACCCAGTCAGCTTCTGGTATTGCTACGATAAACAAGGTGACTTGCGAGCCGTCTTAGCTGAAGTGAATAATACATTTGGCGAAACGCACAGTTATTTAATATCCGCACCAGACAATCAAATTATTAATGAAAACACACCTGTTGAATGTTTGAAGCGTTTGCATGTTTCTCCATTTTGCGAGGTCCGTGGGTTTTATCGTTTTCGCTTTCGGGATACTGCCAATACCACCCTCACTAGCATTGATTATTACGATGATGGCCTTCTCATCAAAACTGCGATCAGCGGTCACTCAGAGCCTTTTACGAATCAAAAAATATTCCTTGCCGTTTCATCCCAGCCGTTTCTAACGATCAGCATCGTATTTCGTATTCTTTGGCAAGCATTCAGGCTCTGGAGCAAACGCGTTCCATTTTTCACTAAACCTGAACGACCTAGCCAAAACTAAGCCCTTAAAGAGGAGTAGAAAAACATCATGAGCCAGACAATAACATCACTACCTTCTTATCGAAGCCTACCCGCTTCGGCTAAGCTTTTCCTGAAATTGATCGCACGCGTCCGTGTGGGACATTTTCAAGTGATTACCCCTGAAGGTCAGTCATTAACTTTTGGTGAACTGCATCAACCGCTGAGTGCCACACTGCAAATTAAAGACTGGCGCGCATGTGGTCGTATTATTCGCGCGGGGGATATTGGTTTTGCCGAAAGCTATGAAGCGGACTGGATCGATAGTCCTGATCTCACGGCATTGCTTCGCCTCGCCATAAAAAATGAAGCCGTGCTCGATCGTGTAGTCTTTGGTGGTCGTCTCACGACTTTATGGTATCGCTTAAAGCATGTATTACGACCTAACACTCGTAAAGGAAGTCAGCGAAATATCCATGCCCATTATGACATTGGTAATGATTTCTATAACTTGTGGCTCGATAAAAGTCTGACCTATTCAAGTGCTATTTTTGAGGGTGACTACAGCCAGTTATTGCAGCAAGCCCAAACGCGGAAATACCAACGGATTATCGACGAACTCGGTTTACAGGCTGGTGATAAGGTTCTGGAAATCGGTTGTGGCTGGGGCGGATTTGCAGAACATGCCGCAAAGCTCGAGATCCATGTTCATGGTGTGACTATTTCACAAGCCCAACTAGAAATAGCGCAAAAAAGAATCGCCGAAAACAACCTGCAATATCTCGCTCAACTTGAATTACGCGACTATCGTGATTTGCAAGGTGAATACGATGCGATCGTCTCGATTGAAATGTTTGAAGCCGTTGGCGAACGCTTCTGGCCTGAATTTTTCAGTATTCTTACTGATCGACTTAAAACCAATGGCAAAGCATTGGTTCAATCCATCACGATTGATGAGCGTAACTTTGAACGTTATCGCAGCAATACCGATTTCATACAGCAGTATATTTTCCCAGGCGGCATGTTACCTAGCCCAGAACGCTTCTGTGCAAAAGCCATAAAAGCTAATTTCAAGGTCTTAGACCAATATGCGTTTGGTAAAGACTATGCGGAAACATTGCGCCGCTGGAGTCAGAAGTTTCAAGAAGAAAATCACGCCATTACGCGGCAAGGATTTGATGAGCGGTTTATGCGAATTTGGCAACTTTACTTTGCATATTGTGAAGCTGGATTCGATGAGGAGAAAACGAATGTCTTCCAATTCTTACTCCAAAAATCTTAATAACCACCCAGCAAAACGTGCAGGATTAGCAGAACTCGCTCGCAATGCGAAGCCATTTATGGCCGTGTTCTTTATCTCGGGAGTGATGATTATGCCAAGTTATGCCGCAAGCTGGCGTGATGAACTACCGAATGCAACACTGGTCGGTAGTGGTCATTTCCGTTGGTTTGGACTTAAGATTTATAGTGCAAAACTTTGGAGCGAAAATGCGCGTTTCAATGCAAACGCCAAATTTGCACTTGAGCTTACCTACAACCGTAGTATCAGTCACAAGCAGTTTATAAAAACAACCATTGATGAAATTAAACGATTAAACGGCAATCAGATTAGTGCTGAAAAACTGGCGTCTTGGGAAAAAGAACTCATTCCTGCGAGTCCAGATGTATCGTCAGGCGATGAGCTGATCGGCGTCTACTTACCTGAACAAGGCTATCGTGTTTATAACAAACAAGGTCTGCTAGCGGATATTCAAGATCCTGAACTCGCGCGCGCCTTCTTTGCGATTTGGTTAGATCCACGCACTAAAGATAGTGGGCTACGCGCGCAATTGTTAGGGACTGAAAAATGAAAACGTTCGCCATTACCACGTCAAATCATCAGACTTTGGGCTATGCAGCCTATGGCTTGCTTGGTTTGCCTTTGGCTATGGTGGCGCTCCCCGTTTACGTTCAAGTTCCTGTCTATTACACCTCTCAATTGGGACTAAGTTTAGCAACCACTGGCTGGGTGCTATTTTTGGCACGGCTCATTGATACTGTGCAAGATCCGTTATTGGGCAGATGGATTGATCGATTGCGCGGCGGGTTGAATACAGTATTGATTATTGCAGCGACGGTTCTTGCATTCGCATTTTTCGGATTATGGCTTCCTCCCGTCACAGGCGGTGGTTTAGCGCTATGGCTTGGATTGATGCTCATTCTTGCCTACATCGCGCATAGCACGCTCAATATCACTTATCTTGCATGGGGCGCACGAATACAGGCTTCGCAATCATCTGGTGATGGCGTTTTATTAGGCGCGGCGGCGTGGCGTGAAGGCGCAGGACTGGTCGGCGTGATAGTTGCCAGTGTCATCCCTAGCATGATTATGGCTGGGTCGCGAGGTGATGTAGCCTCAAATATGGGCTGGTATAGCTTAGGTTTTGCCTTGATATTAATGTTAGCAATGCTTGCTTTGTTGCGTGCTGCACCAGCGTGGCAACGGACTCAGACCTCAATACTTAACTTAAAAAACACCTATCAACAGATGTCAAAAAATCAGGCGTTTCGACTACTACTTCCCCCTTATTTTTTGAACGCTTTGTCGATTTCTATTCCTGCGACATTGGTATTATTTTTTATTAATGATCGCATCCAAGCACCGAATTATGCAGGCGCATTTTTAGCAACTTACTTTATCGCTGGCGCAATTGGTCTACCTATTTGGGTGAAGTTGGCGAATCGCATAGGCGTGATATCGAGTTGGCGCATCGGGATGCTGCTTGCAATTACAGCATTCTTTAGTGCGTCACTCCTTCAATCTGGTGATATCGCTGCTTATTTTCTGGTGTGCCTTGCCGCTGGACTTTCACTTGGGGCAGATCTAGCCCTCCCACCCGTTTTACTGGCGAAAGTCATTGCTCAAGATGAGCCGCCTGCACTGTATTACGGAATCTGGACGCTACTTGGAAAGCTCGCATTAGCATTTTCTGGATTGGCGTTACCCCTACTCGCACAATTTGATTATCAACCCGGTCATGCTAGCGGCGCATTGCTGGCTTGGATTTACGCAGGCGTACCCTGTGGGTTTAAGTTGATCGCATTGTTGTTATTAATGAGATCAAGTCAACAACTCGAGGTCACACCATCATGAAAAAGTTTCTACTGGCCATACTTTATTGTGGATTAACTGCGTGTGCATCGCCAGATGTACGGCTCTATCAGAACGCAGAACCTAAACTCAATTTACCTCAATATTTCACAGGAACAACCGATGCTTGGGGCATGTTCCAAAAGCGTAATGGTGAAGTCGTAAAACGTTTCCATGTCGAAATGCTCGGCACACAACATGACAATAAATTATTACTCGATGAACATTTCAAATATGACGATGGCAGTACACAACAACGAATATGGACACTGATTCATCAGCCTGATGGCACATGGCATGGCACAGCAGCGGATGTGAAGGATGTAGCCATTGGCGTGGTTGCAGGCAATGCATTGCATTGGAAATACACATTATTACTTCCCATCGATGGCACAACCTATGAAGTGCACATGGATGATTGGATGTACTTAGTTGACGACCAATCAATGCTCAATCGAGCAAGTATGAGTAAGTTTGGATTTGAAGTTGGGCAAGTAACGCTGTTCTTTAAGAAGAGGTCTTAACTATGTTTAGTCCTATGAATAAACCAATTTCTGATTGGAAAAATCAGCGTATTTGGATCATTGGTGCATCCAGTGGCATTGGTGCAGCACTTGCTGAACAGGCGCTTAAGGCTGGCGCACATGTCGTATTATCAGCTCGCAATGCAGCGCAATTGCAACTAGTTGCGCAGTCGTCAACATGTGCCTATGTCGTTCCTTTTGATGTCACCAATCAAGCGGCTTGGACGACGGCTTATCAACAAACTCAGCAACACTTAGCGAAAATTGACCTCATTATCTTTTGTGCAGCAACCTATCAACCTGAGCTAAGCTGGGAAATTAACGCCACATCCGCTGATCGAACATTAAGAACGAATCTGGGTGCTGTATATACGGGTCTTGCGACCGTACTCCCCGATATGGTGGCGCAAGGAGGTGGCGGCATCGCGGTGATTGCGAGTGTGGCAGGCTATTTTGGATTACCCAATGCCAGCGTCTATGGCCCAACTAAAGCTGCGCTCATTAATCTCACCGAAATCCTTTATAGTGACTTACATCCAAAAGGTTTAAATGTATATTTGATTAATCCTGGGTTTGTGAAGACACCTTTGACTGATCGAAATACGTTTACGATGCCCGCACTCCAAACACCTGAACAGGCAGCCGCCGCGATTTGGCAAGGCATGAGCGCTGGACGTTTTGAAATCCATTTCCCTCGCCGATTTACGCAGGTGATGAAGCTACTACAACTTTTACCTTATCGCTGGCGATTCTTTTTATTGGAGCGTTTTCTAAAAACATCATGAATCACTTAGATAATTTATTAAATTGGTACAGCACGCTCACCGTAGACACGGTCAAAGATGCACGGCTTTTTTATCTACCTAACGCACATTTCAAAGATCCATTTAACGATGTACATGACATTGATGCGATTGAAGCCATTTTCGCACATATGTTCGAAACCACAGAAAATCCGCGCTTTATTATTCAAGAGAAAATTGCACAAGATCGGCAAGCCTTTGTGACATGGACGTTTGAATTCACACTTAAAAATAAAATGTACAGTGTTGTCGGGGGATCGCACCTCAAGTTTGATGAGGAAGGATTAGTTTTTGAACACCGAGACTATTGGGATGCTGCCGAAGAGTTGTTTGCAAAATTACCCGTTATTGGCTTACCAATTCGTTGGTTACGAAAGCAATTTTTGGTGAAGACTTTAACCAAAAACTGAATTTGAACGCTTTAAATCTATTTTTATTATGGCGTTATACCAAATAATTTTGACCGGAGCACTTTATCTTTTGCTTGCTTATCAAGCCAAACTCCGAAAAAGTAATGCGCAAGTTCGGGATCTCGAATGTCAGCAGCCAGACCATGTTTACTATAAAGACGGAATCCTTGAGTTGGCAAGAAAACGCCAATCAACTCATCGCCAGGTGATATATCAGGAATGGCAAGGGTCAACTTATTTTGCCAATCTTGGATTTTAACTGCAGTCACGTCATTACCGTTTAATCTTTTCATTTCACTCATGACCGTTTTTACAAGTAATCGGCGACTGATACTGCGATTATAGGTCAGCTCTAACGCAAATGGCCGATTCATATCCAATGACGTTGTTTGACTCCACAGTTTCGCATTGTAAATTTTGAATCCGAACCAATGAAAATCGCCACTACCTAAAACTCTGGCGTTAGGCAGCTCATCACGCCAATTATTAGTAGCATGACTTGAAGTAATCATAAGCAATGTGAGGAGCAATACAGTTATTATTTGTTTTATATAAATAAATTTATTTATTAACTTAATAATTAGATGATTACTCAATTCCCTTAAGTAAAGTTTGGAAAACAATGGTTTTTCCCTCATCACAACCACTTCACATATGTGAAATCATGGAGAAATTTATATTTGCATAAATTATCCAACTAAATATTGACCACACATGGGTTACTTTTGGACGCTAAGGTCAACTGTGGGAATCTTACGAAGGCAATATGGTGAGTTCTTGAATAATTGCATAATGATCTTCAAACATTTGTTCTGAGCTCAGCTCATTTAACGGCACCCAAAATGCACGCTTTGCATCATCGCCACCAAGAACTTGCGGCAACGGCAATTCATCGTTGAGTTGGAAATAAAACCCTTGTGTAATTGAACGCCCTCGCACAGAACGATTCGGGTCATCAAAAGTTTGTTGCGTCTTATAGGCAGCTCGCCAATCTGCATCGGATAAAGAGACATTAGTCTCCTCGCGTAACTCGCGTAAGCAGGCATTAAATAACGTTTCATCAGGGTCAAGAAAACCGCCAGGTAACGCATACAGTCCTCGACCAGGCATTCCGCCGCGCTCAATCAATAAAACATGATTTGAGTGAATAACGATAGCATCTACAGTTACAAATGTTGGCGGAAAAGGCGCGGATCCCCATGACTTTTTGTAATCGACAATATAGTGCGCCTCTTCTTGCAGCTTTTGGTATTCAACTGACTGCATAAATGTTTGAAGAACGGTCAACGTACTACTCGGCACGACATCCAGTAACGGCAGTTGACCTAATAAATACGCGTCGCGGATCGGTGTTGCAGATATTCCGCGATAACTCGGAACAGAAACTGGCTCCCAGTTCGGAAAAAGTGATAAATAATAAGAAGTCCGATCTTTATAATGCCCAACTAACCCAATTTTTAAAGTTGGATTAGTTCCAGTAACGGATTGAACGGCTTGCTCAACTGATGTCACCCAACGTGCATCATTGTAAAGAACATCAACTAAGGGAACGCAACGAATCCGCGCAGCATCTTCAGCACTAAATGCAGATAAGACCATTTGCATACGTTCATCAAAATTGAACGCATTACGTGTGCTGCGCGGTTGTTTTGCCGAACCGATCAATAAAATGACATGCTTACTTTGTGCCAATGCCGTCTTGATGACCGCCAAATGCCCAACATGAAACGGTTGAAAACGACCAATAAACACCAAATAATCAAACAAAGATCTATCCTCTATTATCACTTAACCAATCAAACAACCCATTAAATCATATTGTTTTATGTCAATGGCACAACGCGCATGACTTCTTCAAGCGTCGTTTGTCCTTCAGCAATACGGCGCGCGCCCGCCAATCGTAGCGGTTGAAGTCCTTCACGATACGCTTGTTGTTTAATCTGCGTTAACGAACCACCATCACCAATGATTCGTTTCATTTCCGTGGAAAGAATAAGAATTTCATAGACACCCATACGTCCACGATATCCTGTGCCACGGCACAGATCACAACCAACAGCTTGATAGACTTTAGCAGGAGGTTCACTCTTCCACGGACTAACAAGCTTATTCCAGACTTCAACATCAGTCGGAACTTGGGTTTTACAATCTGGACATAACGTCCGCACCAAACGTTGCGCCATCACACCCAAAATTGTTGCCGCAGTTAAGAAGGGCTGCACGCCTAAATCATGCAGTCGAGTCAAAGAACTTGGGGCATCATTGGTATGGAGTGTTGATAATACTAAATGACCTGTCAGTGCTGCCTGAATTGCCATATCAGCAGTTTCATGGTCACGCACCTCACCCACCATAATAATATCAGGGTCTTGACGCATCAAAGCACGCACACCTTCGGCAAAACCGAGTTCAATCATGCTCTGTACTTGCATCTGATTAAAACTTGGTTCGATCATTTCAATTGGATCTTCAATCGTACAGACATTGACTTGATCAGTTGCCAGTTGTTTTAACGTTGAATAAAGCGTTGTGGTTTTTCCTGATCCAGTAGGGCCTGTGACCAGAATAATGCCATTTGAATGGGAAGCCATTTGCTTCCATTTGGCAAGATCATCACCCGTCAAACCAAGCTGTTCAAATGAGCGTACCAATACTTCGGGATCAAAAATCCGCATGACCATCTTTTCACCGAATGCCGTCGGCAATGTCGATAAACGCAATTCGGTTTCTAAGCCTTTTGGTGTCCTTGTTTTCAGGCGACCGTCTTGTGGCTTACGTTTTTCAGCAACGTTTAAACGCCCCATGATCTTTATTCGCGATATAACCGCTAAAAGAATGGGTCCTGGCATGTCATACACCGTATGCAGCACGCCATCAATCCGAAAACGTACACGACCAGCCTCACGACGTGGCTCAAGGTGAATATCACTGGCGCGCTGATCAAAGGCATATTGCAACAACCAATCAACGATACGCACGATATGTTGATCATTCGCATCAGGATTTTGCACATCTCCAAGCTGAAGTAATGCCTCTACACCTTTAGCCGCTGCTTCCGAACCACCACTGCCTTGCGCACCCGCAATCGCGCGCGTGACCTGATAAAACTCACCTAAATAACGCACCAACTGCTGTGGATTCAACATCACCCGTTTAATTTTACGCGGCTTGAGGGTATGCGCGAGATTCTCTAACCAGTCATCATAGAAAGGCTGATCACTGCCAATTGTGATCGTCTCTGCATCGACGGCAACTGCCAAAATTTGATGGCGTTCCGCAAATTCAAGTGACATGACTGCAGTCACAGCAGGCACGTTTACTTTCAACGGGTCAACACGATAAACAGGCAAATCAGCTTTTTTAGCTAGCCATTGCGTCAGAATTTCAATATTGAGCTTAGGCGGTAAGTTTGGAGTCGGCGGCAATAAATCAGTTAAGCCAAAATCAGCAATAATGAGAAGCGGATGCCAATGCATCTGCTCTTTGCGTCTGGCAGTTGTCGTGACTAAATTCACATCCCGTTGCGTAATGCGACCATCAGCCATTAACTGATCTAAACACCAACGCACATCGACCTGAATTGAAAATTTCTTCTTCGCCGTCATCTCATACATTCCATGTCATTTTTTTGCAAAACCATTCTTTCCAATTTCTAAACAAGTGTAGTTTTTTAACCACTTTTTAAAATCGGTCTAACGCGCAGTTAATTCTTTAATCCAAATTTCACCTGACTGTACGCCAAAACGAACATTCACCCGATCATAAGACATTCCATAATCGCGTAATGCATCATCTTGGTAAGCAGGACGTGGATCCAGTGCCAGCAAGCCCTCAATCAAAGGCAACTGATGATTACTCAAAACACCGAGCGAAATCAGCTGATGCTTCTGCCACAACGCCGCACGTGTCCAATATACAGGATGCACCTCCGGCGCTTCTACTGCAAAACCACTGACCGCGGTTGAAATCGCATCGCTATAAGCAATATATGGTTTTAAATCGATCAATGGTGTGCCATCAACTAAATCTGGCCCAATAATATGCAAACGCACCCGACCATCAACCACTTCGATTCGATCTAATTTGACTGCAGACAAACCAAGCGGCGCTGGACGATACATACTGCGTGAGGCAAACACGCCAATTTTTTCATTGCCACCCAAACGCGGTGGACGGATTTGCGCACGAAAAGATTCGGGCGTTGGTGCGAGTTTTGTGGCCGAGGAATCATCAGGCTTGGTCAGCGACTTCAATTCACGATTCTGATGAAACTGCCAAATGAGCCATAGATGACTAAATCCTTCCAACCCTTCAAATGCCGCAGGTTGATCATAAGGTGGTACAAACTCAATCACGCCTTCTACATCAACCAAATTCGGTTGACGCGGCACACCAAACTTCTCTACGAAGGGCGTATGCACATGGCCAATAATCGGTACAGTTATATGAGTGGGTTGGTTCATTTTTCGCTCTAAATCGAAGGTGGTATGAGTCTAAATCGACTTTTTT